>JAHJUV010000012.1 GCA_018828825.1 Planctomycetota bacterium | reverse complement strand
TGCCTTTTGGCTTTTTGGCAAAAATGGCTCCCATAAATCACCGCCCGCCACTTTCGCAACTACACCATCAAAAACTTCGGTCATATCCTTGTTCTGTTTTGCATCAATTTCCTGCCAGTCAAGTGCACCGCTTTTACAGGTTCTGACACAAAGCGGTTTTTCATTGTTTTTCAGTCTGCCTCTGCACAAATCGCATACATCATCGACAAATGCTGCGATCTCGGTATAAACCGTGCCGAAAGGACAAGCAATCGCACAGGTACCGCAGCCGGTGCAGAGCATATCGGCCCTTTTAAGGACCTGCTCACCGCCCCAGCCGGTATCCACTTTCTCCAACGCTTTGCGGGGACAAGCAGTTATGCACGGTGCAGTCTTGCACTTTCGGCAGATAAGAGCAAAGCGAATCTTTTCCAAAAGCGCATTTATGCCGTTGTTCGCGGGATGATGCTTATATGAGCATTGCACATCAAGCGGTGTGCGGCTTTCACATTTTTTCAAATCTATTATAAGTTTTTCCGACATAATCAGTCCCAGATTTTGGGATAATCCTTTATCTGCGAATAGGTAAATACCGGGCCATCTTTACAGACGTAATATTTTCCAAGCATACAGTGGCCGCATAAACCTATGCCGCAACTCATATTCTTTTCCATTGAAAGATATATTTGATCAGGCTTGAAGCCAAATTCGAGCAGTTTTAATGTGGCAAATTTCATCATTATCGGCGGCCCGCAGACAACGGCAACAGCGTTGGCGATTTTCACATCATCCGGCTTTAGTATCGTCGTTACCACGCCGACATTGTCTTTCCACTGGCCGTTGGCTTTGTCAACCGTAAGTTTTATCTGCACGCCGTCGATTTTCTGCCAATCGCCGAATAAGGTTTTTTTGTAAATAAAATCTTCCGGTGTCTTGGCGCCATATCGGCAAACAATAGAGACAAAGTCTTTTTTCCTTTCGACAAGTGCCAGAAACAGCGAACGAATCGGAGCAAGTCCCACGCCGCCGCCGACTATATAGATTTCCTTTCCGCAAAAATTATCTATCGGATAGCCTTTACCCAAAGGACCTCGAAGGCCAAGGGTAGCGCCTTTCTTTATTTCATGAAGCTGTGCGGTTACCTTGCCGGCTTTCATAATGCTGATTTCCATTGTGTCTTTTTGACTTGGAACTGAAGACGGAGTAAACGGTGCCTCGCCGCAGCCCGGCACAGTCAACTCGACAAACTGACCGGCCTCGAAAATAATCGGTTTTTCAGGTTTCAGCACGAAACTCTTTATCGTCGGTGACTCATCGATGATATTGATGAGTTCAGCGCCAATAGGCTGATATGGATTTTTATGGCTTATCATTTTGTCAATTCACCGTTTAATTGTTTAAGCAGTTTGCGAATATCCATAGTTCCTGACTCGGCATCGATGCATCTGCCGCAGCCGACGCACATATCAATGCCGTATCGCTGCATATAATATGAGAATTTGTGCATCAGGCGGTGTTTAATTCTGTCGCTGAGAATTTTCCGGGGGTTTTCACCGCCCGCAACAGCGGCATAACTCATTCTCATACAACTGTCCCACATCTTCATCTTGCCGTAATAATTCTTAAGCTCTGTATCGTGCAGATAAAAACAATGGCAGGTGGGGCAAACCCTCGTGCAGGCCTGACATTCAACACAGCCGGCAGCTTCAATATCAAAAAGCTGTGAACCATCGGAACTTTCAACAACTTTCTGAGCAGGATTATTAAGCCTGTATTCGGCATTCTGACTGGTGAGAATCTCATCGGCTTTTTTGCGGTTTTCGTCTCTTTGCTGTATCAACTGAGGCGTTGCCTTTTTGAAGAGCTGTTTGTTTTTGTTGAGAATTTTTTTTCCTTTGTCTGAGCCGACTTCGATTAAAAATCCACATTCAACGGGTGAAACATTTAGGTCAAAGCCCTTGTCCGGCCAGGTTTTTCCGCTGAATAGGCAGCAAAAACAACTTTTCGCAGGCTCGGTGCAGTCCGATGAAATAATGAACATTTTTTCCCTGTGGCTGATATAGAAGGGGTCCTTAAAATCGTCTTCGCTGAAAACCTTGTCGAGGATTTCAATTGACCGCAGGTCGCAGTCTTTAAGGCCGAAAACGGCGAAAGGTTTTACGTCCTGAGTTTCATATTCATTCGGAAAAACCGCGGCAAGCTCACGAATCGGGAAAAGAAACTCCTTTACAGGTGTGCAAACACGGATTTCGTTAAGCACGGGTTCATCGTCAGAAGATGTGTAAAGCTTGAATACATAATGAGAATTAACCTTTTTGGGTATGTACAGTTCTCCCTCGGATGCTATAGCATCGCATAAGACCTTCAGGTTTTCAACGAAAGCCGGTTCCATATGTCTGTCCTGATATTATTTAATTTATACTAACGGCAGGTAATAAGGCAAAGTTGCAAGGTCCATTGCAATATCAATGTTGATTATTTTGACCTTCTTCGGAGCAGTCAAAGTACACGGCGCGAAATTCAATATGCCGCAAACTCCTGCCTTTACAAGCTTATCAGTTACGTTTTGTGCAACATCTGAAGGTGTGGCAATAATCGCAAGTTTGATTTTTCTTTTTTCCAGGCTGTTTATTTTAGAATCGCTGCGAATAGTAAGACCATGGATTTTTTTGCCTATTTTCTTCTTGTCAGCATCGAAGGCGCAACTGACTTTGAAACCATACTTTTTAAAACCGGGATACCCAAGAATAGCTGAACCAAGTCTGCCGGCTCCGGCAATCGCTACCACGCAGGAAGAATTCAGTTTGAGAATTTTCTTTATTTCCCTTATCAGCTTTTTAATATCATATCCCCGCCCCCGAACACCGAAATCGCCAAAATATGAGAAATCCTTTCTTATCTGTGAATCGGCTATATGAACCAGATTTGAAAAACTACGGCTCGATATCCCTGTAGAGCCTTTTTGCTGAAGCAACAAAAGTTGCCTCAGGTAAACAGGCAGTCGCCTGATTGTTTCATCCGGTATTTTGTGGTACCGCATGGTTCGCCTTTAAATTAAAGCTTGTGTTCACATTCACAAGTTCTTGCTACTATAAAATAAGCGTTTTATGAGACCTTGGTCAAGTAATTTCTTAAAAATTATGTGAAACTTAACACATATTGTTTGATAGGTCATGTGAAGATAGGCAATTTCCTCATTTTCTCCTCGTAATATGCAAAATCCTAAGTGGTTTATTAGAATAAAGTTAAGAGTAAAAAACTGCCTATCTTTATTGCTCCATTTTATTGCAGTTTTTCGTAAGGCCACATTTCCAGTCCGCCGTCTAATACTCTTACATCCTTAAAACTTTCTTTCTTCAGTATAAATGCCGCCTCATAGGCTCTTAAGGAATAATTGCAAAATGCCACAATCGGCTTGTTCCTGTCAATCTCGCCAAAACGGGCTCGCAGCGAAGCAAGAGGAATCAAAGTTGAATCTGCCAGTCTGCTCTGATGATATTCGGCCGGAGTTCTTACATCCAGCAGGACAAGGTCGGTTCTTTCCTGCATTAGCTGCCATAGTTCCAGAGGCCCTATGCCATTCATCAAACCGTCAAGTTTGTTGCGTGCGACATTGGCTGCGGTGATTATATTGTCAATCACAGGGGCGTAAGGCGGGGCGTAACACAGGTCAAGATTTGCTATCTGCTCAACCGTCATCTTGCCGGTAATTGCCGTTGCAGCAACATCGATTCGCTTATCGGTATTGCCCGCACCGATAGCCTGTGCTCCGAGAAGCCTGCGGGTATTTTTGTCAACAACGAGTTTCATCATAATAAGTTCTGCACCTGGCACAAAATGTTCTCTGTCCGGCGCGGGGACAAGAACAGAAATAACATCGAATCCGGCCTGTTTGGCCATAAACTCCGTAAGACCCGTAACAGCAACGTTATAATCAAAGACCTTGCAGGCCACCGTGCCGAGAATAGGAGCAAACATATCGTTTCCGCCGCAGATATTTACCGCTGCTACTCTGCCTTGTTTGTTTGCGGTCGAGCCGAGAGGCACATAACAGGGTTTTTGTGTAATCATATCGATATTCTCGACACAATCGCCGGCGGCATAAATATCCGTATCAGAGGTTTGCATTTTCGGATTAATCTTTATTGCTCCTGTTGTGCCGATTTCAATGCCGGCCTGTTTAGCTAAAGTTACATTAGGCCTGTTGCCTATAGCGACTATCACAAGGTCGGCCGGGAATACGCCTTTGTTAGTCAGAACAGATTCGACATTGTCGGTGCCCTGAAATCTTTTTACCTGAGTATCGGTAAGAACTCTTACGCCGTGAGATTCGAGATAATTTTCGACAAGCATCGCCAGCTCAACATCGAGCAGACGGAAAATCTGCGGTAGTTTCTCAATGATTGTTACCCGGCATCCTTTCTTAACAAGCGCCTCGGTCATTTCTATGCCGATAAGTCCACCGCCTATAATTGCAACATCGCGAGCTTTGCCCCTGTCAAGCGCGGCCTTTATGCCTTCAGCGTCGCTAACGCCATGAAGAGTGAAAATATTGCCGAGCTTAATTCCTTCAATATTGGGAACGACAGGTTCCGACCCGGTCGCCAAAACAAGTTTATCATAATCAAGCAGCGATTCCGTTCCGTCGAGCAGATGTCTTACGCGAACCTGTTTTTTGCTGCGGTCGATTTCTATAGCTTCGGTCTGATTCATAACGTGAACGTTTTTTACCTGTTGGAAAAATATCGGATCTCTGACAACACCGGCTGGCGAGCTCATTAGTTCGCTCTGGTCCTTGACAGTGCCGCCGATATAGTAAGGCAAACCGCAGCCCGCATAAGACAGAAGTTTGCCTCTTTCGACGATTGTTACATCGGCATCAGGGTCAAGACGATTGATTTTGGCGGCCACCTTGGGTCCTGCCGCCACTCCGCCAATTATTACTACTTTCATTGGCTTTTTCATTTTTTTATCTCCTGAGATTTCTTCGGCTGTAGTTTTTGGAACAGCTCTGAGATTTACTATTAGTTCTGCTCCGTCAAGATGTGATTTTTCAACGTGAACATTTCCGCCTGCGGCTTCGACCATTGCCTTTACAAAGGCAAGGCCCAGCCCTGTGCCAGGCCGGGATGAGGCATGAGCACCGGGTGTTCTATAGAACGGCTGAAAAACCTTCTGGCGGTTTTCCTCCGGGATTCCAATCCCAGAGTCGGCAATCCTTATCTGATATACATCCAGGGACTTATCATACAAAAGAAGCATTTCAATCCTGCCGTTGTCAGGCGTATATTTAACTGCATTTGACAGCAAAGCTTCGAGTACTTCTGTCATTGCTGCTTCGGTTCCAATCGCCCAGGCAGGCTCGATATTAATCTTGGTTACAAGAACGATATTGTGCGGATAGCTCTGCTGACTGGATGCAATGGCGATTTTACGCACGATAGCGGCAAGTTCCACTTCTCCCCTAAAAGCACTTGGCTCACCGGTGGACTTTGCAATTGCAAGAAGTCTTTGGGCGGCAAGCATTGCCTCATCACAACGCTCAATCGCCTTTTGAAGAAGTTCTTTTTGTTTTGGTGTTACCGGTCCTGCAAATTCGCCAAGGAGTGTTTGGAGAATTGTACTAACTGAGGAAACCGGGCCTTTAAGCTGATGTGCCACGAAAGAGGCAAATTTTAGTGGGTCTGATAGGGGATTTTTCATAAAAATAGACTAAAGAAACTCCATTATCAGCATATATTTCGATACGTATTATAGCACCAAAGAATAATTTTTCAACCTTTTTCAATATGTCCCCGGATTTCCCGGATAATAGACGGCAAATGGACTTTGCCAACAGGATTTCATATTTGAAATTTTTATACCTTTTTGCAGCAATCTCAATCTGTCGTATTTTACAAACTTCTTTAGTGACGACTACCCCTTGTCAACAAAGACTTTAAATGTGGTTTATTTATATCTTTTTGTTGTTATTAAAGCAGTTAGGTCAATATGGCTTGATTTTATCGTTTCACGGCGGTCATGACCTGGATTTCCCGGGCGACTATTTCAGCGATGATTTTCTGTTGCGGGGAGGCAGGGGCCTGGGGTATCGATTGGATTGGCACAGGATTTGCCAATACGGGTTGTCGTGTTTTGTCCGAAATATTTGATGCCAGGGGGGATTTTCTTTTAAAAGCGGCGATTTTCCGCTGCTGGGAAAGAATCTGCTGGCCGAGGTTGAAAGACGGCACTTCTGTTGAGAAATCCTCGTTATCCTGCCGGCTGATTTTTTCGACCATCTCGCTGACAAATTCTTTTTTAGGGGTATCCTCCTGCCCCCGTGTTTCACGTGAAGCGGGGCGGCGGGGCGATTTGTTTATATTTTTCATTATATCCCCGAATGTCGGCATACTGTGGGGTGCGGATTCCTGCCCCCGCCCCACTGCTTCGATTTGCGAAGCAAAACGGTGGGGCGAAGCGGGGCGGCGGGGCGGTGTTATTTCGCTGTCATTTTCTTTGTCGTTCTGCATAGCCGGTATTATAGCACAAATCCGTAAAAAATCAAACGCTATCGAGAAAGTCATTGACCCTCCGTAGCCTTGGCGAAGGAGGGCTATTCCGGTCCGATGGAGAATTGCGTGAAATTGGCGAGCGGGAATTGCTCGATAAGGTTTTGTATATCGGCCAGGGTCACATTTTTAACCCGTTGTATTTCGTCCTCAATCGGCCTATACTGTCCGAGATAGACCCAGTTTACGCCCAACTCAAGCAGTCTTCCCATCGGGATTTCATTTTTGATTGTAATGGCTGACAGGACCTTGTTTTTAGCTTTTTGCAGTTCGTCAGCCGAGATTTTTTCCTTCTGCAGCGACTTGAAAATCTTTTCGACGATTTGCATAACTTTTGAGCCGTTCTTCCGGTCGGCACGGATAGAGCTGTAAAAAACACCTACCCCATCCATTGCCTCGCAGTGCATAGATGCTGTTTCAGCGATGGCAGTGTCGACAAGTTCCCAGAAAAATCGCGAGCCGGTACTGTCGCCGATTATTTTTGCAAGCAGTGTTGCGGCATAAGCCCTTTCGTCCTGGTATGAGACGGTCGGATTCATCAGGCCAATGTGCAGACAGTTGAGGTTTTTTCTTTTTTGATGTTCTCTTTTAGCGGTTCCGGCAAAATATTCGGTTTTCCGTCCGGCCTGTTTGGGTTTCCAGCTTCCGCAAAGGCTTTCTATACAGGCGCAGATTTTTTCAAATTCAAAATTTCCGGTGATTACAACGGTTATATTATTCGGTGCGTATCTGCTTTCGAAATATTCTCTCATTTGGCTGCTTGTCAGGGCCTTTATGCTTTCGACCGTTCCCAGCGCAATTTTACCACAGGGATGGTCGCTGAAATGCAGTGCCTTGCAGATTTCATGCACATCGTAATCCGGCAGGTCCTGGTACATTGCGATTTCCTCGAGGATGACATTTTTTTCAATAATGAAATCGTCATTTCTCAAAGCCGGCCGCATAAGCTGGCACCACAATTTTGCAACCTCTTCAAGCTGCTTGGGCAGAGTCGCGGCGTAGTAAATAGTAGTTTCATCGCCTGTTTCGGCATTATAAAATGCGCCGAGGTCATCAAATGTGCGGTTGACATCGTGGGCCGAAAGTTTGTCCGTACCTTTAAACAACATATGTTCGAGAAAATGACTTACGCCGTTAATTTCGTCGGTTTCGTCACGTGGGCCTGTCTTTGCGAAGAAACCCACTGCTGCAGATTGAGCGTCTTTATTAACTTCTGCGACGATATTCAGACCATTCGCAAGTTTTTTATGTTTAAATTCCATTTTTATACCGGTTTTATTTCCATCGGTCCTATGGTAACAGAACAGAATTTTTCGAAAGGATTATTTTTCAGGAAATCGACAATGCTTTTGACACTGGTTTTCTCTATATTCTGTTTTATTTCTTCAAGGCTTCGGACTTTTCCGAGCATATAATAATCCGTCGCGGCGGCTCCCGCCCGTGCCATAGTCGATTCGCTTTGCATAACAAGTGCGCTTTGAAGTCCGATTTTTGCCCTTTGCAGTTCGGATTCGCTGATGTCGTCGGCAAGTCTTTTGAATTCGGCGATTATCACATCGTAAGTCTCCTGGGCCTTGTCCGGCGTTGTTCCTGCATAGCTGCCGATACCTGCCATTTCTTTCAGGCTGTGATAACCTGCGCCGACAGCATAGCAGAGTCCTCTTTTTTCCCTGACTTCTGTAAAGAGTCTCGAGCTCATACCGCCTGACAGAATCGCAACGGCAACCCTTGCATTGTAATAGTCGTTATCGTGGGGCGTTACGGCACCGGTCATAATGCCGATATGCACCTGCGAGCCTTCGTGCGGATGATGATGATAGCCGAGGGGTTGTTCTTTTGCGTTTATATCTTTTGCTTTTTTGGGCTTTTCGCCGGCGAACAGTTTTTCAGTCAGCGAGCAAAGCTTTTGGAAGTCATATTTTCCCGCGACGGCAAATATAGTTTGGCCAATGTCGAAATTTTCCGCAAATATCTGTCCGGTTTTTTCCGCTGTAAGATTTTGCAAATCCTGCTGTTTGCCTGCGGTATTTCTGCCCAGCGGGTCGGGATAAAAATGCTCTCTCAGCAGAAGCATAGTCTTGTGCCGCGGGTCGTCTTCGAGGCCGAGCAGTCCCTGCAGCGCAAGCTGTCTTGAATATTCGAACTGCTCCGGCTTGAGGGCCGGTTTGAGAATTATATCGGCGTAAAGCTCAATTGCTTTGGGCAGATTGTCGGCCTGCAGCGCCGCTGATAAGTTTATATGTTTTGATTCGACTCCGCTTCCGCGATGCAGGCCCAGTCCATCAAGCATATCGGAAAGTCCTCTGCTTGTTTTTGTGCCTGCTCCTCTGAAAATCCAGTCTTCGATTATTGCCGGTGCCCCGCAGCAGCCGTCAGGTGTCATCGCCGCACCGGTCGGGATGAGAAACTCAAACGCTGCCGATTGCACACCGGCCACAGGAACGCCGATTATCGTCATTCCGTTAGCGAGTTTATATATATCTGTTTTTTCCGGCATAGATAAAGGAAACCTTAAACAGGAATCTGCGAAGAATACAGGATTTTCCTCTTTTTTGCAACCTGATTCTGAATATTGGTCGGCGAAATTACGCGACAGCGGCCGCTTCTTCTTCCTGCTGCGGCTGATAACTGTCGAATGTAACGCTTATTTTCTTGCTGATGCCTTTCTGCTGCATCGTTATTCCGACCAGCACGTCTGCGATACTCATCGTGCGTTTGGCGTGCGTGATAATCACGAACTGCGCATCCTTTTCAAATTCCTGCACAATCAGATTGAACCGCTCGTTATTCGCCTCGTCGAGGGCTGCGTCAACTTCGTCGAGGAAGCAGAACGGCGAAGGCTTCGTCTTGAAAATCGCGAACAGCAGGGCGATAGCGGTCATTGTTTTTTCGCCGCCGCTGAGCAGGCTTATGCTTCTTGTCTCTTTGCCCGGCGGACGGGCTATGATTTCGATACCGCTTTCGAGTATGTCTTCGGGCTGTTCGAGCAGGACATCGGCTTTGCCGCCGCCGAACAGTTTCCGGAATACCTCCTGGAAATTAGTTCTTATCTGCTCGAAAGTTATTGCGAATTTGTCCATCGACTCTTTGTTGAGACGATTGATTAATTGCTGAAGCTGATTTTTGCTGTTGTTAAGGTCTTCTATCTGTCCGGTCAGGAATTCGTTTCTTTTTTCAAGCTCTTCCTGCTGCTCGATTGCATCGACATTGACGTTGCCGAGCCTTTCGATTTTGCCGCGAAGTTCGGTTATCTCGTCCCTGACGGCGTCCCAGTTCATTTCGCCGGCGGTATAGTTCTGATATTCAGCGGCCAAATCCATTCCGAGCTCTTCTGTTACGCGCTGTATAAGGTCGGTTGCCCTGACTGCGAGCTGTCCCAGTTCGAGTTTAAGCTGATTTATCTGCCGGTCGAGTTCGCTTTGACGCTGCCTGTCCTGTTTAAGGACTTCCTCGGTCTGCTGACGCTGGGCCAGCATAGTTTCAACTTCCTGGTGCAGTTCGACGCTTTGGTTTTGAGCGGCTTGTTTTTGGTCAAGCAGTTCGGCAATTTCAGTTTCAGTGCTTCGGATATCTTTTTGGCTCTGCTCAATCTGTTCGATGCAGGACTTTATATTGTTTTGTGTAGAGCTAAGTTCGCTTCTGCCGTGCTCGGTCTGCATATTAAGGCTGACGATTTTCTGCTCAATGGCCTTTTTCTGTTCCTGGCCCTGGCCGATAAAGACCTTCAGTTCCGTAAGCTCGCCGCTGTTTTGTTCGAGCGTCTTTTTCTTCTCTGTAAGCTGTGCCTCAAGCTGTTCTATTCGCTCGGTCCGCTGAGTGTTTACGGTTTCAAGCTCCTGGAGTTGCTGTTTCGACTGATATTCTTTTTGGACAGTTTCGGAAATCTGTTTTTCAAGCGACTGGATTTCGCTCGTCAGAACAGGTTGCTCATGAGAGAGTCTTTTTATGTTTTGCTCGATAACATTCATGTCCGAAGTAATATTTGTCTTTTCGGTATTGGCTTCGTAAACGGAAGTTCTGAAATCCTTGCAGAGTTTTTCGAGATGTTCGTTTTCCCTGACGCCGGCGGCAAGTTTCTCTTCAAGCCCTGATATATTTGCCGAGACCTGCTGCAGTTCGCCGGTAAGCTGGACGAGCCTGCTTTTTCTTGAGATAAGGCCGACCGCTTTGCCGATTAGGCCTGTGCAGAAACTGGCGTCGCTGTTGAGTATGTCTCCCTCAACGGTTACAAAGCTGTAGCCTGGCCGGCGGAAAGAGGCCAGTTCAAACGCTTTTTGAGTGCTTTCTACGATAATGGTCTTTCCGAGCATCTGCCATACGAGTTGAGCGTATTGGGACTCGAAACTGACAAACTCGACGGCTCTGCCGATAATGCCGTCTGCCTGTGGCAGCTCGATGCTTTCGGCAAAAGGCTCAAGCCTGTCAGTGCAGATGAATCTGACTCTGCCGCCTGCCTGCTGGGCAAGGGTTTTGTCGTTCAAAAGAGGCTGCGTGCTGTCTGCTACGACGGCATCTGCTTTACCTTCGAGTGCAGCTTCAATCGCGGCAGCGTATTTCGGTTTTGCACGGATGATATCCGCGATAATGCCTTTGATAAATGTTTTGTTGTTGGCGGTTGCGAAACTCAGAACTTTCTTGACGGCGTTGTCGATACCTTCTCGCCGATCTTCCATATCGGATATAACTTTGCTTTCGCTTTGTATCGCGCTTCGCTGTTCTCTCGCCTGCGTGAGCTGTTCGTTTGTTTGTGCAACATTTTGGTCAATCTGATTTATCTGCTGGCGCTTGTTTTCAAGCTGCTGCTGTAGTTCGCCGATGACCTTGTTTATGTCGTCGAGCCTGGCCTGATTTTGCGCCTTGCCGCCGAGCAGGGACTCAAATTGTTCTTTTGTCTGGCTGACTCTGTCGGCGAGTCTGTCTTTCTGCCCGCTGAGATTATTGCGGTATATATTTATGCTCTGAATTTCATTATGAAGCTGCGCGGTATGTCTGACGATATCTATTATGCCCGTTTTTTCATCCTGCAGTTCCGTCTCTGTTTCGGCGCAGGCCAGGTTGATTGTCCTTATCTGTTCCTGCAGTCTTTCGAGTTCTGACGATTTCTGTTCGACAATTACACTGATGTTTTCAAGTTCGGAGACGCTTTGTTTAACCTGTTCATCAAAATCTTTCAGTCGCTGTTGAACTTGCCCGATATTCTGCTCTTCAAGTTCTTTTCGCTCCTGCGTTTCCTGTATTCTTTTGTGCAGGAACTCGATTTTCTGCTGCTGTTGTTCGATTCTGCCCGTTACGCTGACAAGATTGTTATCACAGCGATTGATTTCGTTTTCTTTCTCGATAATTTCCGTGGCCAGTGTGCTTAATTTTGCGTCGTTTTGCGATACCTGCGCTGCGACAGAGGCCAATTGGTTCTGCAGTTCATCGACTCGGACGTTTTTCTCTCCGGTTTCAGTTTGTATCTGGTGATATTGGGCCAGTGAAAAGCTTACCCGCAGTTCTTTTAGTCTCTGGTTGTATTGCAGATAGTTTCTTGCTTTGCCTGCCTGCAGTTTTATGCTTCTTAGTTGTTTTTGTACTTCACCGACGATGTCAGCCAGTCTGAGCAGATTTTGATCGGCGTGTTCGAGTCTTCTTAACGCCTCTTTTTTCTGTGCCTTGTATTTGCTTATCCCAGCCGCCTCTTCGAAGATAAATCTTCTATCTGTTTTCGAGGTGGTCAGGATTTGCGAGATTTGCCCCTGTTCAATAATCGAATATGCCCTGACGCCTACCCCGGTATCCATAAACATTTCACGGACGTCTTTCAGTCGGCAGATTTTGTTATTGATGAGATATTCGCTGTCGCCGCTGCGGTACAATCTGCGCGTTATGACGAGTTCATCCTGTTCAACGCCGAGCGATGATGCCTGCGAGAAGTGCAGACTTACCTGTGCCATTCCCATAGCTTTTCTCGCAGCCGAGCCGCTGAATATCACATCTGCCATTTGGCCGGAACGCAAACTTTTCGTGCTCTGCTCGCCCAGAACCCATTTCAAGGCGTCAACGACATTGCTTTTTCCGCAGCCGTTTGGGCCTACGATAGCAGTTATCTGCTGATTAAAATTGAATTCCGTTTTGTCCGCGAAACTTTTAAAGCCGTCCAGAACAATCTTCTCAAGTCTCAAAAGATGCCTCCATACAACATAAGTACAGTAAAAATAAAGAGATATAAAATAACAAATACCGGCCGCCAAAAACCAAACACTATATTTTATTATCGGTCTTTAGCCCAATAATTCTTTGATTTAAGCTATAAATACCAGATTTTCGAGAAAGTTTAAACAGGATATTTTGAGAAAAATAGGGGAAGTTAAACTATATTGGTGGTTAGAATATTCAGCACATTAATTATTCATACCGTATAAGCCTTTGCAAAGAGGTTCCGTCCGCTAAGGGATGCCTTACGGCAAATAACGGTGAATAGAAAGTAGCGTGGTATATCTTCCGATAAGGTAAATTTCTTGACAATGGCCGGCGAGGCTGGTAGTCTTATGTCTTTACTTTATAACTATTTGCGTTTAAAGGAGATTTTCTTGAGAGTTTTGTCAGGCATTCAGCCGTCGGGCAGGCTGCATATCGGTAATTACTTTGGCGCAATGAGACAGCACTTGCAGCTTCAAGAGCAAAACGAGGGGTTTTATTTCATAGCCGATTATCACGCGATGACCAGCGGTCCTACGCCGGATGAGCTTCGCCAGAATCGTCTCGCAGTGGCGATGGACTATCTGGCTCTCGGACTCGATACAAAAAAAACGGTGTTCTGGTGTCAGTCGGACGTTCCACAGGTAACGGAGCTTTGCTGGATATTGTCCTGCGTTACGCCGATGGGCCTGCTGCAAAGATGCGTAAGTTTCAAGGACAAGGTTGCGCAGGGGCTTTTGCCGAATCACGGGCTTTTCGCGTACCCTGTTCTGCAGGCGGCGGATATCCTTATTTTCGACAGCGAGCTTGTGCCGGTTGGTGCAGACCAGAAGCAGCACATCGAAGTTACGCGAGATATAGCAGGCTATTTTAATAATACTTACGGCGAGACCTTTGTTATGCCTAAAGA
>JAHJUV010000011.1 GCA_018828825.1 Planctomycetota bacterium | reverse complement strand
GCCTTATCCGCGAAGAGACGACAATGTCCGATAAAGGAACACTGGGGTCGAACCATTGGCTCGTTTTCGTACTTAAATCCGTAAGTCTCATTGCAATTCTTTCAACTGGTCTCTGATTTTTGCAGCCAGTTCGTAATCTTCCTTCTCAACGGCCTGACTCAATTGCTTTTGCAGCTCTTCGATTTTATCCTGATTTTCGGGCCGGGCATTTGAGCTGTTTCGTGTTTGGGCAGGAACTTTTCCTTTGTGCGTTAAATTGTTGTCCTGTGTTTTTTCGATAACCTCCTTTAGGTCACTCTCGAATACATCGTAGTCTTTCGGACAGCCAAGGAGCGCCTGTTTGCGGAACTGCTCCATTGTTATGCCGCATTCGGGACAGACCTTGTGGGATTTTTCAGAACCGCCGCCCTCATCTGTCTGCTGGTGTGCGGCGATGAGTGAGCTTAAAAGTTCGTTCAGCGAGAGCTGACTTTTTATAGTTACTCCCTCCTTCTGTGCACAGTTCTGACACAGATGACTTTCGCTGCGCTGGCCGTTGATTATCTCGGTCAGATGAACCGTTGCTGTCCGGGTTTTACAAATTTCACACTGCATAATTAACCTGTTCTATTATACGAAAAAATTCCTTCAAAAAACCACCCAATCTTATATCGGTAGTAAAACAAGGCGACTAAATGGATATTTTTTCACTGTATCTCGCCTTGCAGCCCGCAGTTTCGGTAATCTCGGTGTATAAAAGACTTACGTTCGCCGGCAGATACTGTTTTATTTGACCGAAGATATATTTAGCGATATTTTCGGCCGAAGTATTCATATTTTTAAAACATTGCAAATCTTCGAGTTTTTTGCCGTTAAACGGACCCGTGATTTCGTCCAGGATTTTTTTGAGCTTATTAAAATCGAAAAGCATTCCATCGTTGTCAAGACTTTGTCCGCCGATGGCCGCCTCGACTATCCAGTCGTGGATATGTTCCGACTCGACCGCGGAGCGAAGTTTAAGCTGATGGCCTGCGCGAAAAGCTGTTGTTACGGATATTGTGTACAATTTTCTGTGTCCTCTTTATTGTTTCTTTCGGCAAGTCTTTTTTTCAGTTTTTCATAAATGCTCTGCGGTATCAGTTTCGACACATCGCCGCCAAGCGATGCCACCTCTCTTATAAGCGTTGAGCTTGTAAAACCGAACTCTTCGCTGGTCATAACGAAAACAGTCTCTATGCCCGCAACCGCACGGTTAGTCATAGCAAGCTGAAATTCGTATTGAACATCGGTAAGGTTTCGCAGGCCTCGCAAAATCGCCGTTGCGCCGACGCTGGCGGCGTATTCGACAGTCAGGCAGTCGTAACTTTGGACGGTTACACCTTCAAGGTCGGCCACAAGCGGCTTTATCAGCTCGACACGTTCAGCGAGAGTGAAAAGCTGGTTTTTAAGCGGACTGTTGCCGACAGCTATAATCATCTCGTCGAAAAGCTTTACGCCTCGATGAATAACGTCAAGATGGCCGTTTGTTATAGGGTCGAATGAGCCCGGGAAAACTGCTCTGATAAATCTTTTTGCCATATTATGCCTTTCGATTCAGGTTAAACTACAAGGCGTACACCTTGTCATTGCGAGCGCAGCGAAGCAATCTCGTTTCTAAAGCAATGACATTTTTAGAGATACCCTGTAATTATAACCGAAATGAATCCTGCGTCAAATATCATGCGCTGCACAGAGCGCAATTATCTTTTCGCGGTTTAGCCGTCGCCGCAGCGGCGACGCATTAATTTTCGATTCGCACCTGTTTATAACTTGTTCGACAAGTTTAAGAGCCTCTTTTGTGCTTGCTGCTGAAACAAATAATCCGTGTTTTTCAAGAAATAATATTTGCGGCCCTCGCCCGTATCTTTTTCGATATCGAATTGTTAGTTTGCCGATTTTTTTCGCAAGCGAATATCCCGGCTTTGCGTAAGAAACCCATAAAGGCGCCGATTTCGCATCGGCAAACAATTTTTCTAATTCAGCCTTGCCTTTTTTAGTGATTAAAAATGCGCAAACCATAATCGGATGAAGATGAATAACGTATTTGCCTAAAAATGCATGCAAATTTGTTTCGATTGAAGGTCGATTTTTTTTGTCTCCGCAAGCCGCCAATAAACGATTGGCAATCTCTATTTCTCTCTTTTTTGAAGGTAGTTTATTTAATTTTTTATCGTCAATTTCTCGAATTGCCTGCAGGTTTATTTTGCACCAGCCCTTTTTTGCGGTCATATCCTTCAGGGCTGTCCCGCTGGCCTTTATGAACATAAATTTCCCGCCAGCGGTCTTTACGCTCGTATTCCCGCTTCCGCCCTGTGTCCAGTCAGCGTCTTTACCGACAAACTTCGAGATTCTTATCAATTCTGCAAGTGCCTTGTCCATCACAGACAATCTAATCTCGACAGGTTTTTTTGCAAGTAAAATGAAGGTTCATCCCGCACCTATTTATCATTCAATTATTTCTATTATCTTTATTAAATGAATAGGTGCGGTGGTTAGCCCCCGCCGCTTGAGGCGGGGTTATTTATTTGATGACGGGGTCCGTTTAGCCATTGCCGGTAAGTCCTCCCGATTTATCGGGATTGCCTGCGATAATGCAATTACTTCCGGTTCGGTTCTTGGAAATCTTGCCATAACTAATTCTCCTTTTTAAATTTTTAAAACTTTTAATAAACTATTCCCCCACCCACTGCGGGGGATTTTTACGCTACATTACTTCAAATTAAGGGTATATGTTTCCGATTCTTCAGCTTGATATAATTTTACGTGCTGTAATTCCGGCCGCTCAATCAACTTCCTGATAGCCGACTTTAAACTCTCCTCTGTGTACAAACCAAAAACAACTTCTCTTATCGATTCCGGACTCAGTCGCAAAAACCAGGTTTTCTTGCTGTTGAAGTCTCTAATGCACGATAAATCCTTTTGTGCCAAATCCCTTAAGGAGGCATCATCAAACACACTACGAAATTCTTCTTCGTAACTCCAAGCGACCGATTTGGTCGTTGCTATTTCCAGGGAGTTTTCGAGCGTAAATTCGTGCAAAAGATTTATCCTGGGTCTATCTTTAGAATAATTAACGGGATTCATTTTAAACAACTTATCAAAATCAATTCCGATTACTGCCCCTTTATGTACCTCGGCATAATGAGCCCACATCACAGGCTCTTTTGCAGTTTTTGAAACAGATAACAAACAGCTTCGTTGGTTCCATTCCCTGATAAAGTCACGCATGCCTTCTTCCAGTCTTTTACGCAACTCGCCTGTTTCATACAATTCGTTTAGTTTATGTCCCCAGTCGGCCGGCGGGCTAATACCATTGCGTTTTAATGTACGTAGACATTGCTCTCCCATCGCCGCTTTATCATCTGAACAATAAAAAACTGCTGAACATTCGTATGGGTCGTTAACCTCTGAAATATACGGCAGTTTCAATTTCAACGAACCCAGGATTTTTACGATGCCCAACTGATTGCAGTATTTATATAAAACATTCATATTCGCTATACCAAGCCTTTCGATTCCATAATCTTTCTCTATACTCTCTGTGGCTAATTCACAAAACCACCATCACCGTATTACTCGGCGAACCAACGCCTGATTTATTTATTGCTATGATGCGATATTCGAGTTCTTCGCCTTTCGGCTGGTGCTACTCTGTGTAGTACGCTACGAAGCACGAGTCAACCAACGTTGCTTCTGTCTCCTGGCTACTGTATTCTGTATTCTTTTAAAACTAAATTCTACTCTTTTTCTTTCTATATTCAATCAAAAACTTGTCCCACACATATTAGGCTTTAAAGCCTGCCCTCGGAAAAGCGGTGGGACGAAGCCGTGTTTTGTTTCAACGAAAGCTGATTATATCAGCCGATGGACAAAGCATTACGGCTGGCACAAAAGCTTGCTTTGAGCAAAGCCGTTGCTTTGGACACAAAGGGCTACGATTTATCGGAGAACTCATTGAAACAAACAGTGTTAATCCGTGTCTGGAAACCTCTGTGTTCTTGTATGTTGACAACAGTCATGGTTAATAATAGTCTCATAGGTAAAGCTGGTGCTGGCGAGGCGAGCGTAGCGAGCCGAGCAAGCACCAGCAGGCGACGAGAGTTCGGTCGTGATCTGGTCTCCAAGGCCG
>JAHJUV010000010.1 GCA_018828825.1 Planctomycetota bacterium | reverse complement strand
TAGGGGTTGGCTACGAAATTGGTCACCGAGGCGAAATTGACTTTATGAGTGTTTTTGGCCTGCTTGTTGTCCATTACGAGGCAGATATTGTTTTTGTCGAATACATAGGCCGTATCGCCTCTTTCGATACCAAAGAAGTATCATAGCGCCGATGCGCGCGCAAAAGTCTGGTATTTGGATGTAAAAATGAATTTTTGTCATGGGGGAAAATAAATTGGAAAATGAAATGCATCCCGACCTGCTTGTCCGTCCGAAGCCTTGGCGAAGGCGGATGTCGGGGTTCCTCAAATTTTAAATCTTCAATCTTAAATCTTAAATTTGTTAGGCAAACGCCTAACAATCACAGCATTATACCATATTTCCAACAAAAATCAAGAGAAATCCGCATTTTTTTGCAAAATCACCCATTTCAGCCCAAAAATCAACCTCTTCAAACCGTCAAACTTGTTATGGCTTTTTTGCCTTTAATCTATATAATGTTGGAATTGTTTAGAAAGGACACTTGCGAACACAGGGAGACAAAAGATGACTGATAAACACATTTCTTTGACCAGGGAGCAAATCGCCCGGCTCGAAAAGCAAAACTGCATCTGTGCCGAATTTAACTTGCCCATTCCCAAAGCCAGATATTAATCTGTCGTTGTCAACCAGTTATTGATTAACAGAGCAAGGTCTTCGCTGTTTATATATCCTGAGATATCCAGGTCTGTCCCATCGCAGTAGTCGGGCGGCTGGCAATTTTCAAACCTCCACTTTGCCGCGAAAAATGCGAAATCCTCGAAATCCGAATCATTGTCCGAATTGTAATCAGGATATCCTATCGTCGTCGCAGCAAAAATATCGGTATTGTCAGAAACATTTTCTGCCAAATATGCGTTAAACCCCCAGCCGTAAACCGGCACATCTGCATCTGTATGGTTGGTGGTTGTCCACGTTACAGTAGGAAACTGCCCTTGTCCGTTGTTCTGGATAACGGTCAATCCTCCTGTTTCATGGTCTGCAGTTACAATAATAAGGGTATCATCCCCCCCATCGCTCCAATCGATTGCTACCTGAACTGAGTTGGCAAATTCTATTGTCTCAAAAACATTCCGCTCCAGGTCCTTGTTATGTCCGGCATGGTCTATTTTTCCGCCTTCGACCATTAAAAAGAATCCGTTAGGTTCATTATCAAGGATATTAAGTGCAACGGTCGTCATTTCCGAAAGGTGCGGCAGCGTTCCAAGGCCATCATATTCATAAGGAAGATGAGTTGAGCCGAACTGCCCTGATATGAAATCGGCCGTATCGGTATCCAGCGAATTTAAAGATGCCCGGTCTGTAACAACCGTGTATCCTGCCGCGATAGCTGCCGAAGAGGTTATGCCGTTTGCTCCTCCGCCGAACAGGATATTCGGTTTGGTCTGATTCAGGTAATCAATCACTATTGCCGTATAGTTATCCCTGCTGTTTTCATGTGCGCCGAAACAGGCCGGCGTCGCGTGAGACATATAGGTCGTTGTTACCAGGCCTGTTTTCTTTCCCTGTAATTTCGCGTATTCCAGACGGGTTAGAAGCTCGCCCGAATCGCCGGGAATGGCCTTGCTGACAACGCTATTGTTAACCTTATATCCTGTCGCGATAGCCGTTCCCGCCGCTGCCGAATCGGTTACCGCATTATCGGCAGAGTATGTAGTCATCGTGGATTTGTAAGGAAACAATTCAAAGCAAAGACTATTTGGGGCACCATTAGCGTACATCCCTGCTGCTTTTACTTGTTCTGGCCCCATCCCGTCCCCGATAAAGAGAATCACATTCTTTGCCCCCGTTTCTGCAAAAGCAGTGCCGGCCGTAACAACAAAGGACAATATCAAACCAAATGTAATTATCTTCATTTTCTTCCCTATATCCTGTAAGCTGCATTATACCATATTTCCAACAAAAATCAAGCAAAAGTCCAAAACAATCCCCAAAATTAAGCCTTTTTAGGTACTCAAACTTGTTATGGCATTTCCGGATTTAATTTATATAATGGCATAACTGTTTATAAAGGAAAACAAGGATGACTGATAAACACATTTCTTTGACCAAAGAGCAGATTACTCAGCTTGAGAAGCAGAACTGTATTTGTGCCGACTGGAAGGATGTTCTTGTGGCCGCTGGCTTTAAGGCCGTTCATATCAAAAACACAACCTTTTCAGGCAAAATCAAGCTCGGCAAATTCGACAAGCAGATTACCTTTTACGGCGGCGTCAAAAAACAGACCGGCATTTACAACGCTTATCTGCACAACTGTACTATTGGCGATAACGTTTACATTTCAAATGTATCTAATCACATCGCAAATTATGTAATTGAGGATGACTGTATTATTGACCATATAGACCTTCTTGCTATGGAAAGCCAAAGTACTTTCGGCAACGGTATCAAGGCTGTTGTCGTCAACGAAGCTGGCGGAAGGGAAATAACCATATTTGACGGCCTGACTGCCCAGATTGGCTATATTGTTGCTTTGCACAGGCATAGGACGAAGGTCCGCGCAAAGATTGAGAATCTAATCGCCAAATATACTGAAAGCGTCAAATCCGACATTGGCATAGTGGGCAAGGGCTCGCATTTATCGAATTGCGGTACAATTAAGAACGTCAGGATTGGCCCTGCTGCCATAATTGGGAACATAAAACGTCTTGAAAACGGCACGATTAAGAGCTGTCTCCAGGATCCTACTGAGGTTGGCGCCGGTGTTGTTGCGAAGGACTTCATAATTGCTGAAGGCGTTAAAATTAGTGAAGGCTCGATTATTTCCGATTGTTTCATCGGCCAGGCAACGAAGATGACAAAGCAGTTTTCAGCGGAAAATTCGACCTGTTTCGCCAATTGCGGTTTTCATCATGGCGAGATTTGCTCCATTTTCGCAGGTCCTTATACCGTCAGCCATCACAAATCCACACTTTTGATAGCCGGTTTGTTTAGTTTCTTTAATGCCGGCAGCGGAACCAACCAGAGCAACCATATGTACAAAGTCGGCTCCGTCCACCAGGGAATCTTCGAGCGCGGCACAAAAATGACCAGCGATGGCTATATTTCTTACCCGGCGAGGATTGGGGCGTTTTGCGTGGTGATGGGCAGGCACTACGCACATCCGGATACGGGCGATTTGCCGTTTTCATACCTGTTCGAAGAAAATGATAAAACATTCATTGTACCCGGTATAAACCTGCGAACCGTCGGGACAGTCCGCGATGGAGATAAATGGCCCAAAAGAGATGAAAGAAAAGCACCCGAAAAATCAGATTTAATCATTTTCGATGTACTAAGTCCTTATACTGTGCAGAAAATCATCAAAGGCCTCGATATGCTGCTCAACCTGGAGCCTGCACATACAAATACCTCAAAAGAAGTCGTCTGCAATAACCTGCACTTCAACACCTCAGCCTTACATAAAGGCATCGAATACTACAGCATCGCTATCAATAAATTCCTCGGCGACTGCCTAATCGATAAACTCAAATCATCAACACCAAAATCAAAGGCCGACCTGGGGAAAATCTTCCAGTCCACAAACCCAGACGCTGTCGGAAAATGGCTCGATATCGCAGGACTGCTCGTACCTGAAAAATACGTAAATTCACTGCTGGACGATATAGAAACAGGCAAACTTGCAACCATCGAGAAAATCACCGAAAGCCTAAAACAACTCCACTCAAACTACAGCGAATATAAATGGGCGTGGGCGTGCGAAAAGATTAATAATATAATGAAAAAACACGCGGAACTTACCGACGCTGAAAAAGTACTGAAGATAATCGAAAGCTGGTCGGCGGCAAGCAAAAAACTGACGGCTCTTATCCTCGCTGACGCGGAAAAAGAATTCGCAGATGTGCCGAGGATAGGATTCGGAGTTGACGGCGATGAAAAGACAAGAGATGACGACTTCGATGCGGTTAGAGGGACGTACGAGGGCAACAGCCTTGTAAAACAACTTAAAAAACAACAGGAAGTTACGAACCAGACGGCAGAAGAATGGAAAAATAAGATTAAATTTCTCTCTGCGTAAAGAAAATAAGATTTTTATTTAAATAATTTAAATTATTTGACCGGAGGCAGATATGGAATACTCTGATGAAGAACTGCAAAGTCGGCGGAGCGATGATGAAATCGGGGCGGCAATCGAGGAATTCTTCGATAAGGTCTGGTACAACCGTCATCAGGAGTTGGCGTATAACGTCGAGAACGGGATAGAAACGGTAAATCCGGAAATATGGAAGCAGGCGAAGAAAGCGGCTGAGAAGATAGAGGCGAAATACCCGCCGGAAGAGCTGGGGCCATACGACGATTTTGAGTGGGGAATGATTAACGGGAAGTTGTCTGCTCTTAGATGGGTGTTGGGAGATGAGTGGGACTTTTTGGATACATAAGAAGGGATAAATTCTAAATTCTAATATCTAAATCCGAAACAAATACAAATTTCAAAAATTTAAATTTTCAAAACCATTAACCGCGGATCCGCCTACGCCAAAGGCTACGGGCGGACAAGTTTCACGGATGACACGGATTTAATTTAGCCACTAAGACACCAAGGCACGAATCTTTTTAGACACGGAACGACACGGATTAACACTGTCAGAATTGCTTTAAGACATCCCAAAGGGATTAAAAATTTCAAAATAGACCCTCTATCAAGCAAGCTTGACCCGGGCCTATATTTTGAAATTTGTTATCGCTGCGCGATTGTGTCTTAAAGCAATGAAAGATTACAGACTGTAGAGGGCAGACTATAGATTTGAGGAACGCCGATAAATCGGGAGGAATCATTTTATTTCGGTGTCTGAATCCTTTAATTCCTCTAATATTATATTTTTTGCCTCAAGACAAGTTTTGCCTGTATCCACTACAACAAAAGATACTTTTTTGCCATTTAATTCGTGAAATTTATTGGTATCAATCGCATTAACAAATGCATCAGCATGGGAAAAAATATCTTCACCAGGCTTATCATCTCTTTCTAAAAAACCAAAAATATTTTCATTTGATAGCTTAGTTATTTTGCCAAGAATTCTTTGATTTGCAAATTCTTCACCAATGGCATCATATAGAGGCTTGAATTCTTTTGTGTCGGCAAATAAAGACTTCGATCCAATTTCATAATATAATTTAGCTTCTTTTTCTTTCTTAAGTTGCATAAGAATCTTAACAAGTTGATAACAAGCCATAACGTTATATCTCTTCTCTTTCATGCGTCTTGGGAACTTTGTAACCGCCTGCCTAAGATAATACATAGCTTCCTCTAAATTCGTTTGTCTTACGTAAATCTTGCCTATAAACATAACAACTTCTTTCCGTGTATCTTGAGCCCTTAAATCGTCTCTAGCCTTTTCTACTGCAAGATTAACATATTTTAAACCTGTTTTAGCCTTTTCAATAGCCTCATCATATTTGCATTGTTTGGCCAGTTGTCTAGCCCATCTGCATTGGTTGCCAGCAAAAGCCGTGTAGGTAATCACATCATGCCTGTAACCTTTGAGTTCAAATGGGGTCTCTAAAGCTTGACTTAAATATTTAGCGGCTTCTTCAAAATTGCCTAACCGTTTCTCTATTTCACCTAACCCGCCAAGAATAGCTCCATCTTTAGGAGATAGAACAAGAGCTTTTTCGAAACACAATTTTGCACGACTTAGCCGATCTCTTTTTTTCTCCATATTACCCCAAACAAACCACAAACTGGGGTCTTCGGGTTCTAATCTAGTTGCTTTATCCATTAATTCGTTTGCTCTTTCATGATAACCTGCATTACTTTCAATAACTGCCCAGTTACGATATACTCTTGCGTAGCGAGGAGCTATATCTACTGCACGTTTAAAAGCTTCAACAGCACCTACATAATCACCCGTTTGACCTCTCTGAAATGCCGTTAAAGCCCAAGCTGCTGCTATTTTTTCTTCTTCACTATTCGCTCCAAGGTCTCGTAAAGCATAACGATACTGCTTACCAACTTTATGAGCTTCTTCCATACGAGTCTCTATGGCTTGCATTCTACCTTGAATCATGCCCCATAGAGTTTTATTTTGCTGTAGATTTACTTTCAAGTATCCTACCGTTAACGGCAAAATGGAATATTTTGTTAAAATAGTCCCATCTTCTGTTTTAGAATTTTCTGGCGCTAATAGAGAAGCAACTGTAAGTTCTTGAAGAGCATCATCGAGTTTTTCGGCATCCAATGCAGATAAATGAGTTAGCATACCACGAGTCAATGGAACATCGCTAGCCGTCAAACAATATAAAATCATTTTAGAATCAGCAGAAAGCATTTTTTCAAAAATGTGCGCAAAGCAGAAACGAGCAATATCTCCACTGACAGAAGAAAGGGTTTCGATTATTTTATTTATATCTTTACCTAAAGCAACTTGGCCAAGCACCCATTTTATAACTAAAGGATAACGACACATTTTTTCTGCGTACTTATCAAGTATTTCATCAGGTAGATTTGCAATTCCATCGATTCCTTTTTCTTTCGAAACAATTCTTATTAGGGCGACCGAATCTTTTCTTGACATCTCCTTTAAAACTTGCCGTCTTTCAACCTCCCCGAGCCCCATTCTGCTAGTAATAAGAACCTTATTAGGACGTGGTAAATTTTTTATAAATTCAATTATGCGTGCATCATGAATGGTTTCCAGATTATCAATAACGAGAAGAATCCCTTTGTCTCCTGCTTCTAATATTATCTTAACATCTTCTTCCTTTTGCTCAAGGTTTTTATCTAATCCTTCTTGCCAGCCATAAACATCCAAAATATATCCTAAAACTTCTTCATAATTTTTCACTGATGGTTCTATTGGTTCAATACCAGTCAAAGTTAACTTTTCTTCTTTTGCACTTATCCAAACCAGTGCATCAAATTGTTTTTTCTCCTCATTTATTAATGACAAACAGAATTGATGCACTAGCGCCGTTTTCCCTACGCCGCCTGCCCCAGAAACTGTAATAACTCTGTCCAAATCACCTGAAACTAATTGTCTAAGTTTTTTTAAGTCTTCTCTTCTTCCTATAAATCCTCCGTCTGAATCGTAATCTAATACTGGTAAGTTCTCTCTGTACTGAAAATTTATTGTCCCATCTATAAAAAAATCTGGGGGGATACTTAAAAGTACTTTTGTGGGATTAGTCTTTATGCATTCCATTAAAATTTTTAAATCTTCGCCATGTATCCCCAGTACACGAATCATTGAATCGGCAATGTTAATAAGCAAGTCAAGATCTATCGCATTAAATGAGTGCTTAACATGTGCAATTTTATTTCGTATCTTGTATAAATCTGAAAGATGCTTTTCAAAATCTTTGCGATTCATTATATTATCCGCTATATAATTAGAATAACGATTTTTATAGCAGACAATCTCAACAATATCAGGCAAATCTGTTTCCTCTAGGATATCTGACAACTCATCAACTTCATCATTAAAATAAGTTCGTTCTTTAATTTTATTACATATCCCATTCGGGATATGATCCGTCCATGGTAATCCAAATTGCATTAATTTTTCTCTTAACCAGTTTCTCAAAGATTCTTCTAGTCTCGAATAAATAGTATACCCAATTTCTTTTCTGTTTATATTCATCGAAATCTCCTATATTCTTTTAACTTGCCCGCTATTTCCTCAGGGAATCGGGTTAATTATAGCGGGGAGATGGGGGAAAGGCAATATAAATTAAGAATTCAGAATGCAGTAGTCAGTAGACGGAATAAACCGCCGCAAGGCGGGTAAGAAAAGTGCGAAAGTGAGAAAAGTATGTCCCCACAGTTTTGCCTCCGTTGATTCTCGACGAATCAGGCACGGGGTGTCCAAGGGACAAAACTAATCGTGGGGATATAAGTAAAAAACCCTCTCTGTCCCTTAGGGACAAGCGAGGGGGCTAAACGAGATATTTTACTATTTGCCCTTCAGTCGTAATTCTTTTCGTAATTTTGCGACCATATCGGTTTTTTCCCAGGTGAAATCGGGGCCTGTTCTTCCGAAATGGCCGTGATAGGAAGTTTGGGCGTAAATCGGGCGGCGAAGCTTGAGATGATTGATAATCGCCTTTGGGGTAAGCGGGAAGATTTTTCTTACGGCTTTTTCAATAGCCCTTTCATCGACTTTCGCAGTGCCTTCGGTATCGATATGGACCGAAACCGGCTCAGCAACACCGATAGCATAAGAGACCTGAATTTCGCAGGCATCGGCGAGGCCGGCCGCGACAACGTTTTTGGCGATGTATCTTGCCATATAACTTGCGGAGCGGTCAACTTTCGAGGGGTCCTTGCCGCTAAAAGCGCCGCCGCCGTGGGCGCCCCTGCCACCGTAAGTATCGACGATGATTTTTCTGCCTGTCAGGCCGCAATCGCCCTTTGGGCCGCCGATGACAAATCTGCCGGTGGGATTAATGTGGAAAATGATATTTTTATCGACCATTTTTTTCGGCAGAACCGGCAGGATAACGTTTTTGATTATTCCGCTGCGGAGCTTGCTGTATTTAATGTCCGGGGAATGCTGGGTAGAGATAACGACGGTGTGAATCCTGTAAGGTTTACCATTACGGTATTCGACGGTTACCTGACTTTTGCCGTCTGGACGGAGCCAGGGGAGTTTTCCGGTCTGGCGCATTTTAGCAAGTCTTGCGACGAGAGTTTGGGCGAGCTGGATGGGCATCGGCATAAGCTGCGGGGTTTCATTGCAGGCGAAACCAAACATAATGCCCTGGTCGCCAGCACCCTGCTCCTTGTGAAGGCCCTTGCCTTCTGTAACGCCCTGCGAGATATCGGGGCTCTGGGTGCCGAGGCCGAGGAGAACTGCACAATTATCATAATCGAAGCCCATTTCGGGATCCGTGTAACCGATTTCCTTTATCGTCTGACGGACGACGGCTGGGACATCGACGACGGCGGTTGAAGTGATTTCGCCGGCGACCATAACCATACCCGTTTTTACGAGCGTTTCACAGGCGACCCTGCTGAAGGGGTCCTGTGCGAGGTGGGCATCGAGAACGGCATCGGAGATGTGGTCTGCGACCTTGTCGGGGTGGCCCATCGTTACAGCTTCACTTGTGAAAAGAAAATTACCGTTGCTGTAATTCAAACTGCTGATTCTTTTTTTTGCCATATTTTTTCCTTATTTATTTTCTAAGTCTTCGGGCTGTTCATTAAGCTGCCAGTTATACTTCATATATTCGATTGAATATTGTTTTCGCTTAAGATAGTCGGCATTAGCATCGGAGACATAATCCTTGACAAAATTGAGTATTGCCCTGTCGAGAGGCGCCCTGACCCTGAAAAGTTTGTTTGTTTCATATTTTTTCAAGAAGGCATCTTCATGCCATTTGTACATTTTAAATATGGGCGAGATATAAACTGCGTTGTTGGCCTCATCGATTTTCAGGCCGCCTGAACGTATAAAATAATTTCGCATTTGTCCATCGAGCTGTTTTTCGAGGAGCTTGCCTATATAAGGTTCATTTCTCAAAGGAGCACTGGCTATGGTTCCATAATTGACGGCGAAACAGACTCTCGGCTCCTCAAATCTTGCGAGAAGAACATCCCTTTCTATCTCGTCGAGCGTATATTGTATGCCCATTATCATAAAATAGGTTTCACTCCTAATGCCCCGGATGTGCATAACGCTGTTGGCAGGATAGAAAAGAAGCATAATTCTCGAAGGATTTATTGGATAATTATCGATGATTCCTTTAAGCGTACAAATATTATAAGCATTTATCCAGAATGCTACTTTTTCATTTCTTGACCAGGTGATATAAACTTCGGGCTTGATGTCAGCAAGTTTATCAACTATACGGCTCAACTGGCCGCGATACCTTCTAAGTTTAGCGTAATTAACAAGCCCATCCGTATTGACATAATCTTTTAAAATTCCTCCAAATTCGAGATTGAAGGCATCGCCGCCTATATAATCATTCGGCGTATTGGAGTCCTGCAACTGCGCGACATTCAAAAGCTCACTGTTGCTGTCGTTAACATTTCTGCCGGCAGCGAAAGTATTTTGGGAGCAGTACACACCAAAAGAAACAACCACTATAAACAATGAGATAATCAACCTGAAATTTTTCATACTTATCCGGTCAGTTATAAAATCCATTCGTATATACCAATAAATATATCCGGTTTATATATTGTATTAAAGATTCTAAATTTTAATGATTTTGGCTCCGAATGCCAGTCAAAAGTTGCCCGCCAGCCGAATAAGTCCGGCAAGGTGGAAATAACCTTGACAGAAAGGGGTATTTTGTTTATTTTTCGGGGTGTTAATTTTACCTATTTTCAGTTTTTTTCGGAAGTTATGAATTATGCGTATTTTTTACAGGATTTTCATTGGTCTGGCACTATTATCAGTCTCCCAGCCTGTTTTAGCAGTCAGTACAACAAAAATTGACGCAGTCAGAAGCAAAGAATCACTGGTCGAGGCCGATACGGCAGCAGTAGAACAATTCGCAGCAGAGGCATTTACGGAATTTTTTGAAAAAACCGATTTTTCAGATATCGCATCCCTTCGCACCACTATTATAAGCAGAAGCACATCAGAACTCGAAAGCGGGCAGATTCAATACGGGCCCCTGTTTTTCACGACAGTACAGAAAGAAATATCCAATATTATCCAAAAAATGAACGCCTTGCCCGAAAGCTACCGCAAGACACTCTTTACCACCAACTTACTGATTTTAGTCAACGACCTCGGAAATGTTGAATTATCTAAAGTAGCTCTTGATTATCTTCAAAGTTCTAATGTCATAATCAGGTACTGGGCAGTAAATTGTCTGACAAACGCTAATATTGTCCGTCAGCTTAACTACGAATCTGAGGAAAATAAACGGTTGGCAAAGGAATTTGTACAGAAGCTGACAACGGCGGCGAAGAACGAAACGTCGGGCGATATTCTTTCGTTTATAGTCCAATTTGCCGCAGGGCTGAAACAACCATCTGCGAATGAACTCTTAACATTGATTGCAAATAAGAGGATAGAGCTGTATATGAGCTGGAAGGTCAACGACGAGATGACCGACATCGCGATATTAAAAGCACTGGCGGACAGAGCCGAGACCGACAGGGAAAACCGGCGGGCAACGGCAAAAAATTTCGCTACGCTATATTCAGCAGTGATACAAAGATATATGCTCGACGACGGGTTTCTGGATGAAACAAGCAAGAGAAATCTTGTCTCTGTAATAACCCAGTCAGAAAAACTCGTGACTCAATTTGTCTCCGATTGGCCTGGGACGTTAAAACGAGCGATAGAAAAAGGCGGCGGAGCCGGCCTGCTGGCGGAATACGATTCGCTTTTCGGCTCGGCAAGTATTGCGGGCAAGATGCCGACCATAGTTGGTTTTGATTATGGTAAAAACGCGGACGGTTCGGTAAGGACTTTTCCGCCAGCACCGCAAAAACCACCTCAATCTAAATAGTGAGTCTTATGCGTTATTGTCGTGATAAGGATATCCTGACAACACGTTCTGCAACTGCAATTTTAAGCGGTTTCATACCATTTGTCCTGTTAATAACGAGCGGATGCGATTTGTCCGGCAACCAAGCCGACAGCAATACCACGACCATTTATGGCGCATATACCGCGAAAGTCAGAGGACTCGACCCGGGGGATATAGGCGATACGACATCGACTATCGTCGCCAGCCAAATGATTGAGTGCCTTTATCAATACCATTATCTCAAAAGACCATACGAGCTTATTCCCTGCCTTGCGGAAAGTATGCCGTCCGTCAGTTCCGACGGGCTGACCTATACCATAAAGATAAAAAAAGGAGTGTATTTTGCGGATGACGCCTGTTTTGAAAATGGAAAAGGCAGAGAGCTTGCTACTGATGATTTTGTTTTCGCGTGGAAGCGAATCGCTGATATCAAATACCTGAGCAAAAACTGGTGGATATTCGACAACAGGATTGTCGGACTCGATGAATTTCGAGAATATACGAAGACCTGCAAGAAAGCGGCGGATGTCGATTACACAAGAAATATAGAGGGGCTGCAAACGCCGGACAAATATACGCTGGTGATAAAGCTGAAAAAGCCCTGGCCGCAAATAATATACCTGCTTGCGCATCTGCCGACGGCACCTATGGCAAAAGAGGCGGTAGAATATTACAGCAAAGACATAATAAATCATCCGGTCGGGACAGGACCCTATAAACTGAAACGCTGGTATCGGGGCAGCTTTATCGAGATGGTCAAAAACCCGTCGTTCAGAGACAAATATTATCCGGCCGAAGGCGAAGCAAGCGATAGTGAGCAGGGTTTTCTTTCCGATGCTGGCAAGAAACTTCCGCTGAACGATAGGGTTATATTGGTTCTTGTGCAGGAAACGCCGCCGCTGTGGTTTTTGTTTATGCAGGGCAAAATCGACGTTTCGGGCATACCGAAAGACAACTTCGCCGAAGCGATAGACCTCAGTGGCGGTCTTACGCTGGCGATGAAAGACCGGAATATCAGGCTGCTTACCTTCCGCGACCCGAGCACATACTGGGTCGGTTTCAATATGGAAGACGAGGTTCTTAGTAAAAATCTTCCGCTGCGTAAGGCCATAAGCTGTGCGGTCGACCGGGATAAGTATATAGAACTGTTCACCAATAACCGATCTGAGCCCGCGTATGGCATTATTCCTCCGCTGATGAAAACATACAATCCCGACATTAAAAAAATATCCGGAATATCCTATAATCCGCAAAAAGCGATTAAGCTTGTAAAAGAGGCAGAAAAGATACACGGCTCGAAACTGCCGAAGCTGACACTTTCGATGCCGGGCACGGATGCAGTCCTCAGGCAATACGGCGATTTTTTCAAACAATGTTTCAGCCAAGTCGGCTTGGAAATCGAAATCGATTATACGGATTGGCCGACCTTCCAGAACAAAATTAAAACGAAAAGCGTACAGCTGTTTTCTCTGGGCTGGATAGGCGATTATCCCGATACGGAGAACTTTCTTCAGCTTTTCTACAGCAAAAACAAGTCGCCTGGGCCGAATAATTTTAATTATTCCAACTCGGAATTCGACCGGCTTTACGAACAAGTCTGCGTGATGGCCGACAGTGCCGAACGCGACGCACTTTACAGAAAGGCGGAAGAGATGATGGTCAAGGACTGCCCTGCTGTTTTTCTCGGTCACGGCGTGGCATATATTCTTGTACACGACTGGCTATATAATACCAAGCCACACGCTTTTGCGTACGGGCTGTCTCAATACCGCAGGGTGGATACCGCTAAACGTGCCTCTTACGATAAGCTTTTAAGGAAGCTGAAATGACAGCATATATAATACGTCGGCTGCTTTATACCGTTCCGATAGTGCTGGGCGTACTATCGATTACGTTCATACTGTTTAACATAGTCAGCGGCGATGTGTCGGACCAGATAGCGGGCAAGGCGGCTTCGGCCGAGACGATTCAGGAAATCCGTGCCGAATACGGATGGGACAAGCCTTTGTTTTTATCGTGGGACAGCCAGTTTATAAACCATCTGAAAAACTCGCTGACGTTCAACTTCGGGCGGTCGTGGAGCGACCGAGAATTAATAATAGACAAAATCAAACGAGGCGCGGGGCCATCGCTTTGCCTTACGGTTCCAATGTTTTTGGGCACGCTTGTTATCTCGATAAGCCTGGCGCTGATAGTGGCGTTTTTGCGCGGGACGATAATCGATGTTGTTTCGGTGTTTATATGCGTGGCGCTGATGAGCGTTCCATTTTTGAGTTTTATTCTTTTAGGACAGTATTTTCTCGCGTTTAAATGGGGGCTGTTTCCGGTTTTCTTCTGGCCCGATTTGCCGGTATACAAATATGTCGGGCTGCCGGCGTTGATAGGCATCGTCGCGGGGCTGGGCGGAAATTTGAGATTCTACCGGACTGTTATGCTCGACGAACTGCGAAACGATTATGTCCGGACGGCTTTTGCCAAAGGGCTCGGCACCGGTTCGGTTCTTTTTCGTCACGTTCTCAAAAACGCTATGATACCGATTATTACGCAGGTTGTTCTGGCGATACCATTTCTGTTCCTCGGCTCTCTGCTGCTTGAAAGATTTTTCGGTATTCCGGGACTGGGCTACCTGATGATAGACGCAATCGGGGGGAGAGATTTCCAGATTATAAACGCGATGACGTTCATAGGCGCGATTCTGTTTGTCGTGTTCAATTTGATAACCGATATATGCTATTCAATCGTCGACCCGAGGGTGAGCTTTGAATAAGACGAAAGAAAAGATAACCGTTACTAAAGGCCGAAGCTACTGGACCGACAGTATGAGACAGCTGCGGAGGCGTCGATTAGCGATGTGCTCGCTGGCGGTGATTGTGCTTTATCTTGTGATAGTGCTTTTCATCTATGTTGCGCAATGGACATCGTTTGATGTGACGTTTCTGGATTGGGGACAAAAAGTCGGCGAAGGATACGAGGCGCCGAGCAAAAACGCTATTTTCGGAACCGATTTTTTGGGCAGGTCCGTTTTCAGAAAGACTCTTTACGGGGCAAAGATTTCAATAACGGTTGCCTTCTGGGCGTCTGTTATAAGTCTTGCGATAGGCGTTCCGCTGGGTGCGGCGGCAGGTTATTTTCGCGGATTTATAGACGATATTGTCGTATGGCTTTATACAACTTTAAGCTCTATTCCGTATATTCTGCTTATTCTGGCTTTTGCTCTGGTGCTTAGAGGGAAAACATTAAACCTCGAATGGCTCGGATTGGGAAGAGTGGAGCTTTCCGGTATCGCAACGGTTTATCTCGCTATCGGCCTTACAAGCTGGGTGGGTATTTGCCGGCTTATCCGCGGTGAGGTTATGAAACACAAAGAGCGGGATTATATTCTTGCGGCGCAGTCTTACGGATGCAGCAGTTCGAGGATAATTTTCAGGCATCTTATCCCGAATGTTTTTCACCTGATTATAATCAGCTTTTCTCTGCGATTCGTCGGGTTTATACAGGCTGAGGTGATTTTGAGTTTTCTGGGGCTTGGCGAAAAGAACAGTCCGAGCTGGGGGGCGATGATAGACGCGGCAAGACTCGATTTACCCAAGGGCTACTGGTGGGAAATGACGGCGGCTACTGTGGCGATATTTCTTATTTCGCTGGCATTAAATATATTCGGCGACGCCCTTAGAGACTCGCTCGACCCGAAACTGAAGGTGCAATGAGGCTATGAGCGATAATAATATACTATTGTCCGTACGCAACCTCTCGACCTTTTTCGATACCGAAAACGGCACGGTCAAGGCTGTTCAGGACGTCTGTTTCGATATAAAAAACGGTGAAACTTTCGCTCTCGTCGGCGAAAGCGGGTGCGGCAAAAGCGTTACCGCCCTTTCGATTATGCGACTTGTGCCAAAACCTGCCGGGGCAATTGCATCAGGAGAAATTCTCCTCAAGAGCAGAAATATTCTCAAATTTCCCGAAAAACAGATGCGAAGAATCCGCGGTAATAAAATCGCGATGATTTTCCAGGAGCCAATGACGAGCCTGAATCCGGTTTTTACTATCGGCACACAAATAACAGAGGCTATTTCTCTTCATCAGAAAAAATATGGCAATGAAGCGAAACAACTGGCGAAAGAAATGCTGGCGAAGGTTCGGATTTCCGAGCCTGGCCGAAGAATGAACGAATATCCGCACCAGTTTTCAGGCGGAATGAGGCAGCGGGTTATGATTGCGATGGCGATATCCTGCAAACCTTCGCTTTTAATCGCCGATGAGCCGACGACGGCGCTGGACGTTACTATTCAGGCCCAGATACTCGATTTGCTCGACGAACTTCAGCAGAGCGAAAAAATGAGTATCCTGCTGATAACTCACGACCTGGGTATTGTGGCCCAGAGAGCCGATTACGTCGCGGTGATGTACGCCTCGAAAATAGTCGAGAAGTGCTCCTGTGTGGAACTTTTCAAAAAGCCCCTGCATCCTTATACCAAAGGCTTGTTAAACTCGCTGCCGCAGCTCGGGGCAAAACAAAAAAGACTGAATACCATCGCGGGCAATGTACCTGAACCATTGAATTTTCCGAGCGGATGCAAGTTTCATCCCCGCTGCCACCTCGGCTGCAACGACAAGAGATGCCAAAGCCAGGAGCCGGCGTTAAAACAAGTTTCCGAGAATCATTATGCCGCCTGCTGGTACGCAGAAGGATATGAAAAATAAGATGAATGATTATTTATTAAATGTTGAAAATCTCAAGACGTGGTTTCCAATCAAAAAAGGACTACTCAGGAAGACTGTCGGCCACGTTAAGGCCGTTGACGATATAAGTTTCCAGATTGCCGCCGGCAGTACATTCGGCCTTGTAGGCGAAAGCGGGTCAGGCAAAACGACCGCGGCAAGAACGATTGCCAGGCTTATCGGCGCAACCGGCGGGAAAGTTGATTTTAACGGCGAAAATATCCTGTCTTTGCGTCAGTCCGAGCTTAGAAAGATACGCAAAGATATATCGATGGTCTTTCAGGACCCGTACAGTTCGCTCAACCCAAGAATGACGGTAGGCACGATTGTCGGCGAGCCATTGAAGATTCATAAAATCGCGACGGGGGCGGAGCTTTCCGAGCGTGTTGCTGCGTTGCTCGAAAAAGTCGGTCTGTCGGCTTCTCATATTAACCGCTATCCGCACGAATTTTCCGGCGGGCAACGGCAGCGAATCGGTATAGCAAGGGCGCTGGCTCTTGAGCCAAAGCTGGTAATATGCGATGAACCGGTAAGCGCGCTTGACGTTTCGATTCAGTCCCAGATTTTAAATCTTCTCAAGGATTTGCAGGAACAATTTAACCTGACGTATTTTTTCATCGCTCACGATTTGTCGGTGGTTGAGTTTATAAGCGATATTGTGGCGGTGATGTATCTGGGTAAAATTGTCGAGATTGCGCCATCGGCGGCTTTATATGAAAATCCGCTGCATCCGTATACGAAACTTCTGCTCAGCGCGATCCCGAAGCCTGTGCCGGAAAGGAAGAAAACGGCCGTTTCAGCAGCGGGATTGGAAACCGAACTCTGTGCGGGCTGTCCGTTTTACGGCCGATGCCCGCTCGGTGATGATTTTTGCAGTAAAAACGCCCCGCCGCTGGAAGAAAAGGCCTCCGGCCATAAAGCGGCGTGCTTTAAGACCTGATTATGAATAATTGTCTGTTGACAATTTTATCAGGCTATGGTACCCTGAAGTTGTTAGATGGAGTACAATTAGTCGCTTAAAACGAAACAAAAATGTGGCAATAACGGGTGGTATAGGATTAGAAAATGGGAAACAATATCCGTTGGAAACAAAGATTCGAGAACTTTGAGCGAGCGTTTCTATTGCTCAAAGAAGCTTTTGAAAAAGATATTGCAGCGATGTCTGATTTAGAAAAAGAAGGAATAATTCAGCGATTTGAGTACACCTTTGAGTTGGCATGGAAAACGCTTAAGGATTATCTCATTTATAGCGGCGTCTCTTTTGACCAGATTACCCCCAGAAGCGTCATAAAACAGGCTTTTTCCGCCAAAATTATCGAAAATGGTCAAGTGTGGATTGACATGCTCGAACAACGGAATTTGATGTCTCACACTTATGACAGCGAATCTTTTGAAACCGTGTTTCACAATATTTCAGAGCATTATCTTGCTGCCTTGGAGCAGACATTTAAATGGTTAAAGAAAAAGACAGCAGAATCCGAATAGAGAGATTCGGACTCAAGCCGGATGCCGTATACCTCATTAGCGAGATTTTTCATCGACACCCGGAAGTTTACAGGGTTAAGGTATTTGGCTCAAGAGCTATGGGGCGTTTCAATGGTTATTCGGATGTGGATTTGGCATTGTGGGGAAAATTAAATCTTAATATCATTGGTCGTATTATGCGCGAACTTGACGAACTGCCATTGCCTTATACCTTTGATGTCAAGGCATATGAAAGGATTAAGCACTCTCCACTGAAACGTCATATCGACGAGTTTGGGAAGATATTATATTCAGTGTGATATTATAGTAAAACCCTTTCGTTTTTGTGCCGATATAAGTATATAATATAGCTGATTTAATATGACCGACTATAATGTGATAAAAATAACAAAACAGGATGCCGTGACGACGGTATCTTTCAATGTACCTAATCTGACCGTCGAGCAGGGGCTGGAACAGGCTGCACAGCAGATTTCAGACATTATAAAAAATCAAAAGCCCAGGAATTTACTTATCGATTTTACCGGCGTGAAGTTTTTCTCATCTCAGGCACTTGGGATACTTATCGACACGAAGAAAAAACTGTCGGCCCAGAGAGGCAACGTAATAATCAGCGGCATAAACCCGCAATTGTATCGCGTTTTCAAGATTACGAACCTCGATAAACTATTCAAATTCTATCCCGACGCTCAGAGCGCAATTAACGACCTGAAAAAAACCTAAAATACCTGATTCCGCCGCAGGCGGATAAATTTGAAAGGGGTGGGTATGGACACAGAAAAACAGTTTTCGATTTTTATGGTGAATAAGCCCGGCATTATGGCTCAGATTCTTTCTGAATTCGCCAAGGCCAAAATCAATATAACCGCTCTTACCGTGATGGATTCGGTGGAACACGGGGTACTACGCATAGTTCCTGAATCGGCGGATAAGATGCGGGACGTTCTTAATCATATCAATATGCAGTTCAACGAAACAGAAGTACTCTGCATAACACTGCCCAATAAGCCGGGCGCTTTTGCGGCAGTAGCAGAGAAACTATCAAAGGCCCATATTAATATCGCATACGGATATTGCACGGCCGGCGCCAAAGGCGGGAAAACTACCGCGGTTCTAAAAGTTGCAGACGTAAAAAAAGCGATGAAGACACTTGGTGGTTCCGCCGAATCAGACAGCAATTCACGTCAGGCAAAACAGCGGTCACCAGCTTCGAGGAAAAGCTGATATTATAATTACTCAACCGTAACGCTTTTAGCGAGGTTTCGTGGTTTGTCAACATCGTGGCCGCGAAGGACAGCGGCGTGGTATGCTAAAATCTGCAGCGGCACAACGGTAACCATCGGTTGCAGTTCCTCCGGCACATCCGGCACCTGTATCAGATAATCGGCGTGACGCTTAATTTCGTTGTCGCCTTTGCTTGCAACCACAATTGTCCTGCCGCCGCGGGCCCTTACTTCTTCGATATTGCCTATAATCTTATCGTACTGCGAACATTTGGTTGCGATAAAGACTACAGGCATACCGTCATTGATGAGCGCGATTGGACCGTGCTTCATCTCCGCGGCGGGCAAACCTTCAGCGTGAATATAACTAATCTCTTTTAGTTTAAGCGCACCTTCCAAAGCGACCGGATAATTGAATCCTCTACCTAAAAACAGCCAGTTTTCCCTGCCACAGGTCGCTTCGGCAATTTTCTTTATATGTTCCGACAGAGTAAGAACCTCTTTTATTTTCGAGGGTATTTTCGAAAGTTCCTCAATATAGAACCTGACCTGCTCGGAAGAAAGATGTCTTCTTCTGCCCAGTTCGATGGCCAGCATAGCCAACACGGCAACCTGAGCGGTAAAGGCCTTGGTGCTCGCAACGCCGATTTCCGGGCCGACCCTCAAATAAACTCCGGCATCGGTGGTTCGGGCGATAGTCGAGCCTACGACATTGACGATGCCGAGTGTTTCAGCTCCGCGTTCCTTTGCCTGTTCGACAGCGGCGAGAGTGTCGGCGGTTTCACCTGACTGGCTAATTACGATAACTACTGTGTCATCTTCGATAATCGGATTGCGATATCTAAATTCGCTTGCGTATTGCGTTTCGGTGTTAATCCTTGCAAGCTGCTCAAACAGATATTCTCCGATGAGCCCTGCGTGCCAGGCAGTTCCGCAGGCGTTAATAACAATTCTCTTTGCCCTTGTAAGCTGTCGCCAGTATTCGCTTACTCCGCCGAGTACGATTCTGGCGTCTCTTAAATCAAGTCTTCCGCCCAGACACATACCGAGGGCCTTGGGCTGTTCGCAAATTTCCTTAAGCATATAGTGGGCAAAACCATCCAGCTCAATCGCATCGAGCGAAAATTCGAGCTGTTTGAGTTCTTTGCGAATTTCAACGTTGTCGATTGTCTTGGTATGAAAACCTTTTGAGGTTATGGTAACCATTTCATTGTCGGCAAGATAAATGACCTGCGTAGTATGCTCAACGATAGCGGCGGCATCGGAGGCGATGATGTATTCATTTTCACCGATTCCAAGTATCAGGGGGCTGCCCTTTTTTGCTCCGATGAGCATATCCGGGAAATCGGCACAAATTATCGCCAGTCCGTAAGTGCCGACAAGCTCGTTGAGCGCACGCTGAACAGCCCATTCAAATCTGTTCTGCCCATCAGACGGCGTATTTTCATTGTCTTTATTGGAATATAAATAGCCGATAAGGTTGGCGATAATTTCGGTGTCGGTTTCACTTACGAATTTGCAGCCTTTACTCGTAAGCCAGGTTTTTAGAGTACTGTAATTTTCGATAATGCCGTTGTGAGCAATCGCAATTTTTCCGGTATAGTCGAGGTGCGGATGTGCATTTATCGTGTTCGGTTCGCCGTGTGTGGCCCAGCGGGTATGGCCGATGCCGACTATTTCTTTCGGATTCGGCTCTTTAAGCATCTCTTCGAGGACGCTGATTCTGCCGCTGGATTTGATTATTTTTACCCCGATTTTATCGGGGTTTATCAGACCTAAGCCTGCAGAGTCGTATCCCCTGTATTCAAGGCGTTTTAGGCCCTCAATAAGGACAGGCTGAGCCGGTTTTTTGCCTAAATAAGCTACAATTCCGCACATAATTACCTCATATCAAGTTCAATCAAAACAGAATAATGCCATTATATCGGCTAAAAATCAGGTGTAAACCCCCACCAATTACATTTCGGCAAAAAAACAATTAAAATTGAATTACTGATTTCACGATACCGCATCAAAATTTTAAATTGGTGTGGGGGTAAATAATCAAACTTTTCTTGCAAAAATGGTGTAAGTATAGTATTATCCTGTACATAGTCAGTTGCGAGCGTCATAACCACAACCGACTGCCGTTTTTACGGGGTGTAGCTCAGCTTGGCCAGAGCGCCTGGTTTGGGACCAGGAGGCCGTAGGTTCGAATCCTATCACCCCGATTTTGGCTCACAGCCAAAATAGAACAGGTGAGAAATAGAGCAGGTGAATTTAGGACAGGTGAACAAGTGAAATTTTATATGTTACACTTAATTCACCTGCGGTCTACTGCTCAACTGCTCAGCCACGTCTCAGTCGATTTTCATAGTCATCAGGAACTCGGCGTTTGTCCTGCACTTTGCCAATCTGCTTTTGAGCAGCTCAACAGCTTCGACCGGATTAAGCTCACTTAATACACGTCTCAATCTGTAGACAAGCTCAAGCTCTTTAGCGTCCAGAAGCAGTTCCTCTCTTCGAGTACCGCTCTTGCTGATATCGATTGCCGGCCAGATTCTTCGCTCGACGAGTTTTCTGTCAAGATGCAATTCCATATTGCCTGTGGCTTTGAACTCTTCAAAAATAACTTCGTCCATTTTCGAGCCTGTATCGACCAGTGCCGTTGCGAAAATAGAAAGCGAGCCGCCCTCTTCGATGTTTCTTGCAGCGCCGAAGAATTTCTTGGGCATCTGCATCGCGTTTGCGTCAACGCCGCCGGTCAGGATTTTGCCTGAATGCGGCACTTCGGTATTATACGCCCTTGCGAGTCTTGTGATTGAGTCGAGCAGGATTACGACATCCTGGCCGTATTCGACCATTCTCTTTGCCTTTTCGATTACCATTTCGGCAACCTGGCAGTGTCTCGAAGCCGGCTCGTCGAATGTCGAGCTTATGACTTCGACATCTCGTGCGACTTTGCGTTCCATTTCCGTAACTTCTTCAGGCCGTTCGTCGATAAGGAGCACAATCAGCCTAACTTCCGGATGATTCGTGCTTACCGAATTGGCAATCTTCTGCAGAAGTATGGTTTTGCCCGTTCTGGGCGGAGCAACTATCAGACCTCTCTGTCCTTTTCCGACAGGTGTTATAAGGTCGATAATCCGCATATTAAGCTCCTCCGGTTTGGTTTCGAGTATGAATCTTTTTTCGGGATGAAGAGGCGTAAGG
>JAHJUV010000009.1 GCA_018828825.1 Planctomycetota bacterium | reverse complement strand
TAATGAATCCCGCACCTTTTAAGTAGTCAGTAAATTATGCCTATTTTTTGAGGGCCGAATGGATGTTATAATCAAGACAGATTTTGAAAAAATTGAATTGAAAGAAGGTGCGGGATGAAAGTCAGCAAAAGGGCACAAGCCGTTCCGCCTTCTGCGACTATGGCGGTAACTACAAAAGCAAAGGAACTCAAAGCCAAAGGCGTTGATGTCGTCGGTTTCGGTGCAGGCGAGCCGGATTTTGATACGCCGCAGTATATCAAGGATGCGGCAATCGCGGCTATGAGGGCAGGAAATACGAAGTACACCGCCACGCCGGGCATTCCCGAACTGCGAAAGGCTATCGCCGATAAACTCAAAAGGGATAACGGCCTTACATATACACCTGAACAGATTATCGTGAACATCGGTGCGAAGCACTCGGTTTATGAGTCTATGCAGGCCGTCCTCGACGAAGGCGATGAGGTTATCGTTCCTACTCCATACTGGGTTACATATCCTGAGACGATAAAGCTCGCCGGTGCGGTAATGAAAGTCGTTCAAACTGACCCCAAGAACGATTATAAGATTACGCCCGAGCAGTTGAAAAAAGCCATAACCCCCAAAACAGCAATGCTGCTGATTAACAGTCCTAACAATCCCGGCGGCTTTACTTATACCCCGGATGAGTTGAAAGCCATAGCAAAGGTTCTCGAAGGGACTGAAATTATGGTCCTCAGCGACGAGATTTATGAACGGCTCGTATATGGCGATACGAAATTCATCAGTTTTGCTGCGTTAAGTGAGGATGCTTATAAAAGAACAATTACAATCAACGGCTTCAGCAAGGCGTATGCGATGACCGGCTGGCGGCTTGGTTATGTGGCCGGACCCATTGAAGTAGTTAAGGCTATGAGCAGATTGCAGGGGCATATGACACAGAATCCGGTCAGTTTCGTACAAGCCGGCGGTCTTGTGGCTTTTGGAGACACTAATAACGAAGTCGAGAAAATGAGAGTCGAATTTGAAAAACGCGCCAAATATATGGCAGACAGGCTCGGTGCCATTGAAGGTGTCAAATGTTCGCAGCCGACAGGGGCGTTTTACTGCTTCCCGGATGTCTCGGCACATTTCGGCAGAACAATCGGCGGGAAAAAAATAGAGAACAGTATGGATTTTGCCGCGGCACTATTGGAGCAGGCAAATGTCGCGCTCGTGCCGGGCGGGCCGTTCGGATGTGATAACAACGTCCGGCTGAGTTTCGCAACGTCTATGGAACTGATAACGAAAGGAATTGACAGAATAGAAAAATGGCTGGCGAACTGATTGCAGACAAGCGGCAGCCGATGAGCGGCTGGATAATGATGATTTTCTGGTGGGCTATGATTCTTTGTGCTCTCCACGCCTCGACCCATATGGTCGGAGCGGGTGATACATGGGTGGCGATGGCCTGCGGAAGGCATTTTATAAATCACGGCGTCGATACTGTTGAGCCTTTCAGCGCAAATTCGCACAAGCCGGGCCCGACCGTAGAGGAAGTAAAAACCTGGCCTAAATGGGCACAGTGGATTACCGATAAAGTAGGACTCGATACCGTTAAATACTGGCATCCGACAGGCTGGGTTAATCAGAATTGGCTGACACACGTTTTCTTCTACTGGGTTACGCACGACTCGCCGATTGCTGATGCTGAAACCTACGACAAGCCGATAGACGGGCAGAACATCAGCTATAACAGCCTGGTTTACTGGAAATATGCGCTTTATATCATAACCGTTATAGTAGTTTATTATACCGGCAGAATACTTGGGGTAAATCCCGCTCTCTCGGCGGTTTTTGCCTGTTTTGCGTTGTTTATCGGCAGGACGTTTCTTGATGTCCGGCCGGCCGGTTTTTCAAATATGCTTACCGCTATCCTCCTGTTTATTTTCGTTCTGGCTGTCAATCGTAACTATCTTTACATCTGGCTTATAGTACCTATAACAGTTTTATGGTGTAATCTCCACGGCGGATATGTCTATGTATTTATCGTTCTTGTGCCGTTTATTGGGCTTCATCTGCTGACGTTGCTGCCCAAAAAATCAAGCTTGTGTTTATACTATATACTCGGCTGGCTGTTTTTATACGCTCTTGCTATCAAGTTCCGCTTGCATGAGTACCTTATTCCTATAAAGCCTTTTTCGGATGGACTTTTCTATTTTATTGTGATAGCAGTCGCGCTGAGCATAACAATGACAGTTTGGAAAAATACAAAAGCCTCTCTTTTTAATGGATATCATATTATAGCGACCTTTATCGTTTTTATCGCGGTATGCAGCAGATTCTTCCCTGATGGGATAGGAAGGTTTACGATACAAAATTCCCTTTTCAGGGCTTATGTCAATGACAGCAGATTCTCGTTTTTTATAGCTTTTATCGGTTTTGTGGTTATAGCGGTTTTGCTTGGCGCTTTCAGGCACAGGCTGAAAACCATAAGTTTAAAAGGGTGGTGGCACACTGTTACAGCCGCGGTTGTCGCTTTTATTGCGATGATAATTTTCAATCCATTTCACCTGACAAATCTGACACATACTTTTGTAGTTACTGTAAGTGAAGATGCAAAACTGTGGAAAACAGTCAACGAATGGCATCCTGCTTTTGAGTGGAAAAACCCGGTAGGCGATGAAAGACCGTTTCTGATTATGTATATAATTGCCTGGGTATTGCTTGCGGCATGGGTTGTCTGTCTGCTGCTCAAACCTCGCATTGTCACAAAAAAAGGTAAGGCTCAGGATAAGTCATCCGACAATGAACAATATACCTGGCCGATGCTCGATTTGCCGCTGCTGGTTATCGCAGCTCTTACTGTTTATATGGCCATAGGTTCACGCCGATTTATTCCTATTGCGGGGATTGCTGCCTGTCCGGTTATTGCAATGTTCCTTGATAATGCAATCAAAATGTTCGCTGCACTTGAGAACCTGAAAAAAACCGGCAAAGCCATATTAAGTCCTTTTCCAATAAAAATTCAAAGATATTTTGCCGCAGTCGCCTTGGCAATAGTCATATTTCTGACGGTCTGGTGGGGATACTGGTACAAAACTATCTATCTCGCCCCTTGGCCGGACAACGATTATCTGACAAGCGTTTTTATGAGAATGACAGCTTCTTATGCAAAGCCTTTTAAGGCCTGTCAGTTTCTTAGGGACAACAAATTAAAGGGAAAAGTATTTAATTACTGGACCGAGGGCGGTTTTATCGCTTACGGTCAGATTCCCGACCCCAACACAGGCAAAACACCTCTCCAGCTCTATATGGACGGCAGGGCACAAGCTGCTTATAACACGGGTGCTTATCATAAATGGATGTATATGATGAGCGGTGGAGAACCCGCAAGACTTGCACAACGAGCTGGCAGAGCATTTACAGCTTCGGATTATAAGGCCATCGGGACCTGGCTCGACGAACAGTTCGAAAAGGAAAATGTCTGGGTCGTTATTATGCCCGCCGCACAATTTAACTCGGAGGTTGTAAAAGGATTGGAACCTCATCCCAATTGGCGAACGGTATATATGGATGAAGACCAGCGAATATACGTAAGTGTAAAATCAGAACAGGGCAGGGAACTTTATCTGGGTATGTTCACAGGACAGACAAAATATCCTGATGATTTTTCAAGGTTATTCACTCTCGGACGAAATCTTCTGTATATACAAGATGAAGATAAAGTTAAGCAAGGCTGCGAACTTTTAATACAGGCTTTTTCACGATTTCCCTCTCAAGGCATTATTTCTGAACTTATAAGTGTCGCAAATCGTGCCCCCCAGTTTAGAGAGCAGGTAGTTGAAGTTTTCAGTCGGTATTTTAATGATTTTGTTGATAAAAAGAAAACTTATATGAGGCAGGACGGTTATCGCAGCAAACTCGTGGCAGCAATATTCATTGGAGATTATTTTGCGAAAATAAGCCGTAATAAGCCGGAAATCGCCGAAAATTATCAGAAGCATATAAGGGCTTTTGCCGCCGAGCAGTCGTCTATTAATAAAAACGCCCGCTGGTAACTAAAATTAAGATTGAAAAACTGGAGATTTATGACTGACGACATCGTCAAGTCGTTATCTGTTTTTTTCCCCTGTTATAACGAACAGGATAATATCGAAAAGGTTGTAAAATCCGCCATCGAGGTTCTGCGGCCTCTCGGAATAGATTTTGAAATAATTATTGTTAATGACGGCAGCAGGGACAAAACCGCCCAAATTGCCGACAAACTGGCATCAGAAAATAAAAACATAAAAGCAGTTCATCATCAGGCAAATCTCGGCTACGGCTCGGCGCTTCAAAGCGGTTTTAAGGCCGCGACAAAAGAATATGTCTTCTATACCGACGGCGACGGCCAATTCGACATCAGGGAACTGCCTTCGTTATTCAAATATATGGCCGATTACGATATCGTAAGCGGCTGCCGCATTAAAAGGCAGGACAACCTGCTAAGGAAAATAAACGCTTTCTGCTGGACGACGCTTGTCTGCATCTTGTTCAGAATGAGAATAAAAGATATAGACGGCGCCTTTAAGCTTTATAAACGCAGAATATTTGATGATATAGAAATGAAAAGCACCGGCGCCTTGATAAATACGGAAATATTCGCGAGAGCAAAAAACAAAGGATATAAAATAATTCAGGTCGGCGTACATCATTATCCTCGAACGGCCGGCGAACAAACCGGTGCGAAATTAAGTGTGATTCTGCGGGCATTTAAAGAGCTTTTCGCATTGTATAGACAGATTAGAAATGACAAATAGTTATGCAATTTGAGACAAGTAAACAATTCATCCGACACGACCAGAAGATTCACATCTATTCGAAAGCCCTGTTGGATAATCTTAAAATAGTCAAAGGCCTGTGCAGGCCCGAAACTAAATTATGTGCCGTTATTAAGTCAAATGGTTACGGCCACGGCATCAGGGAAATCGTCGAGATACTCAAAAAGGGCCAGGTCGATTTTTTTGCAGTTGCCAATGTTTATGAAGCCGCCTTCATTGCGGATATTGTCGAACAGGCAAAAATCCTCATACTTGAACCTGTTCATACCGCCTGCAGCAGCCAGGCCGTGCAATTGTGCGCTCAAAAAGGTTTTCATTGCGCCATCGTCGACACTGAAGCCCTGCAATTCGTGCAGGATTGTCTAAAAACTGCTTCAGATATACTGAATGTTCATATAAAAGTCGAAACCGGTATGGGCCGTTGCGGCGTAGATGCCGAAAAAGCTGCCGAGTTGATAAAAAAAACACGTTCTTTTCCAAACGTTCGTCTGGCAGGAGTATACACCCATTTTTCAACGGCAGCCGAAAAGAATCTCATCTTTGCTACCCAGCAGCTTGAAAGATTCAAAAAATTTCTTTCCACACAGTCCCTGCTTGCCTGCAAAGACGTTATCATTCACGCCGCCAATAGCGCCGCTATGCTCAATATGCCCGAGGCTCATTTCGATATGGTACGATGCGGTATCGCACTGTTCGGCTGGGCAGAACACCCCGATATACTGAAGATAAACCTTACTCCCGCGATGAAATTTGAAGTGCCGATAGTCCAGCTTAACCATTACAAAAAAGGTCAAACCGTCGGCTACGGCAGGACGTTCACCGCCTGGCGAGACACAGTCGGAGCAATTGTGCCGCTCGGCTACGCCGATAATTACTGGCGGCTGTATTCGAATAATGCATTTATGAAGGTCGGAAATAATTTCGCACAGGTCATCGGCAGGGTAAGTATGGATAAAACCATAATTGATGTTACTGATATTCCAAATGCTGCGGTTGGTCAGTTCGTAACCGTAATTGACAACGACCCTCAAAGTATGTGCAGTGTATATAGATTAGCCGAAATGGCGGACACGATATGCCACGAAGTCCTGACTTCGCTCCCCCCCAGGGCCTTAAGAATTATTCATTAATTCATTCAGTTTTTTTATCGCTGCATCAGCGACATCGTTATGGTCAAAGCCCATTTGAGGCAAATCGTCTATACTAAACCACTGTGCATCGGCGGCATCGTCTCCGCTTTTGATTTCTGTGTTTTCCGTTATACCGATAAATACGATTGTTATATTTCTGCCGCGGGGGTCTCTGCCGCATTTGCCGAATGTACGCAATTGCTCAAGTTTTACTCCTGTCAGGCCTGCTTCTTCGGCAAGCTCCCTTGCCGCCGCCTCCTCGAGTTCCTCGTCCATCTCTACAAATCCGCCGGGAAACGCCCATTGCTCCTTAAATGGCTCGTTGCCCCGTTTTATAAGAAGTATTTTAGGCTTATTGTCGCTTATGCTTATATCGAAAACCGCAACGTCAACCGTTACCATCGGCCTTGGCCAGTTGTAAACATATTTTCCCTTTTCTGTCATATCCGGATTTTATCAGGTCTTGCGGAAAAATACAGCCAAAAAGACGTTTGATAAAAAACCGCATTCGATTAAAATGCTCCCTTATGAATCGTTTTACGCCGATAATTCTTGTTGACTTAAAACTGCCCGGCGGCTGGAAGGGCGTCACTACCCAGAAATGGTCTAACCTTAATTTCGAACCGGAAAAATTAACACAGAATCCGGACAAAGTATTCAAATCGGAAAACGGCAGCATTACAGCACTAAAAAAAATTGGAAATACGCCGTTTGTTATAAAAAAAACCGTCAAACGCACCGGCATCAGGGCCGTTGCCGATTTTCTCAGAGCGCCCAAATCACTGAGGAATTTCTATCTC
>JAHJUV010000008.1 GCA_018828825.1 Planctomycetota bacterium | reverse complement strand
GATTTAGAACAAAGATTGCTTCGCTTCGCTCGCAATGACAAGATTGTATTTTTTTATGTCATTGTGAGGCCTGAAAGGCCGTGACAATCTTAAAACACTGAATTGGTTAATTTAAGTAATAAAGATATTTGCAACAAGCGTAAAAACTGTCTGAAGCCAAAAGTAGTTCGATGTTGAATGTTCGGCGTTCAATGTTGGAAGTTAAAAGACCTTTGAATCTTTTTCTGATTTAGGTATTTATGCCCAGATATTCATATACAGCATTGGCGGGGGGCGGCAAAACCGTTAAGGGAACGGTTAGCGCAGAAAGTCCGTATTCTGCCCGCAAACAGCTCCGCGCTCGCGGCATTCACGCTACGAACATACAGCAGGTCGCCGCTGAGAGCGAGGTCAAAAACGGTTTGATGAGCCTGCTGGGCAGGACAAAAAAATCCCATATAATAGAATTTACCAAGCAGATGTCTATTCTTCTCAATTCCGATATAAAACTTACCGAAGCACTTTCCGTGATGATAGAGCAGACGCCGGATGCGAGATTTAAGAATGTAATTACCGATATACGCGACAGGGTTGTTACCGGCGAATCGTTTACCGATGCACTGGGCGATTATACGGAGTATTTCGATGTTGTTTATATCAGTATGGTTAGAGTCGGCGAAGCGACCGGAACGCTGGGCAAAACGATGGAGACCATTTCCGGTTTTATGGAAAAACGACGGCGAATAGAATCGAAAATTATGACCGCGATGATTTATCCGTTGTGTATTGTAACGATAGGTATGGCGGCTATTATTTTTCTTACAACTTTTGTTTTGCCAAAAATTATTGTGCAGATACAAAAGGCAGGAATGAAACTGCCTATGATTACGAAAATCCTGATGGCGGTAAGTAATATCCTTACAAGTTACTGGTATGTAGTTTTGATAATGATTTTTGCCATAGTTTATGCGATTCGAAAATTTTTAAAAACCGAAAGAGGGTCTTATCTGCGGGACAGGGCGATGCTGTCTTTGCCGATATTCGGGCCGCTTATCAAACAGCGGGTCGTTTCGCGGTTCGCTTCGACTCTTTCAACACTGCTCGGTTCAGGATTGAGTATGGCCGAGTCTCTGCGGGTTGTTGCGGAAGTTACCGGAAACGTTATTATGGTTAACGCTGTCAAGAAGGCCAGGGACAGGATTCTTTCCGGTGCCGATATCGCCACTCCTTTGCGGGAAAGCGGCGTGATTTCGCCGGCAATCGCTCATATGGTCGCTATAGGTGAGAAAAGCGGCGAGCTTACTAAAATGCTGCTTAATATAAGTGAAAATCTTGAATCGTCCTCGGATATTGTCGTCGAGCGGTTAAGCGCCGCGCTGGAGCCGCTGATTATTGTTGTGATGGCGTTCTTTGTCGGAATGATTGCTCTTGCGGCATTGCTGCCGATTCTAAGGTTCTCAGCTGGAAACTTTTAAAACAAAATATTTAATGAAGGATTTTAATATGACTAAAAAAAATGCAAAAAGAAAGGGTTTTACGCTTGTTGAAATTATGGCGGTAATTATCATTATCGGCCTGCTTGCTGCGATTGGGGCGATGAATTTTCTCGGACAAACCGACAAGGCCCGTGTTATCACAACGAAGGCCAATCTGAAAATGCTCCATAACGCGGTCGCACAGTTCAAAATGGATACGGGCAGATATCCGAACGAGGAAGAAGGCCTCAATGTTTTGATTGAAGCGCCCAGCGATGTCAAAGGTTATCAGTCGGGCGGATATCTTGATTCGACGGATATTCCAACGGACGCATGGGGCAATGAATTCGTGTATATCGCCTATCCTGAAAGCGGGAAACCGTATGTGGTTGTCAGCTATGGCGCCGATGGTCAGGAAGGCGGCGAAGATTACGATGCGGATTTGCACAGCACCGATGCGGGATGATACTGTTTGATTCATATCGTCTGATGAAAAGGACGTCTTTCAAAGCCGGGGCAATCCTGGCGGAAGTTGTTATGGTGCTGCTTATCATCGCGATGTTTACAACGGTTGCGATGATAAATCTTTCCGGTGCGCTTGGCAGGAACAGCTTTAAAAGCAGAGCGTACGATTTTGTAAAGCTTTTCCAAATGGCGGCAACAAGCGCTGCCGAGACCGGCAGAAGATATGAAATAATTGTGGATTTTGTACAGAACTCATATATGTTGCGTCAGATAACCACAGGCCTTGTCGCTGTCGAGGATGTGCTGGAAGAGGAAATTATCCAGACAGGGCAATTCAACGACAAATTTCAGCTGTCTTATGTGATATTCGACGATGGCGACTGGACAAACGAGGCGCCGGCACTTTTCAGAGTCGGGAAAAACGGCTGGCAGTACGGCGGGAAAATAGTCGTTACCGACGAGAACGGTAAAGAGTATTCAATTGTAATCAACAGGTTAAGCAGAATGATTAATATTGTCGAAGGCGATGTGGAAATGGTTATGCCGAGGCCCGCGGATGAAATGGGATTTTAGAAACAATTTATCTGTGCACCGAAGGGCATTTACCCTGATAGAGGTTTCGGTTGCGCTGGTTATACTCGGTATGATAGCCGCGACTGTGCTGGTTGTCGTAAATCGGGCTATGGATACTGTTGTCGCCTGGCAGACAAAAATGGAGGCCTTCGAGATTGCCAGGGAGAATATGGAAAAAGTTCTGGCGCAAAAGTCAGTAACAGACTTAGTTGAATACGGCATAAGCGAGAAAAACCCTGATATAAACTGGGAAACAACGGTCGAATCGTTTTATGAGCCGGTATCGAATCGTATGTGGATACGGGCGGTATGCTCTGCCGGATATATTGATGACAGCGGCCAAGAGCAGAAAATTGAATTTACGCACTGGATTACAGGGCCGAACAAGAAACAGGTAGAGCAGATACTCCAGCAAAGATTGAGAGAGGAAGAATACTTCCAGGAACTGGCGGAATCTTCCGATGAGCAAACAGAAGACACACAACAGCCGGATGAACAATTGTCTGATGAACAGCAGACGGAACAGGACCAACAGGCAGAACAGGACTATGAAGCAGAAACATGGAAATCTATAGAAAAAATTATTGGGCCACCGCCGGAAGGTTATGAACACTGGGGACAAGCACCTGAAAAGGAGTTCTGGGAGGCTGTAGGAAGGGCATTGTCCAGAAAATAAATGAAACGAAACTGTAAAAATAAGTGTTATTTTGAGAAAGCAGGATTTACCCCCGCACCAATTTATATTACGGCAGCAGGGGTTAAAAAAACACTTGAATCTGCTTTGGTTGGCTTTCAAAATACTCAACCAAAGTGTAAATTGGTGCGGGGGTTTACGCTTGCCGAGGCGATTGCGACGCTCGCCATCGCTGCGATGATTATGACCGCCGTTGTGGGCATTTATATGGGGGTAAAAAGGGCTGAATCGTCAATCAACAAACGGCTCGAAGACGGTTTTCTGGCGATGGAAATCGTTCAGCGGGTCGCGGATGATATAGGCAAAGTCGCACTGCCCGGCTCTGACGTGACAATGTCCGTTAAAAATAAACTTGATATCGGCGGCTATAAGGTTTCGCAGATGATTATTGAGAGCAAGATATACGGCAAAGATAATAAGCCGAAGACATTTGAAAAAATAATCTGGCAGAGCCGGGTCGATATCGATGCAAACGGTCTGGTCGTCTATCGTTCGCACAGCGGTTATGCAATGGAAGATAAAATGCTTGAAGAGCCGAAGGAGAGATACGAAAGGGAGCTTTTTATACCGATTTGCAGCGGAGCAACCCTTTTTTCGATAGAAGCGGTAAGAGACGGTAATCCAATTGAAATGTGGGAGTCAGCGACTCTGCCGCCGGCGGTGAAGATTTCCATATCATTTGCCGACCGAGAGCAGGATTTATTAGGCAATGCGATTGTGCCTGAAGAAGCGGTGAATACGAGAACGGTTGTAATCGACCGTTTCAAGCAAATACCTTATCAATTTATAGCGAATGAATTTCCCGATGTTAATGGAATCACAGATATAAATTTGCCTGAAGAACCAAATGAATCTGCTGATATTAATGATGTCTTGGCCAAATCGGGAGAGGAGGCTAATGAACCTTTACGATAATAAAAAACGGATAATTTTTTATACGCAAAGACCCGGTGCGGCCCTGATTCTCACTATGGTTGTGCTTGTGCTGCTCACTGCGCTGATATATCGCTTGAGTTCATCTGTCAGTCAGTGGAAGCATCGAATGCAGTATATGATTGATTACCAGACGGCGAGATATGCCTGCGAATCCGGACTGAAATATGCCCTTGCGACAATCAGTGAAGTTGACCCTAATTATGTTTCAAGGCCGAATGAGCCGGATTTCTCCGACCTTTTCACTATGAGCGATGAGGCATACAGGCTGATGATGACGGAATGGGCGCAAAAGCTTGCGGTAGAGGTCGATGCGAATAATCTGAACAAAAATGATTTTCTCGCCCAGTTTATGAATTTAAGTTCATTGTGGACAGATGCTAATAGCCGGACGACGGATTTTAATTCTTTATTGGGAGAAGATAGCGCCGATATCTGTGATGTGAATGTATTTTATGTCCGCGGCCCTTATGGACCGCCCTGGCCGTATGTGACGGAACCTATTGAAATAGAGTTTGGCGATGCGCATTTAGTAATAGAAATTATCGATGAAAACGCCAAACTGCCGATAGTCTGGGGCATCTGTGCAGACGCAAACTCTAAATCTGAATCAAAAGCTGCTGTTGTAACGTTCTGCGAGTGGATGCAAATGGAACCGAACGATATCGAACCTCTTATGGATGAACTTGAACAGATAGAAAAGATTAAGCCGTTCAGTGCCAATCTTAAGCCGATCGTAACAACGACGAAAGTAGAAATAAGCAGTGAACAAGATGACAAAAATGCTTCTGCCAGTAGAAGGGCAAGGTTAAGACGCAGCAGAAGAGCCAGGCAGCGGAGGGCGGCAAGAAGAAAAACCGTTCAGCAGACCAGGCCAGATATTAGCCATACGATGGATTTTGCGAAAATTCTGCACAGCCCTATGGTTAACCTTGAAACTCTTGCCAGGCCTGTGAACGAGGACCAAAACCGCACAGAATCGGCCCTGAAATACATCAGTTTATGGGGTGCGGATAAAGTGAACATAAACACGGCGCCGAGACATGTCCTCGAATCGGCCTTTACTTTCGGGGGAGATTCGGTGGAAATTGCCGAACAGATAATAACCTTGAGAAAGGAAGAGCCGTTTAAAAATATCGATGACCTTGCAAGAAGGCTGTACAGTTATAATGCCTCGATAGATAAGGCAAAGCGGTATATCACGGCAGAAAGCGATTGTTTTTCGATTCGCGTAAAGGCCACCAGCGGTGTGGCAACTGTTTGTGCGACAGCGGGCCTGAAAAAAGAAAAAGGAAAATTCGAGCAAATAGGTATAATTGTCGAATAATCAATAGTAGTTAATTTTTGGAGTAAGGGCAGTTGGAACAGAACAGATATCTCGGCATATACATCGCCGGTGACAGAACTACCGTTGTCCTGTTGAGCAAAACAGGCGGGAAAATTGAGGTTCTGGAGCGGTTCTGTATTCCTGCTGCAACCCCGCAGGAAGGACAGCAGCAGAGCTTTAGCTTTGCCGAAACTGCGCAATCCATCGCCTCTGTTTGTGCCGAAAAACAGCTTGTTTTTTCGGATGTTGCCGTTGCGATTGATTGCGGACTCTACAGGCAGCAGAAACTTCATTCGGAATTTGTAGAGTATCGCCAGATTGCCCAGACGATAAAGTTCGATGCCGAGGAGGCGTTGGCGGTAGATGCTGCTCAGACAGCGGTTGCTTTTGAGGTCGTCGGCAAACAGCTTTCCGGCTCGGAAGTGGCGACATTTGCCGCACCTGCCGGGGTGATATCCGAAATAATAGTCTCGCTGCAAAACAACAAACTTGACCCTCTATCCATTGAACCTGATTCGATATGTCTTCGCAGGGTTATCGATGCTGCCGGTGAGAATGCGATTGTTACCGCTATTTCGCAGACGAGATGTTTTCTCCTTTGCCCGCCGCTGCCAGGCGGTAAGGCGACCGTCCGCTCGTTTGTTACCTCTGGAAATCAGAATAAAATGTCTCTGCTCGCAAGAGAGATAATGATGACTATGGCCGCGTTTGGTGCGGAACGACGGACTGAAACGGTTAAAATATACGATACCACAGGCCGGATTGATTTTGAAACCCTTGCCGCCCAGACCGGCCTGAAAATAGAGGCTCTGGACCTTGCGGAAAATATAGTTTTTGAGCCTCAGGAGGATATCGAGCCTCTCGAATTGATTATAGCGGCGGGTGTCGGCGCCGGCTTTGCGGGAAAAACCGAAAAGGTTGATTTCCGCTCAGATTTTATGCCTTACGAGGGCAAAAAAGAGGCTCTCGAAAAAACTATAAAAATTCTCAGTATTTGCCTTCTTGTGTTCTTTGTCGCAATAGGTGTTTTTCTGCAGATGCAGTATTATAAAACCAACAAAGACCGCAAACGAATCGAAGACAAATTCAAGGCGGATTATGTAATAGCTATGTCGGGAGGGAAATTTACAAAAAGCAGCGAAGCTGTCAGAAAACTCAAGAGTGAAATCAACAGGATAAAAGACGTTAAAAGCGGTCTGCTGAGCGCAAGCGGCGACGATTCGATAGAGGCAAAACTCACTTTTCTTTTCGAGGCACTTGTCAGCGTACCGAAGAATATCGATATAGAAATTGAAAAAATTGCCGCCACGACAAAGACTATGACTATTACCGGTAGTACGAGCAGCGGCGGATACCTGCAGCTTTTCGGTGCGATAGACAAACACCCCAAGCTTGTCAGAGGAAGTTCCACTTATGAATCGAAAAACGGCAGAGACAATTTCAGGCTGACTATAGAATTAAAATAAAGGATTGACCAGTGAAAGATATTTATAAAAAGCCGATTTTTTACTATGTGCTTGTGCCGATAGTCATTGGCTTATGGCCTGTCTGGCTTTTCAGTATCGGTATCCCTGGCGCTGAGAATAATCTGGAAAAGACAGTTAAGGAATATGCCCAGGCCAGAGAACTTATCAGCGAAATACTCAACCTCGACCCGCAAAGACTTGATTATGCAAATTCGAAGAAAAACGGCGGAGAGTTCGATTACACCACCGCGGTTGACCAGGTAACCCGCCTTTGCAAGATATCGCCGACCAGTTATAGAATCAGTTCAAGCCCGATACGAAAAATAAAGGGGGGTCAGAAAAATCAGGACGCTTCAATGACGATAGACAGAATCGATATTGAAAGATTTTCAAGGTTCCTTTCGATTATGCATATGCGCTGGTCGAACCTGCAGTGCACTAACGCGACTCTGGCGAAAATCAAAGGTGAAAAAGACATCTGGAAAACTGATATAAGATTTATTTATTATGAATAGAAAGAAACATTCCGCATTTAAAGTTATTTAGATGCGCAAGTTAGCATTTTTGAACTTCTTTAGCATTTGACTTCTGCAGTGCTTTTCCTTAACATACCCTGCTCGTATCCAATGATTAAGATTTTTCAGAGGTATTATGACTAAAGAGAAAGTAAGTCTTAAACGAAAGCCTTTTGTCCTTATTATCCGTGATGGCTGGGGATATAACCCCAATCCAAAGGATGATGTATGTAACGCTATAAAGCAGGCTAAAGTACCTGTGGATGATATGCTTATGAGCCGGTACCCGAACTGTATTATACATACGAGCGGCGAAGATGTCGGCCTGCCCGCAGGCACTATGGGAAACAGCGAAGTCGGACATCAAAACCTCGGGGCCGGCAGAATTGTCGACCAGGAATCGGTCAGAATCAGCAAGACTATTCGCGACGGTTCTTTCTTTGAAAACGCCGAACTGCTCAAACTGGCCAATTATATAAAAGAACATAACGGCAAACTTCATCTGCTCGGATTGTGCAGCGATATTGGAGTCCATACACTTCTACAACACCTTTACGGTCTGCTTGAGTTCGCGAAAAGAAACAACCTTACGAAAGTTTATCTGCATGCGTTTACCGACGGCAGGGATTCTCCGCCGGACAGCGGCAAAGGATACCTGGCCCAGATTGAACAAAAAATGTCCGAAATCGGCGCAGGCAAAATCGCCACCATAATGGGACGATTTTACGGGATGGACCGGGATAGCCGATGGGACAGAGTGCAAAAGGCTTATGAATGTATGGTAATGGGCAAGGGAGGCAGAGCAAAAAGCGCGGCAGAAGCCGTCGAACAAAGCTATCAAAAGAAGGTAACCGATGAATTTATCGAGCCGGTCTGTATTGTTAATGAAGAGGATGCGCCTCTTGCGAAGATTGAGGACGGCGATGGCGTGGTTCACTTCAATTTCCGCGGTGACAGGCCAAGAGAAATTACTCGTGCATTTGTCGATGACACATTTACAGGATTTGTCAGAACGGCAAGACCGAAGATTTTTTATCTCTGTATGACAGAATATGACTCTACGATTCCGGCGCCGATAATTTTTTCAAGGCCGCCGAAGATGAAAAATATCGCCGCAGCTTATTTCAGTTCACTGGGGCTTAAACAGTTCCGATGCGCCGAAACTGAAAAGTACGCTCACGTAACGTTTTTCTTTAATGACTATACTGAAACTCCGTTTCCCGGCGAAGACAGACAGATTATTCCATCTCCGAAAGTTCGAACTTATGATTTAAAGCCGGAAATGAGCGCGTTCGAGGTTTGCGATGTTGTGATGCAACGGCTTGAGGCGGACAAATATGATTGTTTCGTAATAAATTTCGCCAATCCCGATATGGTCGGCCACACCGGAATCCTTGAAGCGGCTGTTAAAGCGGCCGAGACGGTCGATACCTGTGTCGGGAGAGTTCTTGATAAGGTAAAACAGCTTGGAGGAGCTGCGATTATCACCGCCGACCACGGCAATTTTGAAAAAATGCGCGATGAAAAAGGTAATCCTTATACCTCGCATACAACCGGCGATGTCCCGCTGATTGTTTTCGATGAGCTTAATAAAGACAAAAAACTCCGCAGCGGCGGAAGACTTGCCGATTGTTTACCGACACTGCTGGAGATGATGGAAATTCCTCAGCCCCAGGAGATGACCGGAAAAAGTTTATTGCTCGAGTGAATTGGAGGTGAATATAATGAAGCTGGATTTAAGCAGTCTCCGTAAGGCTATTGAGTCTTTGGGAAAAACGTTAAAAGTCGCTGAAAACAAGACATTAGCTGCCGAGTTGGACGACGATACGAAAGATGCTATAAGGGCAGGGGTTATCCAGAACTTTGAATTCTCTTATGAATTGTGCTGGAAGTTTATGAGGCGGTGGCTGGAAGTCAATATCGGTTCGGCCTATGTTGATGGTATAACGAGGCGGGAACTATTCAGATTAAGCGCAGAAAACCGGCTGCTTTCGGATGTTGACCAATGGATGGAATATCACGATGCTCGAAACGAAACAGCTCATACTTATGATGAGGAGACGGCAGATGATGTTTTTGAAACGTCTCGTATTTTTCTTGCTGATGCAAAAAAATTACTCGAAGCGTTAGAGGCGCGTAATGCCTGATATTTCCGAGCGGTATCTGGAAACAATAAAACGCATACTTGCCGAATACGTCGGCGATTGTGAAGTTCGAGCGTTTGGTTCGAGGGTCTGTGGGACAGCGAAAAATTATTCCGACCTTGACATTGCGATTGTCGGGGCGGAAAAAATCAAGCGGAGGGTCAAAATGCTTTTGAAAGAAGCGTTTGAGAAATCAGATTTGCCGTTCAGAGTGGATGTAGTGGATTACAACGCCATTTCGGATTCGTTTAGAGCGATTATAGAAGACAATTACGAAATTATACAGGACAAAAAAGAACACAGGATTCAGTAGTCAGTAGAAGGCAGTCAGATGACTACAAAACAACCCAGTTTAATGGCGATAATTGCCGGCAGATGTCTTCGAAAAGCGGTACGGGAAGAATTGCAGCGAAAAGCGTTACTCGGCCAATATGTTATTATAAACCGTAATGGCAAGCTCTGCCTCGATTTTTTCCCTTGTGTTAGCCATAGATTGGGATTCCCTCTCGTTTGACCAGTGTATTGAACCTTGTATCTTTCGAAAGGTCGATAAGGCCTGCCGCGTTT
>JAHJUV010000125.1 GCA_018828825.1 Planctomycetota bacterium | reverse complement strand
GGCGGAGACAGGCGGCGGCAGAGGCGGCGGCAGAGGCGACTTGGAAGCGGGCGAACCTGCCGCAATTATTCACAGCCCGAATCACCGCTGCTCCGAGATTCTCAACCATCACACCGTTCTTTTGTCGTTTCAGTTCAGCCATAAATTCCCGTCATCGGCTATTTTATCGCTAAAACCCCCGCTTGTCAACCCCGCACCAATTCATTTTACCGTAACGATATGGGAATCCCGCCGCAATGAGCTGCGGGACTATCGTAATTGACTGTTTAACTGGTGCGGGGTCAGGAATTTACACGTCCTTCGTCAGTGCCTCGGCGGCGTGGCGTTAATGTGCCGGCGACGTGTTTTTAGGCGTTTATGGAGATGGTGCCGGCGATACAGGCGGGATGGGGGGATTGTCGCTTTGCAATTACCTTTTTTTCAGTATAATACCATTCATTAAAGGATTTTATAAATGGCGTATAAAAGCATAATTTCATATCGCAATATCGTAAAACGGGAAGATATATAGCCAATGCTGCATTACACAGACAGAAAAAACAGGATACATATCATTACCCTCGACAGGATTCTTGCCGGAGATATTTCCGAACGACTGTCAGAATACGCCGGCACAAATTCGGTACAGTTAATAATGCCCGGCAGCGGCCAAAGTATTACACCCGAAGATATTCTCAAAACTGCCCGGGACACCACCGATTCGAGAATTTTGATAATGGATGTGCGCACCCATACAAAACCGAGACTCCAGCAGGCTTACAGCGACATAGCAAGATTCAACCGTCCCGATTTGAGTAATTTTTGCCATACAGTCCTTATCGGCGACGGGCCGAGCAATTTTTTACTGCAAAGCAAAGGAATAAACGCGTTCCAAAATTACCTGTCGGATTTAAGATACGATTACAGCCCTGCCGTGTTTTTCGCCAGTTCGTTTCTTTATTACACCCAGCAGGAAATTCAGGAATTGATTTTTGACCATAACAACGCGATGCCCGAAAAAATTCCCAAACGGCTTGAAAAATATTTTAAAAAAGACGTGCCTGTCAAAACGATTTACGAGTATTTCAGAGCGGCTGAAAAACAGGGCGATATAAAAATCAAAAGAAAAAAACAAAGACTGAGGCAGCTAAAGAAAATATTCTTGAAATTAGTTGCCGAGGATTTGCCCGATGGCGGAGACAGGCTCGCCGAGGCCCTGACAAAACAAGGCTGCTCATTCCCCGGCGAAGCCCTGAAGCTTAATGTCTATCCATTCTTCTTCGAAGAATGGATTTGGGATTTGTTAAAATTCATACCAAGACCTGTCAAAGATTAACCCCCCGGGGGGGTTTTTGCGGTTTTTCGGAACGATATTCTTGCCTCTGCAATATTTTCAAGAACTGGATAAAACAGCATAAAGAATCTAATGAATCAAAAATGAATTAAACACAAACCTCTTCACTGGCCTTATCAGGAATTTGATCCCATTCTTTGCCGTCGAGCACCCGGCCATTTTTCTTCTTGTTGAAGCCGCCCCATTGTTTAAAGAAAAATGGAACATCCTGCTCTACGCACTGTTCTCTGATGTTTCTGACCCAGTCGGCTTCTATTGGTCTTGCGCCGGGACCTGACTCTCCGCCTGTTATGACCCAGTCAATACCAGTCAAATCTAATGTTCCAATATTCTCTAATAATGGTTCTAATGATAGAAATTTGACGTTGGCTTTTGTTTGTCGCAAAAGTTCTATCCGGTATTTGTAATCCGAGGCCTCTACTGTAACTCCTGCCCATACATTTTTTGACCACAGTATCGAATCCGACAACTCTGCTAATCGCTCTGCTCTTTTAGTTAAGAATTGATAAATATGCTGCGGTGTTCGGCTCATAACATCAAAAATTTTAGTTATAAATTCACAAGGAACTTTAATATGAAAAAGGTCGCTCATGGAATTTACGAAAATCATCTGAGGTTTTTTCCAGCTTAACGGCAATTCAAGTTGTTTCGGATGACAGGTTACTCTAAAGCCATTGCGGTAATTAGGCTGACCCATTGCCTGAAGCCTGAAAGCCATTCTCTTGGCATAGCAATTTTTGCATCCTGCGCTTATCTCCGAGCATCCCGTTACAGGATTCCACGTTGATTCTGTCCACTCTATTCCGGAATTAACTGCCATTAGACAATACCTCTGTTTCTATATTTATCAAATTTCAAATCTGAAATTCTGTCTTATGCCCTTGTGTTCTTATGCTCTTACGCTCTTATTTTCCCATTTGCCGTTTTACATTTTACTTGAATATTTTATTTTTCCCAGGTCTTCCTCATTTGTCGGTTTGCGAAAAACAAATAAATGTTCGTGCATGATAAGATAGAATTTGTTTTCTTGTGCTTTTCGTACCCATTGGCCGGTAGAGGAGCAATTATGCTGAACTTTAATAATATCCTCTTTTAAAACAAAACCGATTTTCAAAAATCGCTGCATAACATTGTATGCTAACGGCACAAAGTGCCTGCTTTTGCGCGTATCACCAATCAGTATTGCGCAATATCTGTCAGGTTTTAGGACTCTGAAAAGTTCTTTTGCTATCTTTTCTATTTCATCGCAAAATATCGGCATATTGCCAATATTTGACAGGTCGCCGTCAACTTGACCGTCCAAATATTTTATAATATTCATATAAGGCGGATGAGTAATCACAAGGTCTATACTGTTATCTTTTATAAATGACAAGTCTCTTGCGTCGCCTGTTTTGACAATCTGGTTGCTTGCAGGATGATGATTGAATTTTAATGCCTCTTTTGTAATTTCTATTGCTTTGGGGTTTATATCAAGACCGATTGCATTCCTGACAAGCAATTTTGCTTCTATAAGTGTTGTTCCGCCCCCGACCATAGGGTCAAGAATAGTTTCGCCCCTTTGTGAATACATTTCGATAATATTTCTTGCAATCTGTGGTGCAAAATTCCCGCGATATGAAGGCTTATGCGTCGCCCAATTCCCTCGTTCTGGAAATGACCAGACTGTGGTAATCTCAGGGGTAAATACCGTCGTTTCTTTCATAAACTTCTAATGACAAACTTTCCAGCTCTTACTAATTCTATGCTGTTGTAATCTTCTATATCTTTGAACCGAAAATGCCATATAGAATACCCATCACCTGTTTTTGCAAAAAACAAAGTTACGACCTTTTTATCTGTATGGGCTTGCCATTGTTTAAACGGGTAATAAAGCTGTCTTATTATAGTATTCTTAGCATTAGAATTTTTTGCTTCTACTGGGACAACCTGTTTTTCTCCCTCAAAACCTGCGTCAACTTCAGTTTGGACACTTCTAACCTCTATTGTATGTTTTCCAACTTTAAAAGAAAATTGCGGAGTATATTTTCTTCCTCTAATTGTTAAAACAAGCGAGTTGTCTTTCATAAACGTTCGAATTAAACTTGAGGCATAAGCAAAATCTAAATGTTGCATTTCAGAATTGCCTATAAGTGAAGTATCTAAATGAAATTTAAGTTTAGATGTATAGACTTCTTCGCTTTTTTTTACTTCTGGTATATCAACATACCCTTCACCCTTTATAATGACATATTTTTTGTTCACTACTGGAAGAAGAAATAAATTATTTTCTATAAAAACTTTTGGTCGGTCCTCTCTCTGGTCCTGTTTACATAAAATCCGAACTTCTTTTTCGCCTGTTTCTTTAAAATCTTGACATGCTCTTTTTATTTGCGTCGCAGTTATATAAAATGGTTCCTTGTTAAAATCATGCTTATGAATCCCATAATCCTTAAATATCTTTTCCCATGATTTATCTATCGCCATGAGTAAATTCCTAATTTGTTATTAAAAGTTCATTTATTTGGCCACGCCCTATTGCTTTACAATTAATTAGCCTGCTTGCTTTCACTTGACTGATAGTAAAACCTCTAAAATTATCTTCAAAGAAACGATCGTCCGGATTTTCATTATGAGGATCTGAATTACTTAAAAGAAATTCAGATCCAATTTGTTTAATTTCTTTGCAGAACTCCGCTAACCTTATCTGATCTTTCTCGGAAAAGCTGTCTTTTGAATAGGCTGTAAAATTCGCCGTGCCATTTAGTGGCCTATATGGCGGGTCTAAATAAACAAAAGAATTTTTATTTATATTTTTCCTACTTTTTGTAAAATCGCCGCAAACTATTTCCGCCTTTTGCAGAATTTGTGAAACGGCCAAAAGATTTTTCTCATCACAGATTTTGGGATTTTTATAATCACCAAAAGGAACATTAAATTCGTTTTTACTATTTACCCTGTAAAGTCCATTGAAACAGGTCTTATTGAGAAAAATTAGTTTTGCAGATGATTTTATGCTGCTTTTATGTTTGGTTCGATTAAATTCACTACGAGTTTGGCGATAAAACTCTCTTCTGAGTTCCTCATTTAACGGCAAAAATTCTTTTGTAATCTTATTAAGTTCTCTGATTAAAGCACGAACATTTGTTTTTACAACATTATAGCACTTCACAAGATCATCGTTAATATCGTATAGATAAAATTCTTTTATGTTAGGGTAATTTTGTGCTATATGGAAAAACACAGCACCGCCGCCAACAAAAGGTTCAACATAACTTGTAATCTGCCCCGTTGAAATTCCCTTTGGCAAACGTTTTTCTACTTCGTGAAGAAGTTGTGTTTTCCCTCCTGCCCATTTCAGAAATGGTTTAGCCGTAATCTGTTTGTCTATAGTGGATATCATTTAAAATGAAATTATATCTCTCTTTTCCCCAAACTCAACCGAATTTATCCTTAAAAAATGGGGTATGGCGGGGTTAAGCCCGCACCTATTTATTATACCGTAGTGATAATAGAGAAAATCCCGCTGCAACGTGCCGCGGGACAAGTACTTAATAGGTGCGGGATTAGTTGCGTTTTTTGTATTTTCTCAGGTTTTCATTCAATAAAAAACTCCTGAACGGCTCATTCTTAAAACAGGGAAAATTCAAAGGCGCATAATCATCCTCGCCGGCCTGCAAGACAAATTTATCTCTCGCAAAGGCGGCGATAATGCGATTTTCAGGACAGTCAGGCAAACGAAACGTGGCCTCCTTGCCGTTTGCAAGATGGAATTTTGCGATACAAGCGTATTTTCCCTTTTGACATTTAATATTGACGCCGATGTAGCCTGATGAGTTCTTACGTATCTTGTTAAGGTTGTTCTGCCGATGTGTCGCGATGCGCAAGTTGCACCTGCGGTTGTCGAGGGGGTTTCTGTTTCGGTGGTCGACAAGCTGGTCAGGGCCGGCATTGGTTACAAACCGTGAAATCAGGACACGTTTGGGGGATTTTTTGCCGTAAACGAGCGTAGGATAACGGCCATTGCCAAGTATGATCGTGGTAATTCCGGGGGTGTACTTTTTAGGCGATTCGATGTGAGTATTAAAGATTCTCACATAAATGTCCGGGTCAACTTTGACGATTCGGCCGTTAACTTTGAACATTAAATAATCGATTTTGCATTTAGTTGTCATAATGGGGGCCTCAGACTTGGTTAGATAATTGGTTAATTTTATGTGTATTATACCATATTTTTAACAAAAGTCAAGGAAAAAGTTGATTTTTTTGCGAAAAATGGGGTATGGCTTGTTTGGTGGGAGAATCTTTACGTGAATTTACAATTTTACCTATTTTAACTAAAGATTTTTAAACTGCCACTCCGATGTATTATATAGATTACCTAACTTAACAAATTAACAGGGAAAAATGAGAAAGAAACCACGGATTACACGGATTGCACGGATTTATGAAACTTTGATTTTGGAGAGAATTATATGTTGAATGAAGCTTTTCTTGAGCGTTATCTTGAGGCATTGCTTGTCGGCGACAGGCGCCAATGCAGAGAAGTTATAGAAGATATATTGCATAATAATAACGCATCGATAGTTGGGGTTTACAGCGATGTGATATGGCCGATGATGCTCGAGATAGATAAGCTGTTTCGGGCCGAACGCATAACATCGGTGCAGGAGCATTTGGCGACGCGGATAAACCGGACGATTATCGACCAGCTTCAGAACAAGCTGCCGAAGCAGGCGCAAAACGAAAAGAAAGTTGTAATCTGCAGTTCGGTTAAGGAGATAAGCGAGCTGGGCGGACAGATGATTGCGGATATGTTCGAAAGCGGGGGCTGGAACGTGAGGTTCATCGGCGGGGGTTTGTGCAATGACGATATTTTGGCGTATGTTAACGAGTTTTGTCCGGAAGTGCTTGTGATTTACGGAGCGGACCCTACGGAAACGCCAGCGATACGCGGGATAATTGACCGGATACGGGAAATAAACGCAAATCCTGATATGAAGATAATGCTTTGCGGCGGAGTGTTCGGCAGGGCGGAGGGATTGTGGGAAGAGATAGGCGCGGACCTTTACGCTGCGACACTAACAGAAGCGGTCGAGACGGCATCGAGAGAAGAGCCTATTATCGAGCCTGTAAGGACGATAAACCGAAGGAAACGAAAATATCAGCAGATGGCCAAGAGCGCCGCTGACGAAAAATAGACGAACCCCGACCACCCATCCTTCGTCCCTAAGGGACTACGGAGGGCAGGCAGGAGGCGGGGCTAAACAAAGTTTGTTTTTTTCTTTGCGTTGATTTATATAGAGAAGAGAGGGAAAATCCGTCATACAATGACGGATTTTTTCTGCGCGGTTATTTTTTGAACCAATCGCTGATGTGTCTGGCGAGGAGTTTGGGGTCCTGCTGCTTTAGGATGTGTTGAGCGATGGCATCTTTGATTTTGAGTTTTTTCAGGTATGAGGCAACCTGTTTCCAGAGGCGGGTTTTTTTGTCTGGGGTCGAGGCGAGGTAGATTTCGGTTACGAGATCCTGGAGCTTTGTAAGGGCAATCTTATCCAGATTCTCATAATAGCTTTTAATAACCTTTTTTTGATAACCGCTAAAATTATTGGGCATAATTACTGTTCCTGTTCGAGCATTTTATTCGATAATAGCTTTATAGAACCTTTATATCAATACTAATAATGCGGTTTTTTGCGGATTTATAGCTGGATTTATAGAACGGTGCGGCTATAATACACAGCAATTAAACGGATTTAATTGGAAGCTATGCGTAAACGATTTATCTGCCTACTATTAGCGCTTGTTTTTTGTGCGCCAGGGATATCTGCGTTTGATGAGCAGAAGGCGCAGTTTTTCGGCGCTGAGGACCTTCATCTTCGCGGCGGGGCGATGACAACATATCAGATTGGCGGGGGGCAGCATATTCTTGTATTCCGCGATGGGTTTGACCTTGTGCTGGGCGATAATAGATTGAAGAGCCAACAGGCGGTAGTCTGGCTTGTGCAGAATGTTGTCGAGTACAGCGGAGTGACGAGCGTTGATTACAAGGCGACGGTTTATCTGCAGGACAAGGTGTCGATTGACGCGGGGGCGGGCGCGAAAACTTCCGGTATGGATGTCGATAAACCTGTGATAGAAGGTGCCGAGTCGCTTGTGGCGGAGTTCAGGATATCGGGCGAGATATTCGCGACGGCGGACAGCAGGACTGAAGAGGACCCACGCTCGAGTTTGATTTATCGAAACGGCCTTGTGGCGACGGGTCAGATAAAACTGGCGCCGAGCAGGCCGGAAGAAACTGTTGTCGCTCAACAGCAGAAACAAATAGAGATGGACGAGTCGCCAAATATTCTTGAAAAAGTTTTCGGGCGGGACAAGACGAGCCAGCAGGTGCAGACGCTGGGGATATCGGCGGTTACGGGAGCGCCTTTGGCGCCGGCGCCGAAATTTCAATATCCGGTCAATATAAGCAGCGCAACGGAGGCACCTGTAAAAGTTACGAACGAGACGCTGCCTGACGATACGAGTATAGCAACGATACTGAACAGGTTTTATCTGTGGCAGAAGCAGGACGAGACGGGCAGGCTGCTTGAGTTTCAGGCGGACAGCGCGGTTATTTTTTATACTCGGAGGACGGCGGACAAAAAAGAGGATACGGATATACTGCCGGCCAGTACGGTCAAGGCGGCGTATTTCCGGGGCGGGGTTGTGATGACGGAGGGCAACAGGACGATTCGGGCTGACGAGGTTTATTATGATTTCCAGACGAAGCAGGCGCTGGCGGTAAATACGGTTATGCGAACATTCGACCCAGTGCGCGGGATACCGATTTATGTCAAAGCGGCCAAACTGCGGCAGGTGGCGGAGCATAAATTTGCGGGCAAAGACGTTACGGTTACCAACAGTGAATTTTATGTTCCAAAAATTTCTGCGACGGCGTCTGAAGTATATATAGTGGACCGCTCGGCGATAGACCAACAGGCAGGGATGTTCGGCAATCAGAGCTACGACATTATGATGAAAAACGTCAAACTGAAGCTGGACAACAGACCAGTTTTTTACTGGCCGATTCTTCGGGGCAATTTTGAGGTGCCGGACCTTCCGCTCAAACGAGTGCAGTTCAGCAGGGACAATACTTTCGGCACGGCAGTTGAGAGTGAATGGTATCTGGCAAAGGTTCTCGGTCTTCGAGAGCCGAAAGGCGTGGATTCAACTCTTGCAATAGACACCTATTCGAAGCGCGGCACCGGAGTAGGCGCTGATATATCGTATACAAGAGATAGTTATTTCGGCAATATTAACGGATATATCATTAACGATAAGGGCAAAGACGACCTTGGCAGAAACAGACGGAATATCGAACCTGAAGAGGGCTTAAGGGGGATGTTTAATTTTCAGCACAGGCATTTTCTGCCCTATCACTGGCAGCTTACGCTTAAAACGAGCTACCTTTCCGATGAGAATTATCTCGAATCTTTTCATCGTCAAGAATATTTCGGCGGCAGGGGGCAGGAAACTACAATGCACCTGAAGTGGCTGAAGGACAACCGAGCATTTGCGATACTTGGTAAATTTCGGATAAACGATTTTGCCGACCAGCTTGAAGAGTTGCCTACAATGCAATATCACCTGACCGGGCAGTCTCTTTTTAACGATAAGTTTACGTTTTACAGCGACAGCATCGCGGGCAAATACCGCCAGCGAATCGGAAAAGACCACAATCTGAATATATCGACGGATAATTTTACGTTTGGTTCGACCCGCGCCGAGCTCGATATGCCGCTTAAATTTACGAAGGGTAACATAGTTCCGTTTATAGCGGGCACATTCGGCTATGACGACAGGAGTGGATTTAATCGAAACTCGGCCATCGGGGCAGGTACGCAGGTTGGCGAGAAAGAAGTTTTTATTGGTCAGGCGGGCATAAGGGCATCGACACAATACTGGAAACATTTCGATGTTCATTCGAAGTTCTGGGACGTTAACGGCATCCGGCATATCGTAAAGCCATATTTGAACGCATCGGTTTTTGCGGAAAGCGCCAAAGAAGTCGAACAGAGAGACGTTTTCAGTTTCGGTATATTGAACCGGTGGCAGACGAAGCGTGGAGCCGGTGAGAAGAGCAGGATACTGGACTGGATGCGTTTGAACCTTGAATATACGATGGTCAGCGACGAGTCTGAGATGAAAAGGGCCGACAAGGTGTTATGGAACAATTCGTTTGCGCCGCTTTCTGACATACTGGCGCCGGATATATTCTTCGGTGATTTGACGGGATACCGGACATTCGAGACATTCGGGCCGCAGCGGGACAGCTTCAACGCGGATTATATCTGGCGGCTAAGCGACACAACGGCGATACTGAGCGATTTGAATTATGACACGAAAGACCGTGAGATAGAGCAGTTCAATATAGGCTTGTCCCAGCTGGTTTGGCCGAATTTGAGTTATTATATCGGCACGCGGTATATGAGAAGTATAGAAATAGACGGCGAAAAAGGCTCAAATGCTTTTACTTTTGCCGCGACATACAGACTCAACCCCCGTTATACAATCAGTTTCGCTCATCAATACGATTTCAAACGTGATGGAACAATAACTACGCAGGTTTCACTTTTCAGACGCTATCACCGGCTTTATTACGGGCTGACCTACAGCGTGGACGAATCACTTGACAGACGCAGCATAGTGTTTAGTATATGGCCGGAAGGAATCGGCGAATTGGGCTTCGGCTCAAGAACGCTTATAGGCCTGGAAACCCCGAAGGAACGTAATTATTAATCCAAAACGACTGTAAAAACAGCGGTTTTTTTACGCCGTGAATTTGACGTATCGTGCAGAATAGTCTTCAATTTTTTAAGTTAAGGAAGGTATTGCTATGGCATTAGTTACGACAGAAAAGATGTTTAAGGCGGCCTATAATAACGGCTATGCAATCGGGGCGTTTAACGTCAATAATATGGAAATTACGCAGGGGATTATAGAGGCGATTGCCGAGAAGAAGGCGCCGCTGATTCTTCAGATATCGCGAGGGGCGAGACAATACGCGAGTATGGGCTATCTGCGGGCGATTATAGATGTAGCGGTTGCGGAAAATCCAGATATACCGATATGTATGCATCTTGACCACGGCGACACGTTCGAGGTTTGCAAGCAGTGCGTCGATGACGGATTTACATCGGTGATGATTGACGCATCTCGTCACCGGTTTGAGGAAAACATCAAAATCACGAAGCAGGTAGTCGAATACGCTCACGCCCACGGGGTAGTAGTCGAGGCAGAACTTGGGCAGCTTGGCGGCATCGAGGAAGATGTGGTGGGAGTAAGTCATGACGATATTGCAAGTCATCTGACGGACCCGAACCAGGCGATTGAGTTTGTCGAAAAGAGCGGGTGTGATTCGCTGGCGGTAGCGTGCGGAACAAGTCACGGCGCTTACAAGTTTAAATCTGCACCGACGCTTGCTTTTGACGTAATACAAAAGGTTGCCGACAAACTGGCCGGTTTTCCGCTGGTAATGCACGGTTCAAGCAGCGTTTTGAAAGAGTTCAAGGACCTAATCAATAAATACGGCGGCAAAATGCCCGATGCGATGGGTGTTCCGGAAGATGCCATAACAAAAGCTTCGAAGATGGCGGTGTGCAAGGTGAATATCGATACCGACCTTCGGATGGCGATGACAGCGAAGATTCGGCAGGTATTTGCGGAAAAGCCGGGCGAGTTTGACCCGAGAAAATATCTTGGTCCGGCAAGGGACGCGATAAAGGCGATGGTATTGCACAAACTCGATATTCTGGGCTGCAGCGGCAAAGCGGCAGAATGCCTTTAAAAAAACTTAAAAATTCAAAATTTAAAAGTCAAAACTATGGAACGGCCTGCGGCCGTGGTGTTAATAAAGATTTAAAATTTAAAATATAGGGTACAGGGAATGGTAAAAAATTTCCTGTACCCTATGGGTTTTATCTATGAAAAAAATTACGGTATTTATTTTCGCATTAATTCTTTCAAGCAGTTTTGCGTTTTCGATGTCATATCGCGGTGATGTATCATCTGCACCACAAAAAGAAGCGGCCGGTCAGCAGGCGGACAGCAATAAAACGGATTTGATAAAAACGGCGATACGAGAGATATACAAAGGCGATTTCACCGCTGCCGAGAAAATAATCAAACAGACAGACGGGAACAACTCTGATTCAGCAGCGATTTTGGAGGTAATTTCGCAGTATAATCAGATACAGCAATCGAGACGGCAGGCGAAAAGACAGACTTATGAAAAGAAACTGGCGGAACTTGAGAAGTTCTCCATCAGGCGTCCAAAGGATAAAGCACAGGCGGAGACAAACGAACCAAATGTTGTTGATGTATTTGCCGTAATAGTCAGGCTTCAGGAGGCGGCTGATGGGAACGACAAGACGAAGATTTTAGATGATGCGTTTGTGAAGGACACAATCGCAAGGGCGCAAAAGATAGCCGCTGAGTATGAGGCCAAAGGCGAGTGGGTCGATGCTCTGCTTTACTGCTATAGCTGGCTGACGGTTATTGACGAGAACAATAAGGTCTATTCGGACAAGAAAGAACAGCTTGAGGAAAGAGCGATAGTCAAGGCGTCACTTCAGGACAGTCCGTGCGAAACCAGTACGGAGCGGTACGAAAAGGTAAAGCCGGAGATGTTTATCCGCAGCCTGGATGTGCTCGAATACAGTTATGTTGAACCTTTTTATTACAGCGGTATGACCGATAAGGCGCTGAAACGTTGCCGATACCTGGCCGAAGTTTTAAGTCTTTCGAATAGTTTTGACGCAAATTCTTTCAAGATTGAATTTGCAAGGGACAAGATGCCGAAATTTATTGCCGGCCTTTCATCTCTGGAGAAAGAATATAAAAGAGAGGTTGTGAGTTTGAGCAAGGACCAGTTTGTAAAGCTGTTCAGGCATATATTGGCGCTTAATTCAGCGACGATGAAACTTCCGGAAGAGATAATAGTCTGGCATTTTGCGGATAGCTGTTTGAGCACTCTTGACCCCCACACGATGATAGTCTGGCCGAAGCAGGTGGAAGACTTCGAGAAAAATATGACGAACGAATTTACAGGCATAGGCGTCGAGATATCCAAGCGGGACGGTTTGCTGAAGGCGGTAAGTCTTGTGCCTGATACTCCTGCGTATAATTCGGGACTTGACGCCGGCGATATAATAGAAGCGGTTAATGGTGAGAGCACAAAAGCAATGTCAATTAATTGCGCGGTGAGCAAAATCACCGGTCCGGCAGGGACAAAGGTATTGCTTTCGGTTCGCCGGCCCGGGGAAGAGACGACCAGAGATATAGAAATCACAAGAGCCAAGATTATCGTCCCCACGACGCGAGGGTGGTGCCGGGACGATTCGGGCAACTGGCTGTACTTTGCAGATGACAAGGACAAGGTAGGCTATGTGAGGGTTACACAGTTTTCTGCCAATACGGCGTCAGACCTTGACAGTGTTATTATACAGCTCGAAGGTTCCGGGATGGGGGCGCTGATTATCGATTTGAGATACAACAGCGGCGGTTATCTTCAGAGCGCGGCCGATATTGTCGATTTGTTTGTTGAAAAAGGCACTATCGTAAGCACGCAGCCGAGAGTCGGCCTGCCGACATGGGAGGCTGCCAGGAAAAGAGGGACCCATCCGAATTATCCGCTTGTGATACTGATAAATTCCGGCTCTGCAAGCGCATCGGAAATAGTAGCGGGCGCTCTTGCGGACGAGACTTTTTCGAGAGCGGTTCTTGTCGGTGAGCAGAGCTACGGCAAAGGCAGCGTTCAGACAATCACATCTTATCCGGGCGAGGGGGCACAGCTTAAATATACGATGGCGTATTATCATCTTCCTTCCGACCAGAGGGTTAACGACCGCTGGGCGATGGAAAAACTTGGGAAGAAAAACTGGGGTATAATGCCCGGAGTGAAAATTGAACTGACCAGCGATGAGATTAAAAAGATGCTTGATATGGAGCGTGATAATGATATTTTAGCGGCAGCGAACCACGACGAGAATAAGAAGAAGCTGACAAGGCATAATCTGGCGGAGACACTGGAGGCCGATAGCCAGCTTGCAGTTGCGGTTCTTGTCGCAAAAACGAAACTTATTGAGTCGGGACTTAAGTGATGACTAAACCGGAAGATATTAATAAACTCGAACAGCAGAGAAGGGAAAAACTTGAGCGTATAAAACAGCTCGGGATAGACCCGTACGGCGGACGATTCGATAATGCCGAGCCTGCTCAATCGGCTAGGGACAGGTTCGACGAAAAAACTGAGGGGCAAAGAGCGATATGCGCGGGCAGGATAGTTCTTCTTCGCGATATTGGTAAATTGATATTCATAACGCTGCGGGACAGCAGCGGTACGATTCAACTGGGCTTGAGCAAGAAACTTCTTGAAAATCAGTGGGAGCTTATAAAGCTGATTGAACTTGGCGATACGATTGGGGCCGAGGGACAGCTTGGCCTTACAAGGACTGGCGAACTGACAATATGGGTCGAGAAGGTTACGCTTCTTTGCAAATCGCTTCTGCAGCCGCCGGAGAAGTTTCACGGTCTTGCCGATACCGAGCTTAGATATCGCCAGCGATATGTTGACCTTTGGGCGAATCCCGAAGTGATGGAGCGGTTCAAGAAACGGCTGGCGATGATATCGACGATGCGGAGTTTTCTGCAGGAAAGAGGATTTTACGAAGTTGAAACGCCGATGATGCAGACGATTGCGGGCGGGGCGGCGGCGAAACCGTTTGTTACACATCATAACGCACTCGATATAGATTTGTATCTGAGGATTGCGCCAGAGTTGTTTTTGAAAAGGCTGCTGGTCGGCGGAATGGAGAAGGTTTTCGAGGTGAACCGTAATTTCCGTAATGAAGGTTTGAGTCCGAGACATAATCCTGAATTTACGATGATGGAAATTTACCAGGCTTACGCGGACTACAATATAATGATGGAGCTGACCGAATCACTCATAGCCGAGTTGGTTGGAAAGCACTGTGAAAGCTCAAAGATTCAATTCGGCGATTGCGAGGTTGATTTTTCGAGGCCGTGGAAGAGGATTTCCTACACGGAGCTTTTTAATAAATACTGCGATTGCGATATTAGCGATATTGCGGCGGTTCGCAAAAAGGCGAAAGCTGCCAGTATCGACGAAACAAAAATGGACGACGAAGTCGTCATAAACAAACTTTTCGAGGAAAAAGTCGAGTCGAATCTTGTCAATCCGACTTTTGTGATTGATTACCCGGGGAGGCTGTGCCCGCTGACGAAGCGGAGCAAGACGAATCCGGATTTGGCCGAGCGGTTCGAGCTTTATATAGGAAGGATAGAGATTGCGAATGCATATACGGAGCTTAACGACCCACAGGTGCAGTACGACAATTTTACCTCGCAGGTAAAAGGCGCCGGCGAAGACGAGAATACGTTCCGCAGTCTCGACGAGGATTTTATAAACGCGCTCAAATACGGGATGCCGCCGGCGGGAGGGCTTGGTATCGGCATCGACAGACTTATTATGCTGCTTACCGGCACGACGAATATAAGAGATGTAATCCTGTTTCCGTTATTGAAGCCGGAAAAGTAATCGGCAGGACAGAATAAATCCCGCACCTTTTTTCTGTTCAATCTGCTTTAAATCTGCTATGATTTTTTTGTTAAATCGGTTATATATTGTGCCAAAGTATTTTATTGAATATTTAAAAGGTGCGGGATAAATGCTCAAATTTTTTTTGGCACTGCGATATCTTAAGAAACGGAAAATCGTTTTTCTCAGTATCGTTGCGGTAACGCTTTCGACGGCGCTGCTTGTTACGGTGGCAAGTCTTTTTACGGCGTTCATCGGGGCGATTGAGCTGAGCGCATCGGAATACCTGGGCGATATCGTACTTGAACCTCCCACAAGATTTTCAAGCTGCGATGTTCTTATTGAAAAACTCTGCGCATCGGCGGAGATTAACTCTGCCACACCGATACTTTCGGCGAGCGGTCTTGTACATTTGGGGCCGGGGAACGTCAAAGCGGTTAATATCTGGGGCATCGAACCGGCGAGCCGGTGTGCGGTTACGAATTTCAAGAGTAACCTGCTCAGACAGAAATCATCGGATTCGCCGCCGCGATTCGAATACAGCGACAGTAAGGATATACCGGTTTTTGTAGGCATTGCGGTTATCTCGGAGCCGGATGTGAAAACTGACCGGTACGATTTTTCCGCTGTCGAGGGTTTAATCGGCCAAAAGGCAGTGATAACAATCGGCACAACTGAAGAGGAAAGCAATGAGCCGGCAAATTTTGCGCGCTGCCGCTCAGCAGGGCTGGTTATTTCCGATATAGTTTTTACCGCGGCGTATGACATAGATAAGAAATTTGTTTTTATGCCGATAGATGATTTGTCTGGTCTTATGTTCGGTTCGAATAAGCAGAATAAAACGGCAGATATAATTCATATTAAATGTGCCGATGGTGTCAATCCGCAGCAGGCAATCGGGACAGTTCGGCGGATATGGTCTGAATTCGCATCGGGCCAGCTTGATTGGCCGCAGTCGATTGCCGGTCAGGCCGAGATTGTTACTGCTGTCGAGAAACAGGCGCAATACACCGCTGAGCTTAGAAAACAGATGGGCGTTTTGCTGGTTGTGTTCGGGATTATAAGTATGGGCATCGTGGTTCTTATATTCTGTATTTTTTATATGATAGTCAAGGCAAAGCAGAAAGACCTCGCAATTATAAAATCCATCGGCGGCTCGGCCAGCGATATTACTTCTATATTTTTGCTGTTCGGCTCTTTAGTCGGTTTTGTCGGAGCATTGGCGGGAGTGTTTGTCGGGTTTGTTATCACCTCTAATATAAATGTTGTCGAACAGTTTGTCAGCAGGCTGTTCGGGCTGAAGCTCTGGAGCAGCAGCGTTTATATGTTTACGAAGATTCCGAACCATTTTGACTGGTTCTGGGCGATAAGTCTCTTTATCGCGGCGGTGGCGGCTTCGGTTCTCGGCGCCTTTTTGCCTTCGATAATCGCAGCCAGGACATCGCCGGTAAAAATCCTGAGGTACGAATAAATGTACGACATAATATTACCTTTTAAATTATTCAAGAGCAGCAGGCTGACGATTCTTGCTGTTTTAGCGGTAGCGGTGAGCGTTTTTATCGTCATTGTTGTAATGACGGTGATGAACGGCCTGACGGTGGATTTTATCGATAAGAACCACGGGTTCTTTTCCGATTGTATTGTTTCGACGGATTCTCTGGTCGGATTCGGCCATTACGATGAATTTATAACGACTTTGCGGTCGAGCGATTTTGTCGAAAGCGTCTCGCCGGTGATAAATACCTTCGGCCTTGTGAAATCGGAATCTTCCAGCAGAAACGCCGCCCTCGGTCTTATGGGAATCGTTCCGGAGACTCATATAAAGACGACGGATTTCGCGAAGAGTCTGTATTTTCACAAGGATACTCCATCGCTTGCTTTTGCTCCTTCTTATAATACTAAACTGCCGGGCTGTGTGATTGGCGTCGACCTTCTTGTGGAGCGCGACCAGTGGGGCAATTATATGCAGTGGCCATATCTGCCGCGATGGTCTTACGGGATTACCTGTTTTCCGCTCACGCCTAAAGGGACACTTGTAAAGGCTGGGGTTTCGGTCTCCGCCAATACGAAGACATTTTATTACAGCGATAATGCGAATACCGGTCTTGCGAAAATCGACAGCACGATGGTGTATCTGCCTTTCGAGCAATTGCAATCGCTGACGGGAATGGACATCGGCCAAAAGAGGACCAGCGCGATATTTATAAAATTTAAAAAAGGCTTCGACATCGATAAATCCGTTGAAAAGACGGCCGATTTGTGGGGGAAATTTGTCGAACAAAAATCGGACTCGGATATTGCGGGCCTTTTTAAGACTGTAAACATACAGGATTTCAGGAGTTACCGCAGAGAAACGATTGCACCTATGGAAAAAGAACAGGCGATGCTGCTAATGCTTTTTCTGCTTGTCGGGCTGATTACGGTCTTTATTATTTTCGTAATTTTTTATATGATTGTGGGTGCGAAGAACAAAGACATCGGCATCCTGAAGAGCGTCGGCGCCTCCGGTTTCGGTATTATGCGGGTCTTTTTGCGATACGCGGTATTGACCGGCATTGTTGGGGCGATAGTCGGGATTGCCTGTGCACTGATATTTTTAGACAATATTAACAGTCTCGAAAACTGGCTGTATGACAAATTCGGTTTCCAGATGTGGAACCGTGAAATTTATGCGATAGGCGAGATACCGAACCGGCCGGGCGTTGCTCTGCCGGTTGAAGTGGCGGCGGCGGCGATTGTGGCTTGTCTGCTCGGCGCGATGCTGCCGACAGTCAGGGCCGCCAGGCAAAACTGTGTAGATATTCTGCGGGTAAACCAGATATGACAGAAAACAATAATATATTGACTTGTAAACAGGTTTTTAAATCCTACCCGATGGGCGCTGTCCGTCTTGAAGTTCTCAAGGGCATAGACCTTAATGTCGGCAGAGGCGAATTTGTCGTTGTCAAAGGCGCTTCGGGCAGTGGGAAAAGTACGCTTTTGCATATATTAGGCGCGCTGGATAAGCCCGATAAAGGCGATGTTTTTTTCGAAGGGAAAAAGCTTTCGGCGTTTAGCGGCAAAAAAATCAATGAATTTCGGAACAGAAAAATTGGTTTTGTATTTCAGTTTTATCATTTACTTGACGAATTAACAGTGCTGCAGAATGTTCTTCTTGCCCCGATGGTACGTGCCGGCGCGATAGGCTGGCTGGTCGGTTCGGCAAAGGCTAAAAAGAGCGCTTTGCAACTTTTGGGAGAGCTTGGTCTTTCGGAGCGTACCGAACACAGGCCTTATCAGCTTTCGGGCGGCGAACGGCAAAGGGTCGCAATCGCAAGGGCGATGATAAACGAGCCGGACGTAATACTGGCCGATGAGCCGACAGGAAACCTTGACTCTGAGACAGGAAATGGTATCTTAAGAATCTTTGAAAAACTGCACAGCGCCGGCCAGACGATTGTAATGGTTACTCACGATGACCGGATTGCCCAGAAAGCCTCGAGGATAATCAGGCTCGCCGACGGCAGAGTTGCCCCGGGATAAGAATTTGCGGAGTTTTTATGGCTTTAAAAATCTGGATTAACGACAGACTTGTAGATGAGAAAGACGCCAAGGTCAGCGTTTTCGACCACGGTTTGCTTTACGGCGACGGTGTTTTCGAGGGCATTCGTGTTTACAGCTCGAAGATTTTTGAACTTGACGCCCATCTTAAAAGGCTCTACGAGTCGGCGAAAGTAATCAGGCTGGATATCGATATGACCGCTGCGAAACTTGCCGATGCGGTCGCACAGACCATTAAGGCAAACAATATCGTTGACGGCTATATTCGTCTTGTTGTTACAAGGGGCGTTGGGTCCCTGGGTATTAATCCGTTTGTCTGCGAAAAAGCGCAGGTAATCATTATAGCCGACAGTATCCAGCTCTACCCGGAAGAGTTGTACGAAAAAGGTCTGAGAGTTATCAGTGCCTGCACTGTTCGTACGCATCCTCTTTCTCTGCCTCCGCAGGTAAAGAGCCTTAACTATCTGAACAACATTTTGGCCAAGATTGAGGCCATCGACGCCGGCGTTCCCGAGGCGATAATGTACAACCATTTAGGTTACGTTGCCGAGGCGTCAGGCGATAATGTTTTTATGGTCAAGAACGGCGCTATTTACTCTCCGCCGATACAGGCAGGCTCTCTTGAGGGCGTTACAAGGGCGGTTGTTATGCGTCTTGCGGCGAAGGAAAAAATCGAGGCCTTTGAAAAGAACCTGACCCGTTTCGACCTTTACGTCGCTGATGAGCTTTTCCTTACCGGCACGGCGGCGGAGGTTATCGGCGTTGTTGAAATTGACGGCAGGCAGATTTCCGGCGGAAAACCCGGTAAAATCACACAGCTTCTGCGCAAAAAATTCTTCGATTACGCAAACGGCCGCTCGAAGTAAGATGACGGTACGCAATCTATCTTCTGTTTCTGACTCGCTCATAGCCGATGAGCTTGCAGAGGTGCAGAAATTCCTGTCTGAACAGCTTAATTGTCCCGATGACAGACTTGCTGCGTTTATCGATTACCTCAAACATCGGCAGGGCAAGATGCTTCGCGCCTCTGTTTTGCTTTTGAGCGGCAGGCTGTTCGGGGATATAAATAAGATACATATCGAAATTGCCGCTGTCGTGGAGATGATTCATGCGGCGACATTGCTGCACGATGACGTGATAGATGACGGCCGTTCGCGCAGGGGCCATGCGACGGCGAATAATCTGTGGGGCGCGAATTTAGCCGTACTGCTCGGCGATTATCTTTTGAGCAAAGCCTTTTTGACGATGGAGTCTCTGCAAAGAAACGACATCAGCCGGATACTTACCGATACGGCGGCGACAATCTGTCAGGGCGAGATGCTTCAGAACGCCCTGCGAGGCGATTCTGCTATTGGCGTGGAAGAATATCTCGAGATAATAGAAAAAAAGACGGCGGTCTTTTTCGCCAATTGCGGCCGGCTTGGCGCAATCATATCCGAAGCCGATGAAAACGACTGTGAAGCGTTATATGATTTCGGTCTCAATCTCGGTATGGCTTTCCAGATAACCGACGATTTAATCGACATTGTCGGAAAGGAAAGCGAGACCGGCAAGACCGGCGGCAGGGATGTGGAAAATAAAATTTTGACTCTGCCCGCGATTAAAAGCATCGATTTTGCAAAATCCCAAATTGTCCATTATCGCCAAAAAGCCGTCTCGTCGCTTGCCGGCTTTGACCCCAACCCTGCCGCTCTTGCCTTGAAGGAGCTTGCAGATTCGGTAACACAATTACCCCTTTAGTGTTCCAAAAGGAAGAATATTATGACAGAAGATTGTGTGGCTATCAAAGGTAAACATCCGGCGTGGCAAATACATAAACGTTTGTATAACTGGGTTTTGCACTGGGCCGAGACGAAATACGGTCTTATCGCTCTTATCATCCTTGCAATAACAGAGCCAATCTGTGTGCCGATACCTGCCGATGTACTTGTAATAGGGATGTGCCTGGGAAAACCGAAAAAGGGCATCAGGTACGGAGTTACCTGCGCGATATTCTCTGTGCTCGGAGGAACGATTGCTTTACTTTTGGGGATGGCTATCGGCGGAGAAAATGTCATCGCGGTATTCGATAAAATTCATCTCGGCCCGAAAGTCAATCTTGCCCTTGAGATGTATCAAAAATATGATTTCTGGGCCATTGCCATTTCGGCCCTTACGCCGGTGCCTTATATGCTTTTCAGCTGGCTCGGTGGAATGGCGGAAGTATCCATAGTAAAATTCGTGCTCGTAAGTATAGTGTTCAGGACGATGAGATTTGGTTCTGAGGGCGTTATATTTTATCTGTTCGGAATCAAGGCAAGACATTTTATCGAGAAATACTTCAACCTGGCGACAATAATTGTTATAACACTTCTTGCTCTCGTTGCTTTTGTGATGAAAAAACTCGGAGCGGCATTCGCTCCTTAATATAATGACGGAAAACCAAAAAAAACAATTACTTACAATTGCAAAAAATGCCGCTGCAGCAGCAGCGGCAGGTAAAAAGCCTCCAAAAGCATTGTCCAGCGAAGCGGAACTTAACGCTCACTGCGGATGCTTTGTTACTTTAAAAAACAGAGGCGAGCTTCGAGGCTGTATCGGACAGTTTATTTCCGAGGCGCCGCTTATAGAATTAGTAAGCGAGATGGCTGTCGCGGCAACCACGGGCGATGCGAGATTTTTTGCCGACCGCATTACGCCGCAGGAAGTCAAAGAGCTTGATATTGGAATTTCGGTTCTTTCCCCACTGAAAAAGACAGCGGACCCGTTAAGCCTGCGGCTCGGTGTTGATGGGATATATATAAAAAGAGATTACGCAAGCGGCTGTTTTCTGCCGCAGGTCGCGACCGAGACCGGCTGGAGCAAAGAAGAGTTCCTGTCATATTGCTGCGAACACAAGGCAGGATTGAAGCCGGATGCATGGAAAGATAAAGATACGGAGGTTTATCTGTTCACAGCAGATATTATCGAAGAAGGAAAATAAACCGCTCTGAAATTTTGTACGGGAAAAATAATGAAGAAAACACTGCTTGTAACATTTTTGGTTTTTGCTTACGGCTGCAACGAGCAAAATTTATCGACAGGGTCGGGAAATTCATACAGTAAACCAAGAGCTTCACTATCAACCGTCGATGGCCTGATTAAATATGTTGCTCCGCTGCCTGCGGTGCGAAATGTTGAAAGATGGAATAATCCGTACGGCGACGGTATGACAATCGAGACTCAGCATTATAAAATTCATACGACGCTGCTTGAGCCGTTAATGCTCAAACAAATTCCAGCTTTTGCCGAGGCGGCCTGGCGGCAGTATCAGGCCCAGCTTCCTATTTCGGTTGAAAATCATAACAGATTTGTCCTGTATCTTTTTAAGGACCGTTCGCAGTGGGAGCAGTTCACGAAGGAATTCACCGGCAGTCAATGGCCGGTATATCTGAAGATAAAAAAAGGCGCATATTTTCTTAACGGTGCTTGTGTCACCTATAATATTGGAAGAAGCCGAACCTTTAGTGTAATTGGACACGAAGGCTGGCACCAGTTCTGCAACAGGTATCTTAAATATAGGCTGCCGAGTTGGCTGGACGAGGGTATTGCGCAGCTTTTTGAAGCGAGTGATTATGAAAATGGCCAGTTTGTTTTCCATCCCGCGAAAAATTACGCAAAACTTGGCACCTTGAAGCTTGTTATGAAAGACAGGAAGATGATTCCGCTGCGGAATCTTATCTCGCTGAATCCCGGCGAAATCGTGTTATGGCAGGAACCTGATATGGGTGTAATGGCATTTTATGCCCAGGCTTATGCGCTTGTACGTTTTTTGCGTGAGGACGATTACGGCAGAAGACTTGCCAATTATCACCAGATGCTGCTGGGGGCGCTTAACGGCACCTGGCCGATTGACGAAACAGAGGCAAAAATAGCGTCCGACAGGAATATACCGCTTACGGCACAATGGAACAGCTATATTGCGCAAAAACTTTTCAGTATCTACGTAGGTCAGGATGTCGAGCAAATCGAGCCGGAATACCGACGTTTTTGCAGCAAAATCGTGTATCACATCAGGATAAAATAAATTGCAGATTTGTGGTTGCGGCCCATCCTGAATTGAATGGGGATATTTTTATCTTGTAGCAGTCGCTAGGGAAAGCTAAAATTATCTGTTTTGACAATAGTGAAAAATTTGTTCAGGTATAGCCAATGGCAATAATATTCGAAAATTTTAGGGCATTTGATATTCACCATTTGAATATGCTTTTAGTGATTGGCGTAGCGATATTTTTCGGTACGTTCGGGGCCAGACTTTTTCAGCGGCTGCACATACCGCAGATTGTTGGCTATATAGTCATAGGAGTCCTTCTCGGGCCGATACTCGGGGTAATGTCGCAGCAGACAATAAAAACTTTTGAGCCGTTCAATCTTTTTGCACTGGGAATTATTGGCTTTCTGATAGGCGGCGAACTCAAAAAAGACATATTCGTCAAATACGGCAGACAGGTATTCTACGTTCTGCTGTTTGAGGGGATAACCGCATTTTTGACCGCTGCCACACTATGCACAGCGGCTCTGCTGCTCGTCTTTGATTGGCACATTGCGGTCGCGGCGGGTGTGGTATTCGGAGCAATCTGCTCAGCAACGGATCCGGCTTCTACGGTTTCTGTACTTTGGGAATATAAAACACGCGGGCCACTAACAACGATGCTCACTACGATAGTGGCGCTTGACGATGCCCTGGCTATGATTCTTTATATCGCCAGCGTAAGTGTTGCCTCGGTACTCATGGGTCAGCATGCCGAGGGTGGGTTTGCGGTAATGGCGGTTCACGCTGTTTATGAAATTGCAGGCTCACTGGTTCTTGGCGTTCTAATCGGATTGCTTTTGAAGTGGATAATCAGGCAAATCGACGACAAGGAGAAAATTCTCGTTTTTAGTATCAGCTGCATTATCCTCGATATCGGCCTTGCGATGACATTTAAGTTTGATGTGATTTTGTCGTCGATGGCCTTTGGCGCGACATTGATAAATATTTTACCCAGACGCAGTTCTGCCAGTTTTGAGATGATACACAAATTTTCGGCGCCTATTTATGTATTGTTTTTCGTTATCATCGGGGCCAGAGTCAATGTTTCAGCAGTGAGTTGGATTGTCCTGTTAACAGCGGCGGCATATATTATTGGTTGCGTAGCGGGCAAAGCCCTTGGCTCGCATTGGGGTGCAACGTATTCCAAAGCGGCGCCGGCCGTAAGAAAGTTTCTGGGGTTTTGTCTTTATCAGCAGGGCACAATCGCGATAGCACTGTTGATTATGGCAAGTACCCGTTTCGAGGGGCAGATACGGGAATTAATGATAACCGTTATTATCATTGGCGTATTTCTCTTTCAGATTATCGGGCCGATTTTTGTCAAAATCGGCGTCAAAAAAGCGGGCGAAGTGGGAATGAACGTTACCGAAGAGGACCTGATTATGCTGTACAAAGTAAAAGATGTTATGGAATCAAAACCGGCGACTATTAAAGAAGGTCTGCCTCTTGATGATATTATCAATATTTTTAGCACTACCGACGGCTTGTATTATCCCGTTATAGATGAGCAGTCGAAACTGAAAGGAATCATATCGATAAGCAGCATCAAAGAAACCTTTGCCCACCAGAATGTTACCGGTTGGCTTTTGGCTTGCGATATTGCCCAGCCCGTACTCGACAAGACCACAGAAGATGCTCCGCTCGCTGAGGCGCTGGAACGGATACAGAAATATGACCTTGATTTCCTGCCTGTTGTTTCGGACGAAAACGGCAAGTTGGCCGGTGTTCTTGATGCCAAGACCGTCAATCGGAAAATAAGCGCGGAAATCATTAGAAAACGTGAACAGGCCGACCAGGTCGCGGCAGTGAGCATCTAAAATCAAGAGCCCAAAAAGAGATTTTACTTATCCTGTAAAATCAGCATAATTAATTAAAAGTTTTCAGTCTTTTTAGTCTTGTTTTATGACAACTTATAAATTTTCCAAAAAATCGAGAATCAGCTCAAAAGATGACTTCAAAACCATCCTGGATTATAAGTTATTTAATAGAAACGAGTTAATGACATTATATATGGCCCCTAAGGGTGCCTCCGAGTCGAGATTTGCTGTGTCTGTAAGCTCGAAAACGGCTCCTGCGGCGGTCAGGAACAGGCTTAAACGACTCGCCAGAGAGGCTTTCAGGCTAAGCCGGGATAAAATTGCGGGAGGGTTTGACTATTTTGTAATTTATTCTGCAAGGTTGTCGAAAAGGGGCGATTCTGATATAAAGAAAATTACCTTGAGCCGGGTAAAACAGGGATTTATCGAGCTTGCCGAGCATGGGCGGAGGCGTTTTGAGAAAAAACAAAACAAATAAAATGGACAGCCGCAACCTTATACGAGAAGCAATTGTCTTGCTGATAAGGCTTTATCAGTCGAGCCTGGGGCGGTTTTTGGGCGGCCAGTGCAGATTTGTGCCGAGTTGCAGCCAATACGCTATCGAATCGGTCCGGCAGTTCGGAGCGGTTAAGGGAATATATATGGCGGTAAAACGCCTTTTAAGGTGTCATCCTTTTGGCTCACAGGGGTTTGACCCTCCTTACGCTAAAGTTTCGGAGGACAAGTCGGAGGACAAGCCCGCCAAACGATTATGAAGAGTAAAGAAAAGTTAATGTCTATCGGCAAGGCGGCCAAACAAGCCGGCGTCTCGACACAGTCGCTGCAGTATTATATAATGGTAGGACTTGTGAAACCGACATCGACGAGCAGGACCAACAGAAGGATGTTCGACGACAAGGCAGTGGAAAGAATAAAGCTGATAAAAAAACTCAATAAATCAGGGTATCCGCTTCGTGCGATACGCGAGCTTTTTCTTGCTCGTGCTACGTAGCAAATTTTCGGCCTTTATAGCCTGTGGCGGATAGCGGGGAATGGGAGTTATTTCGTAGTGAAGCAGGTACTTCGCAGAGTAGCAAAGGCAGATAAGGAAATTTAAGGAATTGGTTCAATGAGTGATTATGATTATTTACAGCAGAAGCGCAATATAATTGTAGGTGCGTTTGTAATTATAGGGGTGTGCATTTTTGCATATATGATATTCCTCTTCGGTGAACTGCCGGTAGTTGCGGCCAAGTTTACATCGTTCAGTGTAAAGGTAAAATTTCCATTTGCACCGGGAGTAGAGAAAAATACACCTGTAAAATATTGCGGCTACGATGTGGGCAGAGTAACATACGTTTCGCCGCCGATACCATCCAGAGACGAACAAGGCAGATTTATCCATCAGGTTTCGGTAGATTTGGCAATATCAAGAGATTATGCAAATATTCCTTCAAATGTAGAAGTGGAGCTTACAAGGCGGGGGCTCGGCAGCAGCTATATCGAACTAACTTCGGTGCCGATGGAGCCGAACGAATTTAATTTGCTTGAACCGAAATTTTTGCGTGCAGGGATGATACTGCAGGGCAAAAGCGGCTCAATGAGCGAATTTCTGCCGAAAGAGATGCAGGACAAAATAGAAACGCTCTTTACGAAGATTACAACGCTGGTCGATAATGTAAACGCGATAGTAGGCGACGAGCAGAATAGAATTAATTTGAAAAATTCGCTCGCGAATCTGTCAAAAGCGACTGAAGAGTCCATAACAACTCTGCAGCAGATAAAGGAATTTTCCCAACAAGGCCAGGAAAAATTGTCATCTATTTCCGACTCTGTTATGAAAACCAGCGAGGAACTTGGCGAGACGCTTATCGGATTGCGGAGGGTGCTTAATAAAATCGATGGCGGTCAGGGTACTGTAGGAAAACTGATTAATGACGACAAATTGTATGAAAATCTGCTCGACAGTAGCGAAGAACTCAAAATATCGCTTGAGAAGATGAAAAAACTCATTGATAAAACCAGCGAGAAGGGCATAAGATTGAAAGTCTTTTAGTTTCTTCTTTTTAGCATTTCCGGAAGGTGGGGCAAATTGTTTATAAATGGATTTTGGCCGGGGGCTTAGTGCATATCGAACAGGGACTGGGTTTTTATGATTGTTACCTGGTCGGGATACGCGTGGAACGTGTGAATATGCAGTTCGTCCCGTCTTGCCTCGAAATCGATATAGCTGAACGGCTCAAGGCCGCCGATGGCAAGCTTGGGGAATTTTACAAATATGCCGCGATTGCGTGCGAATTTTTCAAGGTCGTTGTGGCTTTGACGATAGAGATTCGGACTCATCTTCTCGACCTGAAAATCAGTCATATAGCTGAGACCCTTGGCGAGAGTGCATTTGTGATTTCTCTGGCCGGCGAATCTGAATCTTTCAATCAGGCCTCGACGGGGCAGAGGCTGAGTCGGGGCGCTGATGAGCTCCGAAAGACAAAGGTCGTTGGCAAATACGCTGACCACGTGCGAACCGCCGGTGGCCCAAATTAACGCTTCATATTTGTCGGTCTTAATAGTGCGTTTTTCAAAGATGCTGAAAAGTTCCGGATGAAGCGGTCTTTGGTAAAGCGTGAAAGTCAATTCGCTGACAACAACATTTGTATTAGGAGTATCCATCATAAAGCCCAGTTCAGAAGTAATTTTTCGCTGTTCTGATGGTGTTATTGTACCAAAAATGGCCCTTAAATTCAAGGCTGTTATCAATACTGATAATGCAGTTTTAAGGCCTTATCGGACGATGTTGCCGCAAATTCAGCAGGCAGAAGGAATAAAGATTTCAAAAAAAATGTGTTTTTCCCCAAAGAAAAGCTGAAAGAGCGGGGTTTTTTGTTTTTTCAGCCGTGGTTAAACAGGCAGGCGTTCAGGATTGCTACGATGATGTTATAAAATATGTGAGTCCCTGCGACGATGCCGAATCCGCGAACGGCAAAGACAAACGCGAAATAAACGCCGGCGACAGTTCGAAAAATAAACGGCGCCATTGTCAAAGGCTCGGCCCTTGCGAACCCGCCGTTCAGAAAAACAAAATGATGGTGCAAACTGAACAGAATGGCCGAGATTGCAACGGATATAAAAATTGCCTTTATCCTTTTTACGCCAAGGATAGTTTCAAAGAACAGCATAAGCAGGCCGATAAGCACCAGCCTGAAAATCAGCTCTTCATAAATGCCAGCTCCGATGCCGGTGATAATATCCATCACAAAACTATGATGGCTGAGTTTAGTTGCGGCCAGCAGACAAGCGACCTGCGGCGGCTGGGCTGGCCGATTAAGAATCAGCGCAAGAATAATCAAAGGCACCGATATTATGACACATTCACAAGCCATTATTAGAAGGTCGGGCCACAGTATTTTCCATTTCTGTCTTGAGGTGAGCTGCAGGGTCAGCAGTGTTACGATTATGACAAGGGGGGCACAGAGCCAGGCGTTTTTGGCGTCCAGTCCGACGTAATGCAAAAAGTTCTGAATCCAGACAAACGCTACGACGCCGCCGCGGACATTGCTTACGGGCTCACTCAGAAGCTGCGGATTGACCACAAGAACAAGAATTTCATAAAGGAATATAAAAGGCAGGAGAAACACAAGGGCGTAAACCGGGCGATAGGTCCTGGCAAAATACCCTATACTTGCTGGGTCTATTGTATTGCCAAGTTCATTGAAAGTTTTGTCTGATTCCTTTCGAGCCATCGCGGCAAGAGTTTAATCTGACCGGGGGAAAAAAGCAAAACATATCATTTGACGTTGGCAAAAAAGTGCCTGATAATGCCGCAGGAAATATGACAGGACAAAAAATACAACAGATTTATGAGTTATTATTCGAGCGGTTCGGACCCCAGCATTGGTGGCCGGGTGATACAAAGGATGAAATTGTCATCGGGGCAATCCTGACCCAGAATACGAATTGGCAAAACGTCGAAAAAGCCATCGGGAATCTTAAAAAAACCTCTCTGGTAAGTCTTGAAAAATTGTATTCCATCGAACGGCCGCAATTGGCCGAGCTTATCAGACCCGCCGGCTATTACAACATTAAGGCGAAGAGGCTGAAAAACTTTTTGAACTGGCTCTTCGAGAACCATAACGGTTCGCTTGCGGAAATCGAGACTATCGATACCGAAACGCTTCGTCAGGAGCTTTTGGGAGTCAACGGCATCGGCAGGGAGACAGCGGATTCGATTCTGCTTTATGCCTTTGACAGGCCCGTTTTCGTTATCGATGCGTATACGTACAGGGTTGCGACAAGACATCAGTTAATCGAGCCACAGTGCGATTATGAACAGCTTCGGAGCCTGTTTGAAGACAATCTTGACAGCGATGTAAAACTTTTTAATGAATATCACGCCCTGCTTGTCCGCGCGGGCAAGGAATTTTGCAGGCCGCGGCCGAGATGCCAAAGCTGCCCGCTTGAAAAACTGCCCCATCAGGTCGAGATAGAAGATTAATGGCAAAGAATCGAAAAAAAATAACCGTACAGGGACAGGTACAGGGAATCGGATTCAGGCCTTTTGTTTATAAACTTGCCGACGAATTGAATCTTACAGGTTTTGTTTATAATTATACGCAGGGGGTAATAATAGAGGTTCAGGGCACAAAAAATAACATCGAGAAATTCATCGATAAATTAAAAGTTGCTCATAAAGAAAAACCGCTGTTAAAAATTACCGCTCTTGATTTGGCTGATATTGAGCCGGTAGCCGGCGAAAAAACTTTCAAAATCAGGCAAAGCGAATCGGATGGAATTATAAGCGCAGAGGTTGCCGCCGATATCGCGACCTGCAAAGATTGTCTTGCCGAACTGTTTGATAAAGATGATTTCAGGTATCGTTATCCGTTTATCAACTGTACAAACTGCGGCCCGCGATATTCGATAATAAAGTCGATACCTTACGACAGGCCGAACACAACGATGTCCGTTTTTTCAATGTGTGACAAATGCAGAGAACAATATGAAAATGTCGAAGACAGACGTTTCCACGCTCAGCCGGTCGCCTGTCCTGTGTGCGGGCCGAAAATAAAACTTTGCGACAATAAAGGCAAAGAAATTGAAAACGATCTCGTGCTACGCAGCGAAGCGCTGCTTCGCAGAGTAGTATCGGATAAAGTTATCTGGGAAACAATCCGCCTTTTGCTCGAAGGGAAAATTGTCGCGATTAAAGGACTTGGCGGGTTTCACCTTGCCTGCGACGCTGAAAACGACGATGCGGTAAAAAAACTTCGGCAGCGTAAGATGCGCGATTATAAGCCGTTTGCGATGATGGCCGCCGATATAGAAAAAATCAAACAATTTGCTGTCGTTGATGAAAAGGCAGAAGAGATTCTGCAGAGCATTGAGGCCCCGATAGTCCTTTTGCCTAAAGAAAAGCCAAATACAATTGCGCCATCCGTTGCCCGGGACGTTAATATGTTTGGTTTTATGTTGCCCTACACGCCGCTGCATCATCTTATATTTGCCGAGGGAAAATTAGATGCCCTTGTAATGACCAGCGGCAATATCTGTGATGAGCCTTTGATTTGCAAAGACAGTGAGGCACTTGAAAAACTCGGAGACGCGGCAGATGCGTTTTTGATGCACGACAGAGTTATTTACAGACAGGTTGACGACTCTATTATACATATTATTAGAAATGAACCTGTTTTGCTGAGGCGTTCGAGGGGATTTGTGCCGCAGGCGTTTGTTTCGAAAAATTCAGTTTCGGCTGATATATTTGCTGCCGGTGCGGATTTGAAAAACACATTCTGCTTTGTGAAAAAGAACCGGTTCATTCTCAGCGAGTACATCGGCGATATGGCCGATGCGAGCGTTTATAAACACTGGCTAAGCTCGATTGAACATCTTAAAAAACTTCTCAAAGCCGAATTTTCTGTCATTGTTTGCGATATGCATCCGAATTATCTTTCAAGCCAGTACTCCAGAAAATTAAAGAAAGACAGACTTATCGAAGTCCAGCATCACTGGGCCCATATAGCATCCGTTCTTGCCGAGCACGATATAGATGAAAAGGTAATAGGCCTTGTCGCGGACGGCACAGGCTACGGCACCGACGGTACAATTTGGGGCTGCGAATGCCTGATAGCAGGGCTCGATGATTTTCAGCGGTTCGGCCATTTGTCTTATTACCCGCTCGGCGGCGGGGACTCGGCGGCCAAAGAAGCGATTCGGCCCATAATCGGCCTGATGAAAAAATATAATCTTTCTATTCCTGATACTGTGCTTGATGAAATTGAACCGGACAGAAAAAAGAGGACTGCTGTCGCAGGACAGATTGAAAAAGGTATCAATACAATTCAAACGTCAAGTCTTGGCAGGTTGTTCGATGCAGTTTCCGCTATTTGCGGGCTTGGGAGTCGCAATAATTTCGAGGCGCAGCTTCCGATAGCCCTTGAGGCAATAGCGGACAAGCGGACGATGGAATGTTATCCGTTCGAGTTGAAAAGGGAAAATGGGATTACCACGGTTGAGATTGGCGATATGCTCAATGGTATAGCAGCCGACAAAATCGGCAAAGTCGATAAAACCGTTATCTCGGCAAAATTCCACAATACAATTGCCGAATTTTTCCTGGCTCTGGCCAGGCAGGGGCGGGACAAAACCGGCATAAATACCGCCGCTATCAGCGGAGGCGTGTTCTGTAACAGATTTCTTTCGGAAAGGCTCATTGAATTGTTGCAAAATGACGGCTTCAATGTATTATTTAACCAGCTTGTGCCCGCCAACGACGGCGGAATATCGCTGGGGCAGGCGGCAATCGCGGCAAAGATTGTAAAGAAAGGATAATTTATATGTGTCTTGCGGTACCTGCAAGAATAATTGAAATAAAAGGCGATGATGCAATTGCCGATGCCATCGGTAATCGTATCGAGGCCAAAACTACGCTTGTGCCGCAGGTAAAGCTTGGGGATATTGTCCTTATCCACGCCGGTTTCGCGATAGCGGTTATCGATGAAGAAGAGGCTAAAAAGACCTGGCAGCTTTTGGCGGACCTGGACAATTTCAATAAAACAGACAAAAGAGTCTCCGGATAAAAGGCTAAAAATGCTTGAGAGAATAAACAGGGCATATATTCAAATAGCAAGGGCACAAAAATCGCTCGGCCGGAAAATCAATATTATGGAGGTCTGCGGCACTCATACAGTTAACGTTTTTCGTGCGGGCCTGCGGGATGCCTTTCCCGAAGGAATGAGACTTTTAAGCGGGCCGGGCTGTCCGGTATGTATCACCGACCAGGGATATATCGACGCTGTTCTTTCTTTGGCGGACAGGGATGATTGCATAATCGCCACTTACGGCGATATGATTCGCGTGCCCGGCAGAAACGGCTCACTTGAGCAGAGAACAAACAGGGGAAATATAAAAATAGTACTAAGTGCCGAAGACGCCCTGAAGCTTGCGAAACAAAACCCCGATAAAAAAATCGTGTTTGTCGCGATAGGATTTGAAACAACCGCCCCTGCAACAGCGGTAATTGCCAATGAAGCAATCGAGCAGGGCATTAAGAATCTTTTTATTTTCAGCAATCATAAGCTTGTTATCCCTGCGATGAAGGCGCTGCTTTCCGAAAAGAATCATAAAATAGACGCGTTTATGTGCCCCGGCCATGTGAGTGTCATAATCGGCTCAGATGCTTATAAGCCGATTGTTGAGCAGTTTAAAAGACCGTGTGTTGTGGCGGGTTTCGAGCCGATGCAGATTGTCGAGGCAATATCCGAAATCTGCAGGCAGCTTGCCGACAATACGCCGGCCGTGGATTCTGTTTATCCTGCTGCTGTTACAGCCGCCGGCAACAAAACCGCGCAGAAAATCATCGAGGAAACTTTCGATGCAGTTGACGGCTGCTGGCGGGGACTGGGTAATATTGACAAAAGCACACTGAAACTCAAGGGAAAATTCAGCGAACTGGATGCCGAAAAACAGCTTGGCGTAAAGTTTATACACGAAGAAGACCTTACCGGCTGTCAGTGCGGTCAGGTTCTCTGTGGTCTGATGGACCCGCCTGATTGCGGCCTGTTCGCAAAAAGCTGCACGCCCGATACGCCTGTCGGACCTTGTATGGTCAGCAGCGAAGGCGCCTGTGCCGCCTGGTTTAAGTACACCCGCAGAAAAAGGCGTAATCAATGACCGCCGGCGATAAAATTCTACTCGCGCACGGCGGCGGCGGAAGATTAACAGATGAGCTTATCCATAGCGTAATTCTTCCAGCCTTTGAAAACCAAACTCTGAACAAACTTACAGATTCAGCCGAAATCCGGTTAGGCAAAGACAATATCTGTTTTACGACCGACAGCTATGTTGTGAAACCTTTGTTTTTCAACGGCGGCGATATCGGCAAACTCGCCGTATGCGGAACGATAAACGACCTTGCCGTGGCCGGCGCAAAACCGGTTGCTCTGAGTCTGTCTCTCATAATAGAAGAAGGACTTGAAATAAGTATCCTGAAGAAAATCCTTGCCAGTGCCGCCCAGGCCGCGAAAGAAGAAAATATTTCTATTGTCTGTGGCGACACAAAGGTCGTCGAGGCAGGTTCTGCCGATAAGATTTTTATAAACACCTCCGGAGTAGGATTAAAATTATCAAAGGCCGAGGTTGGCTTTGAAAAAATCGCCGCCGGCGACAAAATTATCGTAAGCGGAACAATCGGCGACCACGGTATGACAATTATGTCGCAAAGAGAAGGAATGAAATTCGAGTCAGAAATGAAAAGCGACTGCGGCTCGGTAGCTCAAATCTGCGCAAAAGAAATTGAGGTCCTTGACAGCGATATAAAATTTATGCGGGACCCAACGCGCGGAGGATTGGCCGCGACTTTAAGTGAAATTTCCGACCAGACAGATTTGGGTATTGAAATACAGGAAACCCAGATACCTGTAAATCCGACGACACAAGCGGCGGCTGATATGCTTGGCTTTGATATTTTAAATATCGCCAATGAAGGAAAAGTCGTAATTGTAGTCTCCGGACAGAAAGCCGACGAATGCCTTGAAATATGTAAAAGCTGCCAAAACGGCAAAGACGCGGCTATAATAGGTCAGATTGTCAAAAGCAGCGAGCCACTTGTGGAACTAATCACAATGATAAAAGGCAGGCGGATTGTACAGATGCCTTACGGCAGAGAATTGCCGAGGATTTGCTGATGCACGAAGCGGCCGTAGCTGAAAATGTCATCGAGGCTATTCTTGCCCATGCCCCAAAAAAGGGCGGCAGGGTCGTTCGTGTTGTGATAAGTTGTGGACAGATAAATGCGATTAACGATGAAGTGATGGAATTTGCTTTTGAGGCGGCGGCGGATGACACAATTTGCCGGGGAGCGAAACTTAAAATAAAGCATATTCCGCTCAAGGCC
>JAHJUV010000124.1 GCA_018828825.1 Planctomycetota bacterium | reverse complement strand
TCTTTATGGAGAATAGGGGGTAGAATTGGCTGAGCAACCGTGGAGAAAAAGTATCGCGGAGTTATTCTTTGTCATTTGATATTTAGTATACGGGAATCGCAGTTTTGGGTATTGTTGAAATGGTTGATGTTTTGACAAAAAAACAAAGAAGTTACTGTATGTCGCGCATACTTGGCACGAATACAGGTTTGGAGATAACGTTTAAGAAATATATGCGATCTGTCGGGATAGCAGGCTTTTGTAAAGGATCCAAAGTGGTTGGGAAACCGGATTTTATATTCCCCGCATTAAAAGTGGCAGTGTTTTTGGACGGCTGTTTTTGGCATGGTTGCCCAAAATGTTACAAGGAGCCTGCCACGAACACAAATTTTTGGGAAAATAAGATATCAGGAAACAAAAAAAGAGATAAGCAGGTTAATCGTGTTCTAAAAAAAGAGGGCTGGAAATTAAAAAGATTCTGGGGGCATCAGGTTAAAAAAACTCCTGATCGCTGTGTATCAACACTGAAAAGAATATTAGATGAGAGGCATGATGTGTAAGAAATCAAAGTTTACGGTCATCGATTTATTCTGCGGGGCCGGAGGGCTCTCCGAGGGGTTTCTATCGGCAGGATGCGATTTGATTGCCCACGTTGAGATGGATAAGGATGCGTGCGATACTATAAGAACACGCATGGCGTATCATACTCTAAGAAGGACCGGCAAGTTGGGAGAGTATAGAAAATATCTTCTCGGTAAAATTGACAGAGAGACACTTGTACATAATAATAATCTTGAAAAGGAGTTCGATTCAGTAATCCAGGCAGAAATATCTCAGGATAATATCAAAGACTTGATAATGGATGTCAAAAAAAGGCTGGGCGACGGAAGGTTGGACATGATAATCGGCGGACCACCTTGTCAGGCATATTCTCATATAGGCCGTTCATCAGACAAAAAAAGGATGAGGCGGGATAAACGAAAATTTCTTTATCAATATTATGTAGAATTTCTTAGGGCCTTCAGGCCAAAACTGTTCGTTTTCGAAAACGTTCCCGGGCTCCTAAATGCGGGTGGGGGTGTATATCTTAAAAATATGCGACAAATGATGAAGAGGGCGGGGTATACGACAGATTATCAGGTTTTTAACACTTCGGATTTCGGCGTTCCTCAAAACAGGAAACGGATCATTCTTATAGGTTGGCGCAGAGATTCCGGCATTTCCCAATATCCAAATTTTGAAACTGTAAAGCGCACATACAAAGTAGCAGACTTCATAGGAGACTTGCCGAAGCTCCATGCTGGGGAAGGATCAAAATGTGTCAGTTATCAGAGCAGATCATCGCTGTTACGTCGTCTTGGGATTACCGATAGGGAGCTGCCTTTGATTATTGATCATAGCGCGCGCCCTCAATCAAGACGGGATCTTGAAATATACAAAATAGCTGTTAAAAAAAAGAATTATGGCAGGAATATACGCTATAACGAATTGCCTGAAAAACTAAAAACTCATAAAAATAGAACTGCGTTTCTTGATAGGTTTAAGGTGGTTGACCATTTGGCTCCAGCCAGTCACACTATCATAGCACATATTGCAAAGGATGGGCACTATTATATTCATCCGGACATAAAGCAAAACAGATCATTAACTGTAAGGGAGGCTGCAAGGCTTCAGACATTCCCGGACAATTATTTTTTTGAAGGAACAAAAACTTCGAAGTTTAAACAAATTGGCAATGCCGTACCCCCGATGTTTTCAAAGCTTGTTGCGGAAGAACTTATCCATCTCTTAAAATAGGGTTTATATTATGGCAGAATTACAAATGAAAGAACAGACCGGAAAATTCAGATTTACATTCAATGGGAATATCATCACCGAACTTGGCGAAGAATCCATATCTAATTCAAATATTGCCATCGCTGAACTAATCAAGAATGCCTATGATGCAAACAGCGAGCAGGTATCTTTTGAGTTTGTTAATTTGGGCAAACATAACACAACCATCCGCATAGTTGACGGGGGTGTTGGGATGGGATTGACGGA
>JAHJUV010000123.1 GCA_018828825.1 Planctomycetota bacterium | reverse complement strand
GTAATGCGGTCGGTATGGCGCTGGCGCAGAAGTATCTGTCGGCGTATTTCGACAAAGACGGCTCGAATCTCTTTGACTACAACATTTTCGCTGTCGCAGGCGACGGTGATTTGCAGGAAGGCGTCTCTTCTGAAGCCTGCTCGCTGGCGGGGCATCTGGGGCTTAGCAGTCTGATTGTGATTTACGACGATAACCATATAAGCATCGACGGGGAAACGAATCTGTCGTTCACGGAGGACAGGGCCAAGAGGTTTGAGGCTTATAACTGGTACGTGCAAATTGTGGGCGGGGATGGCAACGATATGGTGTCGTTCGAGAGGGCGCTGAAGAACGCACTGGCGGAGAAAGACAGGCCGAGCATAATTAACATTAGAACACATATCGGATACGGCAGTCCGCATTTTCAGGATACGCCTGCCGCTCACGGGGCGCCGCTGGGCGAAGATGAGATTAAACTAATCAAGAAGAACTTCGGCTGGGACCCGGAAAAGACATTCGTAGTTCCGGAAGAAGTTTTGAAGCATATGCAAACGATGAAAGAAAAGGGAGCAAAGATTGAAAAAGAATGGAACGAGAAATTCGAGAAATATTCGAAAAAGTTTCCGGAGCTTGCGAAACTGATTAATAATCCTTATCCGGAAATAACTAATCTACCGACGTTTCCGGCAGAGCCGATGTCAACAAGAAAGGCCTCGGGAGCGACACTCGATGCGCAGATGCCGCAGATGCCGCTGGTTTTGGGCGGGTCGGCGGATTTGACGCCATCGAATAATACAAGGTACAAAGGCGTGGAAGATTTCCAGAAAGACAAACCCACCGGACGCTATATCCGCTATGGAGTAAGAGAACACGCAATGGCGGCGATAATGAACGGCATCGCGGCGAGCGAACTGCTGCGGCCGTACGGCGGGACGTTTTTCTGCTTCAGCGATTATATGCGGCCTGCGATAAGAATGGCGGCGATGAGCGGATACAGGACAATCTTTGTGTTCACGCACGATAGTATCGGACTTGGCGAAGACGGGCCGACACATCAGCCTGTCGAGCATATCGCTGCGCTGCGTGCAATACCGAAGATGCTTGTAATCAGGCCGGCGGACGCAAACGAGACGGCTTACGCGTGGAAGATTGCGCTGGAATATATGGACGGGCCGGTCGCGCTGCTTTTGACGAGACAGAATCTGACGACTTTCGACAGGACAAAATATCCTGCGGCGTCGAATATCGCCAAGGGCGCTTACGTTTTCATTAAAGCAGACAGGCCTGATGTGATACTTATCGGTGTCGGGTCGGAGCTGGAAATCGCGGTTAAGGCCGCGGAGAAACTTGCGGCGGAAAATATCAAGGCGCAGGTCGTCAATATGGCGAGCTGGGAGTTGTTCGAGAAGCAGGACAAGGCGTATAAGGATTCGGTGCTGCCGCCGAGCGTTAAGGCGAGGGTTGCCGTCGAGGCGGGAGTCGAAATGGGCTGGGAAAGATATATCGGCGACAAAGGCGAGTTTATCGGTATGCACGGTTTCGGCGTTTCGGCGCCTTATAAGGTCTGCTATGAGAAATTCGGTATTACGGCGGACGCGGTCGCGGAAGCTGTGAAAAAATCCATTGCGGCGGCGAAACAGTAAACACGAATATAGATAAACTCCGCCATCATGATGGCGGGGGCTAAACACTAACTTCCCCGCCTCAAGCGGCGGGGGCTAAATAAGAATATGACACACAAAATTAAGACTATAGCGGTAATGACTGGCGGGGGGGATTGTCCGGGTCTAAATGCTGTAATCCGGGCGGTGACGAAGACGGCAATCTCGAAATATTCGATGAAAGTCTGGGGAATCGAGGACGGATACCTGGGGCTTATCGAAAAAAGAATGCATCCGCTGAGATATGAGGATGTAAGCAATATTCTCGGAGCGGGCGGGACGATATTAGGCTCTAATAATACGACAAACCCATCGAAATACCCGGTGATGAACAAGGCAGGCAAAGTTGTATATAAAGATGTTTCGGATTCCTGCGTTAAGTTTTTGAAGCAGAAGAAAATTGACGCTTTGGTTATTATCGGCGGGGACGGGACGATGACGAGCGCAGCGGCATTTGCGAAGAAAGGTCTTACGGTCGTCGGCGTGCCGAAGACAATAGATAACGATTTGTGGGGCACGGATGTAACATTCGGATTCGATACGGCTGTAACAACAGCAGCCGAGGCGATAGATAAATTGCGAACCACGGCAAGCTCACATCATCGGGTTATGGTTGTCGAGGTGATGGGCAGATACGCGGGCTGGATTGCGCTGCACGCGGGAGTTGCGAGCGGAAGCGATGTGATTTTGATACCGGAGATTCCATACAAGATAGAAAAGGTTTGCGAGTTTGTTCGGCAGAGAAGTAATAAGGGCCGAAGCTATAGTATTATAGTCGTCGCTGAGGGGGCCAAGGAACTGGGCGGAAAGATGGTCGTAAGCAAAACGGTTGCGTGCAGTCCGGACCCGATACGGCTGGGCGGGATAGCGAATAAAGTTGCGGAGCAGATTGAGCAGATAACAAAACTTGAGGCACGCAGCGTAGTTTTAGGCTATATTCAGCGCGGCGGGACGCCTACGCCCTGGGACAGGATACTGGCGACGAGTTTCGGCAATACGGCGATTGAACTTTTGGTCAGCGGCGTGAAAAATCGGCTGGTTGTACTGAAAAATAACAAACTTTCGAGTGTTCCACTTTCGCAGGTTGCAGGCAGGACGAGAACTGTGCCGAAAGACAGCTCATTGGTAAAGGCAGCGAGAGCAGTTAATACCTGCTTTGGGGATTAAGACAGGAAAAAGGTTCCTGACACCTTTTTGAATATAGGGCAGTTAAATAGTGTTCAGAAGGTAATTTCCCAGCTAAAAATTGCTGACAACAGGGCGGTAAAAATTGCCGGGACGTGGGGAAGTTTTGCGCCTTTATTGGCCCTGCACATTCAACAAGAGCTTAAAAAACCAATTCTTTATATAAGCCCGCATCTTGACGACGCGGATAATGTCGTCGATGACCTAATCGCTTTCCATCCTTCGTCTTTCTCCGCTGAAGAATCCATCTTTCCTCAAACTTCCGTCTTAAATAAAGCTGCGGTGGGCAAGACGGCAGACTACGGAGGACAAGTCGGCGGAAGGAATATTGAAACTTTGCCTGGCAGGGCGGGGGAAGAATTAATCGATGCGACCGATGAAATCAGTGCAGCAAGGGCGAGACTGGTTTTGAAAATCGCGTTAAAACAACCCCGACCACCCATCCTTCGTTCGCAACGGCGGACTTCGGAGGGCAGGCAGGGGTCGGGGCTAAACAACAACTACGGGATTATTTCGACGTCGATACAGGCGTTGATGCAGCCGGTGCCGAAGCTGGGGATGCTTTTGAAAAAAGGACTGGCGCTTGGGGTTGGCAAAATAGTCGAAATGGACAGGATTTGCGGATGGCTTGTCGATAACGGTTTCGAGGCGGTGGCGCGGATAGATTTGCCGGGACAGTTTGTCAAAAGAGGCGGCATAATAGATATTTTCGCGCCGGTTACAACACAGTCGAATCAGCCGATTGCTGCCAGGGTTGAATTTTTTGGCGACAAGATAGAGAGCATAAGGACAATTAACCTTGATACTCAAAGGTCGTCGGGAAATATCGAGGATATCACAATCACATCCGCAATCGGCGACGGCGACGGTGAGGACAAGACGCTATTTTTGAATGTTATCGACCCGGAGACGATTATTTTCGTTCAGGAGCCGATAGAGGTTCAGGAAATCGCGGATGTTTTTATACGCAGGGTTGAAAGGCCGGAGGGGTTGTATAAGTGGGACGAGATTTATAAAAGAATTTCAGATTTCAAACAGGTTCATATCAGCAGGTTCGCAGATGATGTTGATAGTGTGGAATTGAGGATAAAAAGCACGCAGCAGTTCGAGCATAAGAGCGGGCCGGTGTGGGCGGGACATTCGCCGCGGTGCGACCGCGTCGCAACTGGCAGGACAGCATTGCAGCAGCTGACGCAGCTTGGGCAGGAGGGGTGGAATGTTTATTTATACTGCGAAACAGGGGCGGAGGTAAAAAGGATAGAGGAGATAATTTGTGAAGATAAACGAACCCCCCGGCAGGCTGGGGGGCTAAATTTGCCGATAGGGTTTGTTCATCGGGGGTTCATAATTGAAGAGCTCAAGACGATTGTGGCGACACATCACGAATTGTTCGGGCAGGCGATTTTGCGTCGGACGATTCGGCCGATAGGGGCGATGGCGGCGGTGGATTCAGCGGCGGAGTTGAACAAGGGCGATTATGTCGTTCATATAAATTACGGGATAGGAAAATTTAAGGGCATCGAGACGATAGCGAAGGACGGCAATAAGTGCGAGTTTTTGACGCTGCAATACGCGGATAAAGCGCTGGTACATATACCAGTTCAGAATATCGGATTTGTGCAGAAATATATCGGTACGACGGCGGTAAGGCCGAAGCTCAGTAAAATCGGGACGAAAAAATGGGAGAGGCAGAAAAATAAAGTTGCATCGGCGGTGGCGGACCTTGCTTCAGAGCTTTTGGAAATACAGGCAAAACGGCAGAGTATGAAGGGCATTAAATACGGCGAAGATTCGAGATGGCAGAGAGAATTCGAAGAGTCGTTTTTGTACCAGGAGACGCCTGACCAGGAAGTTTGCAGCGAGCAGATAAAGGCTGATATGAAAAAAGCGGTGCCGATGGACAGGCTGCTGTGCGGCGATGTCGGATACGGCAAGACCGAGCTTGCGATGAGGGCGGCGTTTAAGGCAATCGAGGCGGGAAAGCAGGTGGCGGTACTTGTGCCGACGACGGTTTTGTGCATTCAGCACGAAAGAACGTTTACGCAGCGGTTCGCGGATTTTCCGATATCGGTAGAATCGATAAACCGGTTCAAGACGAAACAGCATGCCGCTGAAATCGTCAAGCGAACCAAAGAGGGCAAGGTTGATATTCTTATCGGGACGCATCGGCTGTTGAGCAATGACGTGGGGTTTAAGGATTTGGGTTTGCTGATAATCGACGAGGAGCAGAGGTTCGGCGTCGAGCATAAAGAGAAGCTGAAAAAGATGCGTGTGAACGTCGATATTCTGACGATGACGGCGACGCCGATACCGAGGACGCTTCATATGGCGATGCTCGGGCTGCGGGATATAAGCTCGCTGGCGACTCCGCCGCTGGACAGGCGGGCGGTGGTTACGCAAGTGAAGAAATTCGACGCTGAAATTATAAAAAGGGCGATACTTTTCGAGCTTAACAGGCAGGGGCAGATATTTTTCGTGCATAACAGGGTGCAGACGATAGAAAAATTCGCGGACGAGATACGAAAACTGGTACCGGATGTGAGAATCGCAATCGCTCACGGGCAGATGCACAAGCACGAACTTGAAAAGGCGATGATCGAATTCGTGCTGGGCGAGATTGACGTGCTTTTGTGCTCGGCGATAATCGAATCGGGTATCGATATTCCAAACGCCAATACTATTATTATAAACGACGCGGACAGGTTCGGGCTTGCGCAGCTTCATCAGCTTCGCGGAAGAGTGGGGCGGTTCAAGCACAGGGCATACTCGTATTTTCTTTTGCCGCGGACGAGGAGTATCACTCCGGTGGCGGCCAAGAGACTAAAAGCGATTGAGGAATATTCGCAGCTCGGGGCGGGATTTAAAATTGCGCTTCGCGACCTTGAGATACGCGGGGCGGGAAATATCCTTGGGCCTGAGCAGTCGGGACATATTAATACGATAGGGTTCGAGCTTTTCTGCAGACTGCTGGCTGAGGCGGTAAAGAGATTGAGAAAAGAGCCGTTGGAGAAAGAACCTTCGGCGGTTGTGGATTTGGGCTTTTCGGTTTATATACCGCGAAGCTATATACAGGCCGATTCGCAGAGGATGAATGTGTATCGGCGGATAGCGGCGGCGAGAGTGCCGCAGGATATTGCGAGGCTGGAAGAGGAACTGGGTGATATATTCGGGCAGATTTGTCCGGAGGTTCGAAAGCTGCTCGAACTTGCCGAGATTAGGCTCCTTGCCTCGACGGTGGGGATTCGAGCGATTACGATAAGCGGAGACGATGTTGTTTTTGCACTCGAATCCTCTTTCGCTGCAGCTTCCTCCTTCGCTAAAGCTTCGGAGGACAAGTCGGAGGACAAGAAAGACGGTGCCAAAAAGGCGATGAAGATTTTCGCCGATGTGCCGGGAAAAGTGCGGATTCCCGATGCGATGGCGGTGCATATACGGCTTGAAAAGAATTATCTCGAGCCTGATACGATTTGTGCGGTGCTGAGAAAAATACTTCGCAAAGGGGCGTGATATAAGCTATAATTTGCCGTTCGATAATTTCACAGGGATGTCTTTTATGAAAATGAAAAACGTAGTTATTCTGACATTGGCGGTTGCGGCGGTGGTCTGGATTTGCGGCTGTGGAGGGAGCAAAAAAAAGAGCGATGTGAGCCGGGAGCTTCTGGAGGCCGAAGAGCCCAGAGTTGACTGGCAGAAACTGCCGCGGCCGAGCGGCGGGCTTGTGCTGTCGATTGATTCGGAAGCGATAACAGCAGATGAAATTATAAACCCGGTCCGTCAGCAAATCGGCGAGATTGCGGCGCAGACGGATTATGAACAGTTCAGGGGGAAAGTAAAACCGATGCTCGGCAACGTCCTTATACAGAAGATAGGAGATATCAGGCTGTATGAAAAGGCCAAGGCTGCGCTGCCCGAGAATGTTGACGAGGAAATCATAGATAAAATAATCGAACAGGAAATACAGAGGTTTATCGCGCAGTACGGCGGAGATTACGCGGCGGCGGAAAAAGTGCTTAAGAGTATGGGCACGACATGGAAGGACTTTTACCAGTTCCAGAGAAGATCGCTGCTTGTTCAGTCGTTTATTTCGGAAGAAATCAAAGTGGACAAGCCTGTAACGCATTCCGAGCTTTTGGAATATTACAACAGGATGAAAGACGAATACTTTACAAAGGAAGGACAACTTGAATTCAGGCTTATCGACCTTGAGGTCGCCAAATTTGCCGATGCGAATAATCCCGGCGCAAATGCCGAGCAGAAAGCAAAAGAGCTTGCGGCCCGGATTTCGGAGAGAATCAAAAACGGCGAGGATTTCGGCGAACTTGCCAGGCAATATTCGAACGACCCGGCAGCGAAAAACGGCGGGCTGTGGAAGCCCATCCGGCCGGGGTCGCTTGCCGAGCCTTATGATGCGATTGAAAAAGCGATTGAAAAAATGAATATCGGGCAGGTCAGCGAGCCTGTCGCAAAGGGCGGACATATTTTTATCGTGAAACTTGAAAATAAACAGGCCCCAAGCTGCAAAACTTTCGAACAAGTCCAGGGAGATGTCGAGGTAAGGATGATGTATGAAAACCGCAGGAAACGCGTTGACGATATGATGGGAAAAATAATATCACAAGTTGATTTGTCTTATGCCGATGGGTTTCTTGAGTACTGTACGCAAAAGGCCTGGCGGGACTGGCACGTGAGCGGGTGAAAGCGAATTAAGATTGGCAAAGATGAATAAAATTCTTCACGGTATAGATTTGGTCGATTGTCCGCGGATAGAAAAGATGCTTGAACGGCACGGGGGGCATTTTCTGGACAGGGTTTTTACGCAGGCCGAACAGAAACAAGCCGATAGAGTGAAAAACCGCATCGAGAAACTTGCAGGCAGATTCGCGGCGAAAGAGGCGGTGCTGAAACTGCTCGGAACCGGCTGGCGAGGCAAAATCGCATGGACGGATATCGAAATAGTCAACAACCCGCTGGGCCGGCCGCTGGTTACTCTCAGCGGGGAAGTGAAAAAAATCGCGTCAAAATTAGGCGTCGGCGATATATGTCTGAGTATCAGTCATACAGCGAATTTCGTTATGGCATCGGCAATTGCGCCGGCGAATGAAAAATGAAGGCCGATAGTTTCAACTGTATAGTTATCGGCGCAGGACACGCGGGGGCCGAGGCGGCACATGCGGCGGCGAAAATCGGGGCTAAAACTCTCCTTATAACCATCAGCAAAAACACAATCGCAAAGGCAAGCTGCAACCCCGCTATCGGCGGAATCGCAAAAGGACAAATCGTAAAAGAGATAGATGCTTTGGGCGGACTGATGGGACTTGCAACAGATGCGACGGGGATTCAATTTCGACTTCTTAACCGTTCCAAAGGCGCGGCGGTTCGTTCGCCAAGGGCGCAAATCGATAAATATAAATATTCGGAATTTATTAGAAACAAACTTGAGGAAACAGATAACCTCACAATCGTCGAAGGATTGGCCGCTGACATACTTGTCGAAGATAATCAAATCAAAGGTGTTGTGTGTACTGACGGCAGGAAATTTCAGAGCGGGACTGTAATTGTCGCGACGGGGACGTTCCTTAAAGGCGTAATGCATACAGGGACAAAGCAGTGGCAGGGCGGAAGGCTGGACGAGCCGGCGGCAAATGAACTTTCGGATTGTCTGAAAAAACTCGGGTTAGAAGTAAAAAGACTCAAGACAGGCACGCCGGCAAGGCTTGACGCAAAGACAATCGATTACGACAAAACACAAATCCAATACGGCGATGAAAAGCCACAGCCGTTTTCGTTTATGACCGAGGCCATAACACGCAAACAGATTCCGTGCTGGATAACATACACCAACGAGCAGATTCATAAACTGCTGCGCGATAATCTTGGGCGTGCGCCTCTTTATACGGGGCAGATAAAGACGACAGGGCCGAGGTACTGTCCGAGCATCGAGACGAAGATTATGCGGTTTGCGGACAAGACGAGGCACCAGGTTTTTCTTGAGCCGGAAGACGAAGAAGTCAAAACGATATACTGCAACGGCATAAGTACATCCGTGCCCGAAGATGTTCAGGAAAAAATGCTCAAACTTATGGCTGGGACGGAAAACGCGAAAATTATTCATTACGCCTACGCGATAGAATACGATTATTGTCCGGCGATACAGTTAAAGCCGAGCCTTGAGACGAAAAAAATAAAAAGATTATTTCTTGCAGGGCAGATTAACGGAACCAGCGGCTATGAAGAAGCGGCGGGACAGGGAATCATCGCAGGGATAAATGCGGCAAGACTTATAGATGAGAAAGAGCCTTTGGTTCTCAGACGCGACCAAGCGTATATCGGCGTGATGATTGACGATTTGCTGACCAGAGAAATTGACGAGCCTTACCGGATGTTCACCTCAAGGGCGGAATGGCGAATGAGCCTGCGAAGCGATAACGCAGACAGGAGACTAACGCAAATCGGAAGAGATATTGGCCTTGTAGGAGACGGGCGATGGGAAAAATATCAGCAAACAATTGCGCAGGTTGAAAGTTTTACCGAATTTCTCAAAAACACTCGCAAAGAAGGAAAACTGCTTTGGGACCATCTCAAACAGCCGCAAAATACAATCTCCCAAATGCCGGAAATTGCCGCGTTAAATATCCGGCCGGATGTGATTGAAAGCGTAATGACAGACTCTAAATATGAAGGGTATCTGGCAAAAGAAGAAAAATCGGTGGCGCAGTTTCGAAAACTTGAAAAGCTGAGACTGCCGGACGGGCTGGATTACGATAAAATAGGACATCTTCGAGCAGAGGCGATGGAGAAATTAAAGAAGTTTAAACCTGCCACATTAGGCCAGGCGGGCAGAATCGGCGGAATCACGCCGGCGGATATTATGATTATTCAAATCCATTTACGCAAACAAGCAAAAAAAGGTTCCGCCGTAAGACGTGGCTAAGACCACTGACACCCTTTTCTTCCTACCGCAGATTTTTTGTTCCTTCGAATCGCCGAAGTGGTTCAGGCGGGAGTCTTCCTCACCGATTTTTTCCAAAAGGCCCTTTGCGAGAACCTTTTCGGCGGGCATTTCGAACAGTTGATATTTAATTGAACTGCTGCCGGCGTTAATGACCAGAATTTTCATTATTGTAGCGTCCTTTATTACGATACAGGCTGAAACACCCACTTGTAACGATAAAAACCGACAAGTCAATTGACAAATTTTAGCTTGTACTCAAGCGAAATGGGCTTTAGATTTACCTGATTATGAATCGAGCCGTTTACAGGATAATAGACGCAAATTTTAACCGCGCTCGCGAGGGGCTGCGGATAGCGGAGGAATTCTGCAGATTTGCTCTTGAAAACCAGCCGCTGGCGGGGCGGTGCAAGGAGATTCGGCATCGATTGACCTCTGCGGTGATGAAACTTGATTCGCAAAAATTGATTAGCGCCCGCGATACAGAAAATGATATCGGATGCGGGATGGAAGTTGCCGGGCAAATGAAGCGGGACAGCCTTGAAGATTGCGTAACTGCCGGTTTTGCAAGGACTACCGAGGCATTAAGGACGATTGCTGAGGCGGCCTGTGCGATTGACAGTAAATTCGGCGGTGAATTTGAAAAACTCCGGTACGATTGCTACATACTTGAAAAAGATATATCGCTGCAGGGGTATCCTGCCTTAAAGTTCAGAAAGACAAGGCTTTACTGCATAATTACGGTTCAGGGCGATATTGACGCATTGAAAATTGCCCGCGATTGCGCCAAAGGGGGAGCCGATTGCCTGCAATTAAGGGTAAAGAATCTTTGCGATGACGAGTTTTTGTCACTGGCCCGCAGGTTTGTTGATTTATGTGAACAAAACGATGTCATAAGTATAATAAATGACAGGGCGGATATCGCCGCGGCGTGCGATGCCGATGGGGTTCACTTGGGACAAAATGACCTTCCGGCTGGCGAAGTGCGCAAAATCCAGCTTCGGCCCTTGATTACGGGAATCAGCACCCACTCAATATCGGAATTGACAAAAGCTGTCGAACAAAGACCGCATTATGTAGGATTAGGTTCGGTCTTTCCTACAAGTACAAAACAGGTAGAGGTTTGCGGAACAGAATATGTATCAAAAGCGGTTAAGTTTCTCGAATACAAGGCCGTTGAAGCAGTTGCTATCGGCGGCATTACGCCGGAAAATGTTGAAAAAGTTCTTAAGGCAGGAGCGAAACGAATCGCAGTGTCGAGCTGCGTTTGTCAGGCAAAAAATCCGTCCGATGTGTGCAAAAAATTAAAAGAGATAATAATTAAGTACACCGGAGATTGATTTTTCAGCTAAGGTCCGAATATAAGTTATTGATATAAAACGGGCTATAACTAAATTCAAAATAGTGAGTTTTCCACTTTCTTATTAACATACCAAACTTGTCCTTTTTAGTTTGAATTTCAGACAAAGAAATATACCATTCAAACCGAGAGTTTGGCAGCATTTTCGCTAACGGATTTTTGTCTAACTTAACTTATTACAGGATAATGACTTAATTGGTTTCTGTTTTTATCTGTTGTAGTACATTTTTTGAGCATTTGTCGAAAGGTGATATTAGCGGTATTTTTCCTCATCTATGCAAAGTATTTATATTAACAGCACTGTTGTGTTATCAACACATTGTCCACAACATAAAAGACTGGTTTTCCCCTCAATTCGCCGCAGTCGGATAAATAGCAATTTTCATAACAGCAATATAATGCTAAAAAAGCCTTGTATTTATATATGGCTGTTGAGCGTAAAATTATTATATTATCCTTTATTGTAATTGAATAAGATTTGTCGGTGAAAACCGGGACAGTTCTAATAGGAAGGAAACAATGGATACAACGGGCAAAAGGCTTAGCCGGACACTGGAGAAAAAGGACGGTTTTGTCATTTTGGCGGAGCTGACGGGCGGGCCGAATTTCAGCTTTGCGCCGATAGATAATTTTCTTACGGCTTTTAACGACAGCGGCGGCAAAGATATTCCGGCAGGTTTCAAGTTTATCGGCGTGACTAATCCACAAAGTCCCGGCGGCGTAGCGAATATCGAGCCTTCGGATGTGCATCGTCATATTGTCAGCAAAAAACTGCTTGGCGAACTTGATTTTATCCCGCACGTAAGCTGCAAAGATATGAATGCCGACGCGATTACCAGTCTTCTGGCGGCGCACAAGGCGGCAGGGGTCGAAAGTATTTTTGTTATCACGGGCGACAAGCCCATTTCGGCAAAGGGAGTGTTTGAGCTCGAGTCGGTCAATCTGCTCAACGAGATAACACGTCTGAACAACAAAGCCTATATGTCGGCGAAGCCGCAGGAGCTTGGCGCGGTAAAGCAGTTTTTCCCCGGCGCGGGAATATCGCCGTTCAAGTATAACGAAGAATCGCAGATGCAGCAGTATTTCAAGATGGAAAAGAAAATTGCCTGCGGGGCGAAGTTCCTGATTACACAGGTCGGCTGGGACTGGAAAAAGAGCGCCGAACTTATACGTTATCTGAAAGAGGCAAATCTCGATACACCGGTGATAGGCAATGTCTATTTTTTGAGTACGATAACACCTGCTCCGCGGCTGATGCACGATATAAAACTGCCGGGCTGTTTTGTGAGCGATGAGCTTTTGGCAAAAGTTTATTCCGAGAAAATTGACGGCCATATCGAGCGTGCCGCCCAGCAGGTTGCGATGTACAAGGCAATCGGCGCCGCAGGCGTTGATGTCGGGGGCGTGCCTAATTACGAGATATTTATAAAAATACTGAAACGCGCCGCCGAGATAGGCCAGGACTGGCAGCAGTATAAGGACAATCTCTGCTGGCCGGCGAAAAAAGCGTTTTATCTTTACGACGAATCCGGCAGCAAAACGAAACCGTCGAAATTAAAGAAGACTTTCAACTATTGCCTCTTTAACTTTATGCACTTCGCAATGCTCGACCCGGAACATCAAGGTTTTCACTGTTTTAAAAAGACGATGGAATTTCTCGGAGCAGATAAATTTAAAGGTTTTGTGTATAAAGCTTTCTTTATGTTGGAAAAACCAATTAAGTATGGCCTGTTCGATTGCGAAGAGTGCGGCGATTGTTTCCTGCCTGAGAATTTCGGTCTTTGCACCATTGGCGGATGCGAAAAGGGAATGGACAACGCACCTTGCGGCGATTCGACCGCTGAAGGTAAATGCGGAAACAATCTTGACAAAGAGTGTATCGGCGACCGCATTTACCAGGCGGCGGCAGCGGAAAAAGACGGGCTGGAGAAATTACGGAAAATCATCAATAAGCCGAGAAAGCCCGAGCTCGAACATACCGCATCGATACCCAATTATCTTTTCGGCAAAGACCATACGCAAAAAAGTCCTCTTATCGCGGTCGGCGAACTTGTACACGCCTCGATTCCCAAGACCGGCCAGGTAATGAAGCAGCTGCACGCCCTTGGCGACGATGCGTTTACGCGTCCGAGTCCGGAGATGAATTATATAAAGGCGCTGATTGAATCGCAGGTGGCCGACGGCGCCGATTATATCGAGGTCAATATCGACCAGTTCGGCGAATCAGACCCTGCGATGGCGGCGGAGCTTATGAAAGAGTATGTCAAGCTAATACGCAAATACGGCAGGGGTGTGCCGATATGCATCGACAGCAGCGACGACAATGTTCTTATCGCGGGCATAAAAGAATGGTACAACACAGGTGAAAAAGTTGCCGCGCCACTGGTCAATTCCATCAAAACCTATACCATTGATAATATGATGCCGCTGAAAAAGCATTTCGATTATAAATTTATCGGGCTGCTTATGAGCGGCGGCAAGGCCACCGACCCGAGCACTACGGATACCGTTGACGACCTTTACGGACTGGCGAGAATGCTTTACGATGCGGCGGTGAACAAATACGGTTTTAAGCCTGACGATATATTCTTTGACTCAACGGTTTTTCCGCTGGCGATAGATATGCCGATGTCTGACGGCGTGCCGAGTTTTACTTACAGAACCTTCAATACCATAAAACGCATTAAGACCGACCCGCAGCTTAAAAAATGCCATTTCTCGCTCGGTGTAACCAACAGTGTACGTGACCTGCCCGCCAGGAAAATCGGCGTAACGAGGGCATATACCGAAGTGGCGATGCGTTATGGCCTGGACGCGGGAATTGTAAATGTCGCCCATCAACTCGGCCTGAAACCGTTCGACCCGGAACTGGTGAAACTTGTCGAAGCGTTCGCGAATATGGACGGCTCGGGCGAAAGACTTACCGATGCAATGAAACTTATGGGCGAGTTCTGCGCCAAAAACAGAAAAGCATCGATCTGAGGAACAACAAATGAAAATTGAAGAAAGGTATGAAAAATGCAGCCAACTGCTGCAGAAATATAAACAACAGCATCTTTTGACTTTCTGGGACGAGCTGGATGATAGCGGCAAAGACAGACTTTTGAAGCAAATCCAAGAATTTGACTTCGAGTTGCTTGATGAAAAAATCCACCGATATGTAAAAAATTCTTCTGTAAAATTACCAACGAATATTGAACCTGTGCCGGAATATCCGGCTTTGCCTCAGAATTCCGAGCAGAAAGAAAAGTATATCAAGGCAAAACGACTCGGCACAGAACTTTTATCAAAAGGAAAAGTGGCAGCGTTTGTCGTTGCGGGCGGGCAGGGGACAAGACTGGGTTTTGACGGACCAAAGGGCGACTTTAAAATAAGCCCGGTGAAAAATAAAACTTTATTTCAGCTTTTTGCGGAGACGATAAAGGCCGCCGGCGAAAAATACGGTTTTGAACCGAGATGGTATGTGATGACAAGTCCGCTGAACCACGAGCCGACCCGAAAAATTTTCAGAGATAATAATTTTTATGGTCTGAAAGAGCAAAATGTGTTTATCTTCCAGCAGGGTACGGAAGTGAATTTTTCATCGGACGGCAAAATTCTGCTCGAGGAAAAAGACGCGATAGCGATGTCGCCGGATGGTCACGGCGGGAGCTTAAAGGCGCTCTATAAAAACAGCGCCGTCGCGGATATGAAAGCCCGCGGCATAGAATACATCAGCTATTTCCAGGTTGACAATCCTTTGATAAATATTTTCGACCCGCTTTTTATAGGGCTGCACGTTATGGACAAAGCCGAGATGTCTTCGAAAGCTTTGACAAAGGCCGGGCCGTTTGAAAAAGTCGGGAATTTTTGTCAGATTAACGGCAAAGTAACGGTAATTGAGTACAGCGATTTGCCCGGGGAGCTTGCGGAAAAGAAGAATAAGGACGACTCGCTTGTTTTTTCGCTCGGCAGTATCGCGATACATATTATTAACCGCTCTTTTGTTGAAAAACTTAACACCGCAGGCTTTACCCTGCCGTATCACAAAGCGGTAAAAAAAATATCTTATATGGATTTGCAAAACGGGCAAAAAATAGAGCCGCAAAAGCCTAACGGCATAAAACTTGAGACGTTTGTGTTTGACGCTTTGCCGTTTGCAGAAAAGTCAATAATTCTTGAGACAATCCGCAGCGAGGAATTTGCTCCGGTTAAAGAGGATGAGAGCCAAGGCCCGGATAATACCGTTGTTGCCAAAAAGATGATGATTGCACGCTGGGCATCCTGGCTGGAACAGGCGGGTGTGGAAATTCCGAAAAAACCAGACAGCTCAATAGACTGCAAAATTGAGATTGCCCCAGCCTTTGCGATATGCCGGCAGGATATAGAAAAAAAGAAAGATAAAATCCCTCAAATCAAGCCGGGAGATACGATTTGCCTGGAGTAAGTGAATACCAAACAGCGTTTTTATTCTTTTTGCAGGTGTTCCTGCAGCCATTGGAGTTCCCGCTGTTTTTGCTGCGAGGCAAGAATTTGTTCGAATTGTTTTTTGCCCAACCATTCTACTTTTCCATTCAACCACAGTACAATGTATCCGGCTTTAACCAGTCCCCTATAATTTCTTTGGGAATAAGCAAGAATGGTAGTGTTTAGGTCTGAATCAAATCCTATCCATTGTGCTCTGTATTGCAAATTTCCGAGTCTTACAGCGCCGATTCTATCTATATACTGCGTTACATAAATTGTTGACGGCAATGAACCGTATTCTTTTTTGTGTTTAAAAATTTCATCGCTCAGAATATTCATAGCCCTGACGGCCTCGGAACGGTTGATGGCGTTCTTGATGTTTGCAAATCCGACGACCAGAGCCACGGTGAAAGTTATGACAGTTACGACATTTGCAACAAGTTTTTTTTGCTGACGATTCACTAAAAATTCTGCCTTAAAACTAATTTTTATTTTATCAGCGCCCGGTTGCCTTTGACAACCAGTTTATCCGCTGCGAAAAGCCTTATCGCTTCAGGATACGCAATGCATTCCTGCTCAAATACTCTGGCTGCAAGAGTATCCGGATTATCATCATCCATTATAGGGCAGGTCCGCTGAAGAATAATCGGGCCCTTGTCGTATTCGTTCGTACAAAAGTGTACCGTACAGCCGCTGATTTTGCAACCGGCCTTTAAAACGGCCTCGTGTACGTGATGCCCCCACATACCTTGACCGCCGAAAGCCGGCAGCAGGGCCGGATGGATATTCATTACGCGATTCTCGAATTCAGGCGGGATTTTCCAAAGACACAGCCAGCCTGCCTGGATGATAAGGTCGATTTTTGCGGCCAGAAGATTTTTTCTTATCTTTTCGCTGAAACTTTCGATGTCCGGAAAATCTTTTTTCCTGATTATCTCCAGCGGCAGTTTTGCCGCCTTTGCTTTTTCGACTCCCGCCGTCTCCGACCTTGAGGACATAACGGTGGATATTTCCGCGTTCAGCTCTTTTTGTTTTATCAGTTCCTGGATGTTTATCATAGTTCTGCCCGAGCCGCTGATAAGAATGCCGAGCCGCAGGTGTTTTGTTTTTTCGTTTTGCGGGTTTTGTTTGATATCCCTGCCGGCGTCGATGGCGCGGTTTACGAGTTTATCGGCAAGCTTGTTTTTTTCGCGCCGGATATGTTTTATCTGCCAGTCTGGAACCCCGGCGAGTAAATCGAGACATTGACCGAAAAGCTCCCTGAGATTTTCATTTTTAACTTTGTAATCGCCGTTGATTTGCTTGACCATCAGTTCGCTGTCGCTGAAGATTTTTATTTTTTTCGCGCCCAGCGATACCGCTTTCTGCAGGGCGATAACCAGCGCGGTGTATTCGGCGATATTATTTGTGGCATCCGGCAGAAATTTCGCATGGGCACAGATTTGTTTTCCAGCCTGGTCGGAAATTATAAACGCTCCGGCGGCAGGGCCGGGGTTGCCTCTGCTTCCGCCGTCAGTGTAAATGGTTATGGTATCGACCAAACCTTTAACTCTCCATCTGTTTGATATACAAAATCCGAGTACAGTTCGGACAGCGAAGAACCTCGTCGCGGCTCATCAGTGTATTTGCCGTCTCGGTGGTGAGCGTCATAAAGCATCCGCCGCAGGTATAGATTCCACTCCTGTTGTCGGGTATTTCAATTTCAGCCATCGCTTCACCGTCGTATGTTTCGGCGACTCTTTTGAAAGTTTCAAGAGCAGCGGCGGGCACATCACGGGCCGCCTGCTGCCACTGGTGGTCTATCTGGGCTATTTCATCTTCGTATTTTTTCGCCTGTTCTTCGGTCTGTTTTCGAATTTCGGCAAGATCGTTCTTTGCCTGTTCAATCTGCTGTTTTGTCTGGTCGCACTGGGCCTGGTCGGCATCGATATTTTTCATCAGTTCGAGAACCTGGTTTTCGACCTTGCTGCTGTCGGCCTTGGTGGTATTCAGCTCGGTCAATATCGCGGCATATTCCTTATTGCTTTTGGCGACGTTCAGGGCGGCCCGGTATTTGGTAAGTGTTTGTTCGGTGCTTTTGAGTTCAAGTTCGAGACGGTCGGCCTGGATTTTGGTAAGCTGAATTTCCTCCTGCTTGGCCTGGAGAGATTTCTGAAATGTACGCAGCTCATTTTCCTTTATGATTACATTCCTGCGGCTGCGGGTCAGCTTGGCCCTGGCCGCCCTTAAATTGTTTTCAACACTTTGAAGCTTTACCAAAGCATCGAGTACCGTGCCCATGAACACTCCTTAAATTGCTAAAGACGAAAATACTGAACCCATCATTATGAATAAAATCGCGTGATATTCAATAAAAAATTTTGATTTTTTCTCCTCTTTGCCGCAATATACCTGTAAATTCCTGTCAAAATTAGGTTAAGGAAGCATTTTGAAGCCGGAACTTACAGTCCCTGCGGGCACTTATGGGAAACTCATCTGGGCCGTCCAGTATGGGGCAGATGCCGTCTATTTCGGCCTCGATTTCGGCTCCCTAAGGGCATTTGCGGGCAATTTCACGCTCGACGAGGCTGCCAATGGACTTGATTATCTGCATAAAAAGGGCAAAAAAGGCTATGTAACGCTCAATATTTATCCGTTCAGCGATGAATACGATAAATTAATCGATATTGCCGCAAAACTCGCCGATGCCGGGGCGGATGGCTTGATTGTCTCCGACATTGGTCTGATTTTTGAGCTTAAAAAAGCGGGTATAAAAATCCCAATCCATATCAGCACTCAAGCCAATACCACGAGCAGCCAAACCGTCCTTGCGTATAGACAGCTCGGCGCAACAAGGGTGAACCTCGCAAGAGAGCTTAGCTTGGAGTAGATAAAACAGATATGCAAAGACACTTCCCAAAGCGGCGTTGAGCTCGAGGTTTTCATTCACGGGGCGGTATGTTTTTCATATTCCGGCAGATGTGCCATCAGCGATTATTTAACCGGCCGGAAGGCGAACAGGGGCGAATGTACCCATCCGTGCAGGTGGGGCTATTCTCTCGTCGAGGAAAAAAGACCAGGCGAATATTTCCCTGTTTTCGAGGACCAGCGGGGCCAATATCTGTTCAACAGCAAAGACCTTGCCCTGTTTGAATATGTCGAATCTCTCGCAAAGGCCGGCGTAACCTCGTTCAAAATCGAAGGCAGAATGAAATCAGTGCATTATATCGCATCGGTCGTTTCGCTTTACAGGCAGTTAATCGACGGCAAAAAAATCAGCGCAGAAGATTGCCTCAAACTGCTCGGCAGGGTAAAAAACAGAGGCTACAGCACCGGCTTTATGAAAGGCTCAATCACACCAGACGATTACAGCTATGAAAAAAGTCAGTCGAAATCTGACGCCGTTTTTGTAGGTGATATTGTTGACGAAAAAACTGAACAGGGCAGCATCTGCCGTGTGCGAAATAAAATCTTCGCGGGCGAAAAACTCGAAATGCTGACGCCCGCAGGCGAAATTTCACAAATCACAATGCCAAACCCTTTAAAAACCGCCGATGGTCAGCAAACCGAATTTATCAACAATCCGCAAAAGATTATTCTTCAGCAGAAATTACCTCCTTATTCGATATTGCGCAGGATAGCGGAATAACCACGACGGTTTGAATATTATATAAAATAGCTCTTGAAAGAGGCGGGGCGTTTCTCTAAAATTCAGTCTTCGTTCGGAGCAATCGAGCAAACGAAGACTGCCGCGTCGAAGTCCCTCGGACGAAGACGGGCTTTATAATCAATTAGTCTTAAAGCTCCGAACTACGACTCGGCAGGCCGGAAATTAATAAATTTTATAAAGGTTATCAGGGATGTACGTAATACCGGCTATAGACTTGTTAGGTGGCAGATGTGTTCGGCTCGTTCAGGGCGAATACAACCGCTATATTAATTACGAAGACGACCCGGCCAAAAAAGCCGTTGAATTCAAACAGGCAGGCGCCGAATGGCTGCACATCATCGACCTCGACGGAGCAAAAATCGGCAAATGCGTCAACATAGATGCCATTCGTGATATTGTTCAATCCGCAAAGGGTTTGAAAATCCAGGTCGGCGGAGGAATCCGAGACAGAGATACAATTACAAAAATTCTCGAGATGGGCACGGCAAGGGTCATACTCGGAACAAAGGCCGTCAGCGATTTCGAATGGTTCAGCGAAGTTGTAAAGGAGTTCGCCGGCAAAATAGTGCTGAGTCTCGATGCAAGAGGAACAAGAATCGCAACCGATGGCTGGGAGAAAGACAGTTCTCATGAATTGCTTGATTTTGCGAAAAAGGCGGCCCAGCTTCCGCTCGACGCGATTATCTATACCGATATTAATAAGGATGGAATGCTTTCCGGCCCGAATATCGACAGGACAAAAGTCCTTGCCGAAGCTATAAGTCTGCCGGTTATCGCCGCCGGCGGCGTAACAACTATTGAGGATATCCGGAAACTTGCCGAAACTAAGGTAATTTCAGCCGCCATCGTTGGCAGGGCCCTCTACGAGGGCACTTTAAACCTTGCCGATGCCAGAAATGTCTGTAGTAAAAACGATTAAAACCCAGACCGAAATTCCTTTGTTCCCGCACCTTTCTTTTTATTCGATTTTCGCGTTTGATATATATGATATAATCAAGCTGTTATTTTTATGGTTTTTCAATATATATTTCTGAATATTTTAGAAGGTGCGGGGTTGACTATCGGCCTAAAGTCATTATACTATTCAACTTAAACAATCCAGTCCACCTGCGGCGGATAGATCTGATTTTCACGGAGGTAGCAATGCATAAAGACAGAATTTTTTTAGAAGGGATTACATTCGACGACTGCCTGCTTGTCCCTGCCAAGAGCGATTTTGTGCCATCCCAAGCCGATACCTCGACAAGACTTACGAACAATATTAAAATCAACATCCCCATAGTCTCAGCCGCGATGGACACCGTTACCACCTCGGCCCTTGCCATTGCACTGTCTCAGGAAGGCGGTATCGGAACGATTCATAAAAACCTCTCCATCGAGGCCCAGTGCAGAGAAGTGGCCAAGGTAAAACGCAGCGAAAACGGCGTTGTTCTCGACCCGGTTGTTCTGACCTCGAACCAGACCGTACTGCAGGCACGCGAGGTAATGACAGAACAAAACATCTCCGGCATTCCAATTATCGACGGCAAAAAAGTCGTCGGCATACTTACGCACCGCGACCTGAAATTCCTCAGGGACGACAGCGTCAAAATCAGCGAGGTTATGACAAAGGATGTCATCAAGGCCCCGGCAGATACGACCCTCGAACAGGCCAAGGATATTCTGCAAAAACACAAGGTCGAAAAACTATTGCTCGTCAACGGCCAAGGCGAGCTTGCTGGCCTGATTACGATGCGGGACATCGACCGTTATCAGCAGTTTCCAAACGCCGTCAGAGATTCCCGCGGCAGATTAAGAGTCGGTGCCGCCGTCGGCGTAAAGGATTTTGAAAGAATCGAGGCGTTGATAAAAGCCGAGGTCGATGTAATTGTAGTCGATACCGCTCACGGCCATTCGCAAAATGTCATCGACACGGTAAAAGAGATAAAGAAAAATCACAAAATAGACGTAATTGCCGGAAATGTTGCAACCGCCGAGGCGACAGAAGATTTAATCAAAGCCGGCGTCAATGCCGTCAAGGTCGGAATCGGACCCGGTGCAATATGCACGACAAGAATAATCAGCGGTGTCGGCGTCCCGCAGATTACTGCGATTATGGCCTGTGCATCTGCTGCCGAAAAACATAATATTCCAATCATCGCTGATGGCGGGATAAGATTCAGCGGCGATATTACAAAGGCCCTTGCCGCAGGTGCTTCGAGCGTTATGCTCGGCTCGCTTCTTGCAGGTCTTGCCGAAAGCCCCGGTCTCTTGGTCATATATAAAGGAAGACAATTCAAGGAATATCGCGGAATGGGTTCGCTCGGTGCGATGGTCAAAGGCTCTGCCGACAGGTACGGCCAAAGTAGTTCCACCAGCAAGGAGAAGCTCGTCCCCGAAGGCGTCGAAGGAAGGGTGCCTTATCGTGGAACGTTGAGTGATTTCGTCTATCAGCTCGTCGGAGGCCTCAGGGCTGGAATGGGTTATTGCGGAACGCCCACAATCGAACAGCTTCGAACGAAAGCAAAATTCGTCCGCATCAGTGCCGCTGGCGTCAATGAATCGCACCCGCACGATATTTTGATTACAAAAGAATCGCCAAACTACTCAATGAGAGAAATGCTCGAAGACTGATAAAAAGGGTCATTGCGAGGAGTCCCGATTTAATCGGGACGACGAAGCAATCTCCGGTTTCTGTTTTGAACATTTAGGTTTTGGTAATTTGATATTGTTTAGGATTTAGATATTAGGATTTCAGTTGCGGCTTTTTGCCGTACTATGTTCATTCGTAGTTGATTTATGAGCGAAACAATCGTCATTGTTGATTTTGGCAGCCAGTATGGCCAATTAATCGCGCGGCGAGTTCGCGAACACAACGTATATTCGATAATTCATCAACCCGGTATCAGCGCAAAACAGCTTTCGCAAATCAAAGGCCTCAAGGGCATAATCCTTTCCGGTGGGCCTGCAAGCGTCTATGCTCCCAGCGCCCCGACCTGTGATGAAAAGATTTTCGACCTCGGCGTTCCAATTCTCGGCATCTGCTACGGTATGCAGTGGGGCTGCAAGGTGCTCGGCGCAAAAATCAAATCCGCCAATGCGAGAGAATACGGCAGAGTGGTCATATCAATCACCGATTCCAAGGATTTATTCGCCGGCCTCGGCGACAGCGCAACTGTCTGGATGAGTCACGGCGACCAGGCCGAAAATCTTGGTAAGGATTTCGAGACCATTGCAAAAACAAAAACCTGCCCGTATGCGGCGGTACGGAATAAAAACAAAAAATTCTACGGCCTGCAGTTCCATCCCGAAGTAAGTCATACGCCCAAAGGCGATGTGATGATGAAAAATTTCCTGTATGATATCTGCAAATGCTCCGGCGACTGGCAAATGAAGGATTTTGCCGAGCAGACGATTGAAAAAATCCGCACCCAGGCAAAAACCGGCACTGTCATCTGCGGCTTTAGCGGCGGAGTGGATTCGGCTATTACCGCGGCACTTGTCCATAAGGCCATCGGCGACAGACTTAAATGCATATTCGTCGATAACGGCTTATTACGAAAAAATGAAAAACAGCAGGTCGAAACCACGTTCAGGGACCATTTTCATATCGACCTGCACGTTGTCGACTGGAGCAGACAATTCCTCACTGAGCTTAAAGGCGTTACCGACCCGCAGGAGAAAAGAAAAATCATCGGCCGTGAATTCATCGAGGCCTTCAAGTCGGAAGCGAAGAAAATTCCTGACGCAAAGTTTCTTGCTCAGGGCACGCTTTATCCTGATGTAATCGAGTCCGGCAATAAGGACGGCAATTTGGCCGCGAACATAAAACTTCATCACAATGTCGGCGGCCTGCCCGCAGAATTGGGCTTCGAATTAATTGAGCCGCTGCGAGATTTGTTCAAGGACGAAGTTCGCCTCCTCGGAGAATATCTCGGCCTGCCGCAGCATATCGTCTGGCGGCATCCGTTCCCAGGCTCGGGCCTTGCTGTGCGAATTATCGGCGAAATTACCGAAAAAAGACTTAAGGTCCTAAGGGAAGCTGACGAAATACTTATTGACGAGATTAAAGCCGCCGGTTTGTACAGAAAAGTCTCACAGACTCTTGCCGTGCTCCTGCCGGTAGCGACCGTAGGCGTTATGGGCGATGAACGCAGTTATGATAATATTATTGCGATTCGTTCCGTCGATACGACAGATTTTATGACCGCCGATTTTTCGAGAATCCCTTATGATGTGCTTGGGCTTATCGCAAACAGAATAATAAACGAAGTTCGCGGCATTAACCGTGTCGTTTATGATATAAGTTCAAAACCGCCTGCCACAATTGAATGGGAATAACAATGAATTTCAGATTCATAGTGTTTGTTCTTGTCCTTTTGAGTTTTAATTGCCCCCTTTTTTCTGCCGAACCAAATGACGCCAACTACTGTGTCCCTGCTACCGGTGTTTTCAAACAGGATGTCGCCAGGTATTTAAAAGTCTCTTTTGACGATGCAAAAAAAACATATTTCAACAGTGACAATTTACTCCTTTTGCTTTTAGCTGGCGGCGGAAGCATCACGCTGCACGACAAAGCCGATGATACAATTGCCGACAATTTCAGAGACCATCGTTCCATTCCGAAAGATTTGGACCATATCACTGACCTGGCGGGTAATCCAGGCATCCATTTTGCTGCTACCGGAATTTGGTATTGGATGGCCGCAAAAAATAAGGACGATTTGAATGTCCAGCGAAGCTGGGTTATGTTGAGGGCTTTGGGTGTTACCAGCGTAACGACATTAATGCTCAAAGGCATAGTTCAAAACCATACTCCCAATGGCAAAAACTGGGCCTGGCCAAGCGGCCACACAGCGAGTTCCTTTTGTGTCGCTTCGGTTCTTCATGAATTTTACGGCCCAAAAGTCGGAATACCCGCATACCTGGCCGCCGGTTTTGTAGGTTATCGTATGATGGATTCCGGCGACCACTGGGCAAGCGATGTCTTGTTCGGCAGCGTGCTCGGTTATGTCGTCGGCCACGCGATTGCGGGCGAAAATAAACAAATCGAATTTGCCGGATTCAAGGTCCAGCCGCTTGTTACGACGCTTCACGCCAAACCATCGGCGGGAATCGCTTTGGCAAAGAGATTTTAAGCCCAAATCTTCCTGATTCACCTTTTTTCACCTGTCCTGCCATCTTTTCGTATCTCGTACAAATCGCCGTTTAGCAGAAGACTCCTGAAAGGCTCTTTCTTGAATATCCCAAAATTCAGCGGCGCGTATTCTTCGTCTCCGTTTTCGAGTATGAATTTATCTCTTGCCGCTGCCGCCAGTACCAGCCCGAAAGGCGTAAGTGGACTGTAGAAACTGTGCCGTCTCTTTTCGGATATGTATGCGGCGCAGTAAATCTTTTCGCCTCTTTTATTTTTCCTCGTGTGTACCCCGATAAATCCTGTCGAGCTTTTCAAAATCCGGTTAAGCATATTTTGCCGATGCGTTGCGATTCGCAAATTGCTCCTGCAATTATCCAGCGGGTCCCTGTTCCTGTGGTCCACTATTTGTCCTTTCTTTGCTTTCATAACTATCCTCGCAAGTGCGGTAGTTTTCCTCGTTTTTTTGTCTCTGGCATACACCTGTCCGTCTTTGGTCAGTATCAGCGTTGAGTTCAGGATTTTCGGATTCCCCGCCGTCCCCAAGCCCCCAACTTTATGTTGGGGGTCGTCTTCAAAAACGAAAACGCCCCCAGATTATTGTTGCCGCTGTCCTGATTTTAGGTACATTAATGGCTTGGTTCAGCCTTATTAACATAAAGGAACGGATTATGAGAATATCGGTTGAAGAGGTTTTTGAAACGGTAAAGATGACTATCGAGCAGAATTTCGATATAAGAACCGTTACGCTCGGTGTCAATCTGAAAGACTGTATGGACAGGAATCCGGCCGCGTTTAATAAAAGGATTTATAAACGGCTGGCAGAAATGGGCAAACGCTTAAATCAATACGCCGATATAGCCGCGAGGACTATCCAGTGAATAATGGATTATACGAAGCAGGTGTGATACTTCGGCGGAACACGGATAGAGTCAGTAAAATCATGGAATACTGGTGGCTGGAATATTCTCAAGGTGCAAAACGGGATCAACTATCGCTGCCATATGTTTTATGGAAGCTTGGGGTCTCTATCTCATCAATGGGAAAGAGTACTCCTATGTTTATCCATCGCTACCTCAGATTTGTAAATCACCCGCAACGAAGAAGATCGTTATTTTTCATCAGTAAATATATCATCAATAGATCGGTTGTAGCTATTGTTCCATACAACCGGCTCTTTTCGATCAAGCAATTGGTAGATAAATGAGTATTTTAAGGAAACATATTAAATTTTTAGGTTTTAAGCGTATATGAAAACATTACTATTAAGGCCTTTTATTGATGCCAGTGGGGGTACGAGTCCGCCTTTATCCCTTATGTATTTATCCTCTTTTTTGAAATCTAAAGGAGTAAAAGTAGAATTGCTTGATAAATGCGAAGACAGGACTAATATCGCGGCAATTTCCTTAGAGAATCCCTATATAAAAAAACTATGCGATGAAATAAATGATTTTGGCCCAGACATAATAGGGATGACTCTGTTTTCCCGCGAAATCACAGATATTGCAGTTTTATGCAAATTAATAAAAGAACGGTTTAAATCGGCTTATATTGTTTTAGGTGGACCGCATCCCACGGTTATGCCAAAAGAAACGATGGAGGAGATTCCGGAATGTGATTTTGTGGTGCGAGGCGAAGGAGAAATTACTTTATATAATTTAATTCATAACATTCGTAATGGGTTGCCTTTTGATCAAGTTAGAGGTATCTGTTTTCGTAATCATGATTCCGGAGAAATTTTTCAAACTGAAGATGCGGATATACTTATGAACCTTGATGACATCCCGTTTCCCGATAGAGAAACCTTGATGGCAAATTACTCGAACAACAAGTACGGTTCAATAATGTATGGCATTCCCGGCGATATAATAATGACAAGCAGAGGATGTCCGTATCAGTGCAGTTTTTGTTTTAAAGTATGTAAAAAATATCGAAGCAGGTCTCCTGAAAACGTAATTAAAGAAATAAGGTGGATTTACAAAAATATAGCCCCTCAGTCTATCCAAATTATGGATGATTCATTTACCATTGAAAAGGGTAGATGTTCAAAAATTTTAGATTACTTGATAGAAGAGAAATTTCGCTGTGACTTTAAAGTTAGAAGCCGGGTGAATATGGTAGATGAGGAGTTGTTAAAAAAAATGAAAAAGGCCGGGGTAAATTCCATCGTATATGGTTTTGAATCAGGCTCCCAGAGCATGTTGGATATGTTTAATAAGGGAACTACCGTCGAGCAAAATATCAAGGCTTGTAAGTTGACTAAAAAAGCGGGAATAAAATGTTTTGGAGATATGATTTTGTTTTATCCCGGAGAGAACAGGCAAACACTTCGCGAAACGGAAAAGTTTGTTAAGATTGCTCGACCTACGGGACTTAGATTTCATGTACTTAGTCCTCTGCCGGGAACAAAAGTATATGAAGAAGCAAAGCGTTCCGGCTGTTTGGTTGGTGATTGGGGTATTGGCAAAGAATCGCCTTGGATAAGGTTAAAAGATTTTAAGGATATAAATGAAATGGAGCATATTGCAAAAAGGATGTTTATCAAATCAGTATTGAATTTTGTAATGATTTATTCAATGGCTGTATCTTTTGCAAAAAATTTCTACAAAGCCCCTTTTTTGTTTACAAAACTTGTTATATATACTGTTTTCAAGAAAAACAAATACTAGTGTTGTGATAAATTCCCATTGAAGCAGGACATGTTATTCTTCCCCCGAAAAAGTGGACAAGCGAAGAGTTGGTAATAGCATAAATGCCAACTCATAAAGATTATAAGAATTCCAGTGTATACAAGTTTCGCGAGAGTAAGAGTATCTGTATATTATTGACTTTTGAAAAAGTAAAGGAACGAGCCTGTATTAGCCGATAATATTATGTATGAGACCAAAAGGAACAGTAAAAGAACTTCAGCGACGCAGGCAGCGAGCGATAGCTCTGCTGAACGATGGCGGTGGAATCCG
>JAHJUV010000122.1 GCA_018828825.1 Planctomycetota bacterium | reverse complement strand
TCCGGAATATCGAGAACTTTGCGAACCTTTTCCGGATAGAATGAACCAATCCAGCAGCTTGCCAATCCTTCTGCCGTCGCGGCCAGTGCAATATGTTCCATCGCGATACCCAAATCTATCGGTGCTATTTTCTGCCCGCACCGCATAGTATGTTCGATATTGCTGCAGCCGACTATTATTGCCGGCGCCGTCGCGATAAACATCTGCTCATTTGCGGCGGCCGCAAGCTTCTTGCGTTTCTTTTCATCGGTTACAACGACAAATCGCCAGTCCTGCAGATTCTTCGCCGATGGCGCAAGCCTTGCCGCCTCAAGTATCCTGTCGAGCTTGTCGGCCTCAATCGGCTTCGCGGCGTAGCTTCGGCACGAATATCTCTTTTTTATCGCTTCGTATAAATCCATATCGATATTATACCCAAAGAACTTACGAGGTCAAGTTTTCACAAAAATTGAGTTTACTGAAACAACACTATTTTATTGTCAGGCATCAACGACTCTGGTGCCGGCGATATAATCGTGTACGCATCTTTTTCCCTTGCCGAAGATAAATAGGACATCGAAAAGGCCGTAGAGGCCGCCGACAAACGGAATTCCTGTGATTACCCACAATACAACATATCTGAGAAGAAACATCCTCGCAAAGGGACAAAGCCCGCCGTCCAGGCCGACAATTTTTGTTTGCACTATCTTCTTGCCGATTGTCTGGCCGCTCTTGGCAAGAAAATGACCGTTCAGAATAAGGAAAACGACCAGACTGATTATTGAACCTAAAATTTGCTGACCGAAGCTCATCCCATCTCCTTTTGATGGGTAAATACCGATTATCATCATTATAGGAAATATGATGACTATCATAATCAAGCTGTCGAGCAATGCTCCGCCTAAACGTTTCCACCGAGTTGCAAGTTGCTGGCCTGAATTTTCCATAATATCATCCTCTCTTTCTAATAATTATTTATGATTTATTCGTTCAGTTTGCCATTAACGTATTTTCACAAAAACCGAATTTACCGAAACCAAAGAAATCTTATCTTTGATATTGTCAATCGGTGCATTTGTTTTTATCGTTATGCTTTTCGGCTTATTATCCAGCAAATCGAAATAATTATCGCTCAAATCACAATCAAACGCACAATCTATAAAAAGGTCCTTAACCATTTTTCTACTTTTTAGAACAAGTTCCCATTTAAGCCCGTCAAGTCTTTTTGTTTTCATCTCGACATCACAGGCAGGAAAATCGAAATATTTGTCCGGCAGATAAAAGAAACTGTTTTCAGCAATCACATCCGCGTCATTTTCAAGCAGAATATGAATAAAAGAATTTTTCAAATTTTTAGGCAAGGCAAAAGACTGCGGCAGTAAAACCTTCGCAACATCGCCCGGCCCGACAGACACAGGCCTTTTAAATTCATCTATCACCTTAAAATTCGTATCGACAACCCTGCACAAAAGCAGAGCCGTCAGCGGCGAAAGTGAATGATTAACGACCGAAGCAGTTATTGATGCGATAGTCTTATCCTGCGGCCCCTTCTGCTGATATTGAACCGACGTCGTAACAATAACAGGTGAGTAAAATCTGCGGGTGTAATAATAAAGTGCCTTCTTCCTGCCTGCATAATCGAGACACGACCAGCTTATAACGGGACAGCAGTCGTTAAACTGCCAGAACAGAACGCCTGAATTGATACCAGAATTCGCTCGCAAATGTTCGACGTTTTTACGAATCGCACGGGCCTGTGTGAGCTGCGAAAGATAAATAAATTCATCTATATTCGCAGGGGCGCGAAATTGCCCGTTAATATAATATTGCAGCCGACCTGTTCCGTTCGGCTGATAGTCATATTTCTCAATACTAAAATCTGCTGTATGTATTTTATCGATATCCAGCAGGTCTTTCATCGTCTTTTTGCACGGCAGCGATTGAAATCCGAACTCCGCGACAAATCGCGGTACCTGGGTCAGATAATCATCGGTAGGTTTAAATCCCGACCAGACTTCCCACTGATGAACTGTACCCGCTGTTGGCCCGTTTGCATCTTTGGCCGGCCCCAGCGGTGTCGATGCTATATAATCCCGGCTCGGGTCAAGCTCATGAACAAGCTGAGGCAGAATTTTATGATAAACACCCCTGCCGTAGAATTTTTTGCTTCTTCCAAGCCGACCGATTGAATGCTGCCAGTCGATTTCATTATTACCGCACCACAAAACAAGCGATGGATGGTTCCGCAAACGAACAATATTTTGCGTCGCCTCCTTTTTTACTCCCTCGGCAAACCATCTCCTGTCCGGATAGTAAGCGCAGGCGAACATAAAATCCTGCCAGACAAGTATCCCCAGCCTGTCACAAATATTATAAAACTCTTCCGTCCCGTATATCCCGCCGCCCCAGACTCGAAGCATATTTATATTCGCATCCGCCGCCAATGTAAGGAGCCTTTCATAATCTTCCGTCGTCGCCGAGCCGATAAATATCGACGCCGGTATCCAGTCCGCCCCTTTCACATATACAGGCCGACCGTTTATCTCAAATTGGAAACTCTGCCCATGCTCATCCGGCACCTGATTTAATTTCACCGTCCTTATGCCGAAATTTTGCGATGCTGAGTCAACTAATTCCTCGCCGCTGTGTAATTCCGCAATCAGTTTGTATAAAGGCTGCAAGCCGTAAGGCCTCGGCTGCCAAAGCTGCGGCTTGGCAATTTTCACCACCGCTGACGCCTGCTGGTCTTTGCCGCTGAATTGAAGACTGGTTTTTACCACACTTTTGCCGGCTGGGTCGATAACTGAAAGATTGCAAACCATCGGCCGAGGCGAAAATTTGTCTATTTGTACGAAAATTTTTATGTCAGCATTCGATTTATCACAATCGACAGTTGTAATATGCACATCGCTGATGCTTCCTGCGCTAAAAGCTTCGAGCCGAACAGGTTTCCATATCCCGCAGCCAGGCAAAACTGGCGCCCAGTCCCACCCGAACTGGCACTGTGCCTTTCTTACATACGCCCTCTGCGGCAAAGAGCATTTATCTTCGCTCAGCATCCCGTAGCGGCTCATCAGCCTTTCGCCCTCTTCGACCGCTGAATCGAATTTGACTAAAAGCTCATTGCCCCGCTGCTTAAGAATCTTCGTGACATCGAACCGCCATTGGCAGAACATATTGTCGGCCCGCCCCAACAGTTTCCCGTTCAGCCACACCTGCCCGAACGTATCCAGCCCCTCGAACAGAAGTTCTATCTTCTCGTTTTCCAAAAAGCTGCTCGACAGGTCGAATTGTTTCTTGTATATCCACGGCTCAAGACTAACCTGGAAAAAATCTTCAGGATTGCTCTCCAGCTTTTTACGCTTGATAATCCCCGCCTCAGCCAAATCGGCATATATCGACGAAGGAACAACGCAGTTGAGCCAGTTTCCCTTGTCAAGGTCCCGCATCCTCCGTGCCGAAACCGGATACTGCTTAAATCGCCACTGTCCCGTCAAATCCAGAATTTCTTTCGCCATAGGTTGTGGATTTTAACAGGAAATGAAAATTGTAAAAGCAAAAAACGACCACCCCGCGATTGTATAATCCGCCGATTACTGTTATAATCCGCTCTCGTGATAATATGGCGAATATCGAAATAATAGATTGCGGCACAAAGGATTATCAATCCACACTGAGCCTGCAGGAAAACACCTTGCAAAACCTGCTCGCAGGCACTGGCAAAGATACTATATTTATAGTCGAGCATCCGCCCGTAATTACGCTCGGCGCAAGACAAAGTGCAAACAAACTTTTAAAAGATACTGATGCGATTAAACAGGCGGGCATCGAAATCTTTCAAATCCGACGCGGCGGCGGAGCCACCGCTCACAACCCAGGCCAAATCGTCATCTACCCGATTATCAATCTCAAAAAAAATAATCTCGGCGTTAGCAATTTCGTACATCTACTCGAAAAAATCGGAATCGAATTCCTTACAGAACTCGGCATAAATTGCCAAACTAAAAAAGGCCTTCCCGGTCTATGGATTGAAGATAAAAATCCGTTAAATCCGCGAAATCCGTGGTTAAAAATCGCCTCTATCGGCGTTCAGATTAAAAAGTGGATTACATTTCACGGTATGGCGATTAATATCAATAATGATTTGAGTATTTTTGATTTTGTTGTCCCCTGCGGCCTCGATAATATCAAAATGACCAGCGCCGCAAAAGAACTCGATAAAAAAATCGACATAAAAACCGCCAAAAACACCCTAAAAACAATCCTGTTAAGGCATTTTACAGACTGAAAACATCATTTAAAAGACACCCGTCAAAATTCTGCGGGAGGGATTAAGAGGTTCTGTCAATAAAAGATTAAATCTTTAATTGTTTTTACATCCCTATCAGGCATTTTTCCCACCTTTCTATTTTCTCCCCCTGCCATAAAATCTACGAAGTTTCTGCTCGAATAACCGCCAACAGTCAGCATCATCTGGTGATATTTGCAGGTAGAACAGTAACATAGCAATTTCTTCTTCGGATTTCATTTTTGAATTTTCTTCGTTTTTGACTGCCATTTTCATAACTCCATAAAAACAAAATTATTCTTATTGAGTTTGAGAATATCAGGAAAAAAAGAAATGTAAGTCCTGTCCTTAGTACCTGACTTTAGACTTGTTTTAATTTATAACCCTTGTTATGGATATTTTCTAAAATCCCCCGTTTGACAAGATTTGACAGTATAGTTTTATAATGGCTGCTGTAATCATACCCTGCATTTTTTAATAGCTCTTGCCCTTTCATCGTTTTATCACCCAAAGCCTCAATTATGTTTCGCTCTGTATCGGTCAAATTTTCCTGTGCAGACTTGTTTGGGCTTAAATTCTCTTTAAATTTGTTGTATTCGGCTTGTAGCCTATATCGAATTGATTCAAATTCTCCATCCAGTTTGATATTTGGGAAAACTTCCATTGGCATGAACTTATTTAAATATTCTAGACAACTTTCCGCCCAGTCATAAATGATATCTACCGGTTGAGGGCTAATTTTTAGATTTTCTTCACCAGCCGCAAAAATAAGATTTTTTTGGGGAACATCAGCCAGACCGAAATACCGGTCCATTAAACCTTGTTCAATAAAACAGTGAGTTTCCTCCAAAAGATTACAGGTTGCCTCAAAAACAGAATAACCGCTTTTGCAAAAAACTATACAGCCGGGTGAATATGGCCATAATTTATAAAGACTTCTATTTGGTGCTTCTTTTTCTAATTCTACGAACAATGGTTGCAGATATTCACAACAACAAAGAAATTCTATCATAGATAAAATAAACGGATTATTTATTTCAACTATTTTTAAACTTTTCGGTGTACATATACGAAATTGGAGGTTTTCCTTTTGAAAGAAAAGGGCATCATGTTCGGGTGTTTCTACTCTTGAGAACATGGCTATATTTTGAAATAAATCTAAACCAAAACATAGTAGTTCATAGAAACAGCACAAGCCGCCTTCCAATGTCCCTGCTTTTTCCTTTGGGAAACTATCTAATATTGGCAGTATTCTGAGACCAATTAAATCTTTTGCGACATTTCTATAGTCGCCATAAGTTAGGGGCTTGAATGTGAATTGTTTCATTTTTAAACGCTACTGCTATTTTATATTCTTGCTTTTCTTAAATTTTGCGACAGCCTTAATGGAAAACCGGGGGCAGTGGGGGTGTTGAAAAAGCCCCTTTAATCCCTTATAATATTACCATCATTGTTAATCGTTTTCAAGGATGGAGACACAATAATGTTAGGTACCCAAAAACGCTGGCAGGAAGAATTGTTTGTGGCTGGTCCGTTATCTTCT
>JAHJUV010000121.1 GCA_018828825.1 Planctomycetota bacterium | reverse complement strand
TCTTTATTATTAATAATTCAATTGCTTGTTTTCTGCGTTCCTCGAGCTGTTTTTGTGTCCCTATTGGCCTCATACAGAACCCTGTTATTTTTGATTTATTCGTTCAACAACCCCCACCAACTCCGCCAACCTCTCAATTTTTATCACATTTTGTGGAATGTTTTTATTTGTATTTGTATATGCTTTTTTCAGTACAGCCGTCATATTAGCTTCCAGCGCCCCGGCCGCATCCATATCCAGTCTGTCGCCGACGAAGAGTACATTTTCCGGCCTTATTCCTATTTTTTCTGCCGCCTCTATGAAGATTTTCTTATTTGGCTTTCTGTATTTGAACTGGTAGGAGTACAGTCTGGCATCGAAGAAATCAAGAATTCCGATTTGCGCAAGGTGTCTTTCGAGTGTTGTCGCGTTGATGAAGGTATTGCTCAGCAGGCCCAGTTTTATTCCAGCCTGTTTTAGTTTGGACAGGGTTTGTTTTATATCAGGTTCTATTTGTGTCAATTTGCTTAGTGGTTTGTACCAGCGCCACGCGAACTCCTGCCATTGTGCCTCTGTCAGTTTGATGCCGTTGAATTGTTCGACTTTTTTAAGGATTTCTGACGAATCGAAGTCCCTTTTGATGATATTTGACCACAGGTTAAGCAGTCGGATAACGATTAGATGGCGAACCAGGAAAAATCGCAGTGATTTAACCGGTTGGTTGTGGTTTTTGAGGAATTCGTATGCGAGTTTTCCTCCCTTTTTAAACAGAGCCACCGCATCGACTTTCCCGAATACGAGCAGGGTTTCGCCGATATCGAACAGTACTGCCTGGATTTTCTGTTCCGCCATTTATCTGTTCACCTGTTCTTGCAGATTGGCCGAGGCGGGAGTCGAACCCGCACGCCCGATTACGGACCCGAGATTTTAAATCTCGTGCGTCTGCCATTCCGCCACTCGGCCGAGGATTTAATCTATACAAGGATTATTCTATCAAGGTATGGTAGCCGGACAGGGGTTAAAAGTCAATATAAGATATAAAAGACAGTATAGGACGAATTATGTGAGTCGGTATAAGATTGGATTTGGATTTAAAAAAAGAGGCTCCTGCGCCGAAAACGCAGGAGCCTTGTTGTTAAAGAGAATTTTATTAAGAGGTTTTGTGATTATGACTTTCGGCAGCGGCCTTGGCCACCTGCTTCCAGTCTTTATTTTCGAGGAAAGCGAGGAGATTATCGAAATGGGACTTAATCTTCTCGAAAAGCGGGGCATATTTTTCGGTCTGCTCGTCGCGGGCGGCGTATTCGAGCTCTTTTCCGAGGTCAAAAATGGCTGATGCGCCGATGGCGCCGGAAGCGCCCTTGATGGAATGGGCATAGAATTTTACTTCCCTGGAATCGTTCTTTTTGACTGATTCTTCGAGCAGTTTTATTCTTTCGATATTGTCCTTGAGGAAGATAGGCACTATTTCGTCAATCAGATCTTCATCGCCTATACGTTCCATTAAAAGCTGCCAGTCAACTTCGATTTCGGTCTGCTCAATAGATGTTGCGGTGTCTGCGGTCTGCATAATGGGCTCCTTTTTTTGTTTTTCCGGGGTGTTATTTTGAATTATTTGCGAAAGATGTTTCGGGCCTTCGGCGGAAAGATACTTGGCCAAAGTGTCGACGAGTTTTTTTCTGTCTGTCGGTTTGGATAAATACTCGTTACAGCCTGCGGCGAAACATTTTTCATCATCGCCTTTCATAGCACAGGCGGTCAGCGCGATTATCGGCGTATCGATGCTGTTAATCCTGATTTGTCTTGCGGCCTCGTAGCCGTTCATCACCGGCATTAAAATATCCATCAGGATAACATCGTATCTTTTAGCTGCGGTTTTCTGTACAGCCTGGAGGCCGTTTTCGGCCAGGTCTGTCACAAGGCCGAGCTTTTTCAGCAGCAGGTCAATCAGCATCTGGTTCGTCGGGCTGTCCTCGACGATAAGAACGCGGCCTTTAAGTTTAATATTAGAGCCGGCGGCAGTTTTGGCCGGAGCGGTTTCGACGGGCTGCTGTTCCTTTTCTGCTGCGGGCTGTTTGATTTCAACATCCGCAGGAATGAACAGCGAAAAAGTTGTGCCTTTTTCGAAAGCGCTTTTGACGCTTATTTTTCCGCCAAGCAGTTCGGTGATGTGCTTTGTAATCACCAGTCCGAGTCCCGTTCCGCCGAAACGACGGATTGAACTGCCGGTGTCGACCCGCGCAAACGGCTCGAAAACATTTTCGAGCTTGTCGGCGGCGATGCCGATGCCCGAATCTTCAACGTCAAACCGGACAAAACCTTTATTGTCCTGGCTTTCGCTGGAGACGTTAATACGCACAAAGCCGTTGCGTGTGAATTTGACCGCGTTGCCGACGAGATTCATTAGACACTGTTTAAATCTTGTCGGGTCGGTTCGAATGAATCTTGGCAGAGGCTGATTTTTTATGATTTCAAATTGCAGGCCTTTTTCCTCGGCCGCCGGTTTCATAAGTGATTCTACGGACGAGAGAATACTATTGACGGTAATTTCCGTCATATCCAAATCGAATTTGCCGGCCTCGATTTTCGAAAAATCCAGTATATCATTAATAAGCTGAAGCAGATACCTGCTGCTGTCGCAGATTACTTTTAGCTGTTTTTTTTGTTCATCGTTGGGATTTTCCTCTGCGAGCATTTCACTGAACCCGATTATTGCATTCATTGGTGTGCGAATCCGATGGCTCATATTCGACAGGAACTGGCCCTTGGTTTTATGCGCTTCGGCGGCCTGCTGAGTAATAGTATTTGCGTGGCTGACGGAAAGCTCAAGCTGCCTGTTTATCTGGTCGGTCTGAAGCTGCGCCGCCTGGGTGCGGGCCTTTTCCGCCTCCAGTTCCGCCGTCAGCTTCTGCATTGCCTGTTCGAGATGCTGCTGAAGCTGATTCGACTCTTTCTGGTTCGATGTATATCGTATCGAAAAGAGAATTATCCCAAGGCATATAGGAATAATTACCATCAATTGCATAATGGCAACGACTATATCTTCCCGATTGACGAGGGCCGAATACAGCCAAAGTGCAATAGCGCCGCTAATACTTAGCGCTATGACAAGAACCGTGATAATAGTCAGAGATATTCTGCTTGCTTTGTGCATTTTTACGATACTCTGATGCTTAACTATCGATTTACAATCTGTCTTCGCATAAAAAGTTATCGTCCAAATTTAAACCGTACTTATTTAAACAATAATAAATGATTTTCCCTTTAGAAAAATTTTCTAACCTCTTGTCCGCAAACAGCTTACCCCGCCCCGAAAGACGTTTTTATTACCCCCGTCGAATCCGCCCCCATTATCGGACCTTGTCGGAGCGAAGCGTAGATCCCGATTCATCGGGATTTCTTGTACTCCTTTAAGTCGCTCTTTAATAAGATGGTTTTGAAAGGTTCGTTTTTGAATATGGGAAAGTTCAGCGGCGCAAATTCCTCATCGCCGGCCTCAATAACAAATTTATCCCTCGCCAACGCCGCAAGCTTTAACCCTTTGCGTGTATAAGGCGTGCAGAGAAAATGCTGCTTTCCCCCGTATCGATGATGACCGCAGTAGCACGAAGGCAGTCTCCCTTTTTTGGTTTTATGCGTGTTTAAATGTACTCCGATATACCCCGTCTTGTTTTTTAATATCCGGTTAAGGTTATTTTCCCTTACCGTTGCTATCCGAAGATTGCTCCGCCGGTTATCAAGGGGCTTTCTGTTCCTATGGTCCACCAATTCTCCTTTTTTCGCTTTCATAATATATCGTGTCAGCGAAAAGTGTTTTTTTGTCTTATTGTTTCGGCAGATAATAAGCTGTCCCGCCCCTATCATCATCGTTGCATTCTTTATCTTTGGGTCGTAAAATATATCCGTATCGAGATATACCTTTCTTCTCGCAACCATCCTGATTTTGTACTTTGGCCTTGTCCCGCACCTTTTTTGTACTTGCC
>JAHJUV010000120.1 GCA_018828825.1 Planctomycetota bacterium | reverse complement strand
GCAGATATTTACCCTGTGGGATGTTTATCCTGTGAAGTGTCGCAACTACTTCACCGGGGCCGTTACTATCCCATCGGGGCTTTAGCTGTCTAACTGGGGTCCTTTATTCGCCGGATTATTCCCTTGCCTTTCCCGTCTTTTTTGCCTATAATTCAGATATGTTTAGAAGAATAAAAGTAATGGTACGGTTGAATATGTGTTCGACGATTAAGAAAAGGAGAAAAGCATGAAAGAGACATATGTTCGATTCATGGCACCAGTCTTACCCAAGACCATTGACCACTTGATGAGAATCGTAGATCAGAAACTCCATCAGAAATATGAACGTTTTCACCTCCTCTTATCTTCACCTGGTGGTTCGGTGTTTCACGGTCTGTCGGTCTACAACTTCCTCAAGGGAGCTCCTATCCAAGTTTATACATACAATTTTGGAAGTGTCGATTCTATCGGGGTCGTTATGTATTGCGCTGGTTCTAAGCGGTTCTGTGTTCCTCACGCCAGATTTCTAATACATGGCGTCAAGATGAACTTCAGCGGCCAAGCAAGTTTTGATGAGTTTCAGATTCATGAACATTTGAAAGGAGTACAAATCGATCAAAAAAACATCGCTCGCGTCATTGCTGACAACACAGGCAAGAGTTCAGATGTCATTGAGAAGGACATGCATGACAGGAAGACATTGAACCCGACTGAGGCAAAAGATTATGGTCTTGTCCATGAGATCAGATCAGAACTATTCCCAATTGATGCGGAGTTTGTATCTATAGGTGAACCGATACATCAGACGCCTGTTCAGATTATGCCACAGGTCCCCCAAGCGGGAAACTTCACCAAATCAGTTGATATCGATATTGTTACGATCTAAAGAATTATATAACAGCCGGATAAAAATAAACCGCAATAGTGCGGGTGAATCCAATATAAAAGGATAATATCCATGACGAACAAGTTAGAAAAAGAATTTGATGTGGCAATGATGGATATCTATCAGAGAGCTAAAAAAGAGGCAAAGTACAACGGTACAAGATATTTACAGATGTTGCATGAAAATAGAGGATTAAGAACAGCACAAATTCTCCTGCATGCCCCCAATGTTTCTGATGGATATACTGCTCTGTGGGAACGTAAGAGACTGGATCTCACTGTCGAAGCTCTTATTATTCAGAAAAAATGGCACCCACTTTTTTCTGACCGAGAGAGAGAAATTGCACGAAAACGCCTCGAAGATTACGAATATGAATTTAAAGATATTTAGCCGCCGGTTTTACAGGCGGTTTTTCTTCGGCGTTCACCTTAAACAATCAATCCAAAAACTTTTCAACTGCCCCGATGTTCCCTGCCCGCCACGCTTTTCATTTACCCACCGCCGTATCCGTTCTTTTGCTTTTTGCTTTAGGGAGTCGCCGCGTAGTTTTTTTGATAGGAGATAAAATTATAGCAATATTCGCAAGTAGGGAAATTATTACGGTAGTTATAGTAAATGGGCTGTGTATAAATAATTTAAGAGCTTGGAGGCATCTTTGCGGAATGTGTTTAGATTCTTCTGTATATTTATCAACGGTCTGTTTATCGAATGAAAATAAATTATCTCGTACAAGTTTTTCGAAACGATTATCTGCAGAAAGTGATTTATTTATCAACTTTTTTACCAATTGTCGATTTGGTTTAAAAATACCAAGTATTCTAAAACTCTCAAGTTCCTTTCTTTCCTTTCCGGACGCTTTCCATTCTTTTTGAAGTTGTTCTCTTAAGAAAAGTTCTTTTCTTTTAAGATGTGTGTTTGGGTCCACTTTGTCTTCAGATTCTTCTACCCATTCGTCAAGTTTTTGAGGAGGATCCGGACTTTCGAAGTGTCCTAAAATGTCTTTAATAGCTGGATTGCCAAAAATCTGTGCGAAGGATTTATCCATAGATTTACTAAGAAGATTAATTTCTGGGAGTTTTCCTGTCCGACAAATTCCATCTGTCAAATTTAAAACAAGATCATCCTGCAATAATCGTATATTATTAGAATTAAGCTGTTCATTTCGTGAATAAGTTAATACCAATTCAAAATCTGAAGGAGGGAGTAAATCTTTTGTATCAACAGTTTGTCCGAAAGGTGCTGTAAGGCATACTATTAAAGTAATAACTAAAGTTATAACCATTCCAATTCTCTTATGGTGCTTATTAGGATTGTCCCAATATGCAAGTAGTAAATTTATTAAAAAACCTATAGTTGCTATAGTTAATGTTACAACTTCCATTTTTAATTCTTCCCTTTAATAACTACCCTAAATGTGTTTTTTTATATGATAGTGTTTCTACGATTATTTTTATTTCTTTATTTTTTGTTGCTGCCGCTTCCTTGATGTCTGCAAAAATTCTACCCCCGCTTTTCCCAAAGTAAACAAAATTTATCCCGCATCTATATACTTATATTTTAGCTGTGAAATGAATAGGTGCGGGATTCAATAATTCTCTGGTGCGGGGTCAACGACAAAATTTCCCGTTTGAACTATCTGCGAAATCCGCGGTTAAAAGCGATGCCGTAGCCGTGTTTTGTTTCAACAAAGGCTGGTTTTCGGCCTATGGTCAAAGCACAACGGCTGGCACAAAAGCTCGCTTTGAGCAAAGCCGTTGCTTTGAACACAAAGGGCTCCGATTTATCGGAGGACTTGTTGAAACAAACAGTGTATATCCGTGCCTGCCATGTGAGATGGCGCTTCGGCTATCTCATCGGGGTCTAAAAAACCCGCGTCATCCGCGCAATCAGCGTCTAATTTCTTCGTGTCTTCGCGCCTTAGTGGCTATCTTAATCCGCGTCATCAGCGTAATCTGCGTCTAAAAATTCGTGTCTTAGCCTGCCCATCCGTAGCCTTAGCGAAGGTGGGTGTCTTTGTGGCTCCGTTCTTTCTCTTTCTTCACTAATTTAAACAACTCTTCGCAAAGCTCTTTTATTCCTTTGCCGGTAACCGCTGATATTGTAAAAACCTTCTTTTTGAACTTCTTTTTAAACTTTTTCAGCTCTTCTCCGTCCGGGTCGATATCCATTTTATTTATTACGATAATTTCTTTCTTTTTGCCCAGCTCTTTGCTGTAACTAAGCAGCTCTTTGCGGATTTTTTTATAATTATCAGCCGGGTTGCTTCCATCAATCGGCATAATATCGAGTATATGAACGATTATTCTTGTCCGTTCGATATGCCGCAGAAAATCGATTCCCAGTCCCGCCCCGTTATGTGCTCCTTCAATCAGTCCCGGCAAATCAGCCATTACGAACCGCCGGTAATCCGAAAGTTCGACGATTCCGAGCACCGGCTCAAGTGTCGTAAAAGGGAAATCGGCGATTTTCGGTTTTGCCGCCGAGCACCTTGAAAGTAGAGTGCTTTTACCAGCGTTGGGCAGGCCGACGAGTCCGACATCAGCTATGAGTTTAAGGACGAGTTTGACGTTTCTTTCTTTCCCCTCCTGGCCGTCCTGCGCGAATCTGGGTGTCTGCCTTGTCGAGGTCGCGAAAGCTTTGTTTCCTTTGCCCCCTTTGCCGCCCTTACATATTCGAACTCTCATCCCCGGCTTGTTCATATCCTCCAAAAGAAGACCGCCGAGGTCTTCATCGTAAATTTGTGTTCCTACCGGCACTTTAAGGATAAGGTCTTTGCCGTCTAATCCGCTGCAATTTGACCCTTCGCCCGGCTGGCCGTTCTGCGCCTTCCAAATCGCCCTACCAGAAAAATCCAATAGCGTATCGACATCTTCGGCCGTCTCAAACCACACATCCCCGCCCTGCCCGCCATCGCCACCATCAGGTCCGCCTTTGGGGATGAATTTTTCGCGGCGGAAACTGATACAGCCTCTTCCGCCATCGCCGGCCTTTACTCGAATTTTTGCCTGGTCTATAAACATTTTATTAGGGTATAGGGTATAGGGTTTAGGGTATAGCAATAACTATACAAAAAAAGGATGGCGAAGAGCCATCCTTATTTTATTCGAATCACGCCGGCCCGCCATAGGCGGGTAAAAGGCGGACAAGAAACAGGGAAAATCTATACCTCAATATGGACCTTCCTGCCCTTGAAATTGACAACGCCATCCTTAAGAGCAAAAAGTGTAAAATCCTTGCCCATACCGACATTAAAGCCGGCATGCCAAATAGTGCCCTTCTGACGAATTATAATAGCGCCAGTCTTTGCAACCTGACCGCCAAATAACTTAACGCCGCGATATTTTGGATTGCTGTCGCGTCCGTTTGCTGTCGAACCTTGTCCCTTTTTATGTGCCATTGTAACTACCTTTAAATAAAGAACTTATACTTTTGCGAAAATTTAGAATACCGCCTTATAACAAAAAATAAATTTTTTGTCAAAGGAAATTCGAAATGCTAAGCACTAAATCCTAAACAAATTCAAATGACCAAAGCAAAAAATGTTCAAAAAATTGGGGTTTTTTATGCATTTTAGAGGTTTTTTAAGGGGTTTTAATGAATTATAAAAGGTTTTTGACAACATAGGGATAAGATAAGAAAATAGATTCGAGGCTCCGAAGAGATAACTGTAATTGGAAGGCACCCCAGTTAGATAGCTAAAGCATCCCCAAGCAGCTAACTAACGCATCTAACGGGGCAAGTGAGGTTTTTTAAGGGTTTTTAATGATTTTAGTCGCTTCCGCCGTCGCTATAAGCTATGGCGGACAAGGGTATTTGGACAAATTCGGTTGAGTTTGAGAAGAAAAAGAGATAGAATATGCGATTGATTGCTAATTTGCACTAATGCTTTACACATACTCATTGACATAATAAATTATAATATTTACACAAGTCTTTATTTATAATCAAGTTG
>JAHJUV010000119.1 GCA_018828825.1 Planctomycetota bacterium | reverse complement strand
GCTATAGCGACGGTTCTCTCAATGTCCCCGGAGATAATCGCACTCGATGAACCTGATGGCAGCCTTGACCCGCGCAACCGCGAAAAGCTTGTTGGGCTGCTGAAAAATTTGTCCCAGACACTGATAATAGCCACCTGTAATATGAATTTTGCAGCCGCTATTGGCGACAGAGCTGTTTTAGTGGATAAAGGACGCATAATCGCAGACGGCGATGCAAAAGAAATAATGTTTGATACAAAACTAATGACAGAATACGGCCTTGAAAGGCCTGCTATGGTTGCGTAAGGAATACGTCTTAGTTATAATGTTTTTTAGATTGTAAGGATAAGGTGAGTTATTGACGCTGAGCAGATAAAAGAATTGCTCGAAAAAGTCAAAAGCGGCGACATTACTGTCGAACAGGCCGAGGCAAAACTGTGTCATTTTCCTTTTGAAGATGTGGGCTTTGCCTGTATAGACCATCATCGCCAGATTCGCTGCGGTTTTCCGGAGGTTATTTACTGTCCGGGTAAAACAGACGAGCAGATAATAACTATTTTTTCTTCTATTGCACAAAAGGGCGGCAATGTTCTGGCAACCAGAGCCGAAGAACATGTTTTCAAGGCACTGGCCCAAACAGGCAAATTCCCCAATGCAAGATATGAAAAGCCGGCAAGGGCGATTGTTCTGGAGCAGGAAAAGATTAAGCCCTCAAAGAATGCTATTGCGATAGTAACCGCAGGCACGGCGGATTTGCCGGTTGCTTATGAAGCAAAGGTTACTGCTGAAATTATGGGGCAGAGAACAGAGCTTATCTGCGATGTCGGCGTGGCGGGACTGCACAGGCTCCTTATGCAAATGCACAAATTGAGCCAGGCAAACGTAATTATTGTTGTTGCGGGAATGGAAGGGGCGCTGGCAAGTGTCGTAGGCGGACTGGTAGACTGCCCGGTAATAGCAGTTCCGACAAGCGTCGGATACGGGGCGAATTTCGGCGGGATAGCGGCGCTTTTGACAATGCTCAATAGCTGCGCCTCCGGTGTTAGTGTCGTGAATATAGACAACGGTTTTTCCGCAGCGGTGACGGCAGTGCTGATGAACAGGAAAATCGAGGCTAACAGCAGGCAATGACAATCAATGAAAAATATAAGCTTCTGGCGGAAAATATCAAAAATTCAGGCAGGGTCGTTGTGGCTTACTCCGGCGGGGTGGACAGTACATTTCTTTTAAGAGTTTGTGTCGATATTCTCGGAAGCGAAAACGTGCTGGCCTGTATTGCTGCGGGACCGTCTCTGCCAAAAAGCCAGTTAGACAGGGCAATCCAAATGGCAAAGGATATGCGGGTCGCTATCCAAACCGTCGAGACTGCCGAACTGACCGACACGGCATACTCGGCCAATAAAGCCGATAGATGTTTCCATTGCAAAAGCCATTTATTCGGAATTCTCAACGATATCGCCAAAGAAAAAGGCTATGACTATGTCACCTGCGGCAGCAATCTTGACGATTATGACGATTATCGGCCGGGTAATAAAGCCGTGAAAGTTTTTAAGGTTCGCTGCCCGCTGGCCCAGGCCCAACTGACGAAAAAAGATATTCGGCAGTTAAGCCGAAAACTGAATCTGCCCACCGCGGATATTCCCGCTTCGCCGTGCCTGGCTTCGAGAATAAGCTACGGAGACCAAATCACGGAGCAAAAACTGAATCAGGCTGAACAGGCAGAAGAATTTTTGAGAGGCTTAGGCTTCGCTGAATTTCGCGTCCGTCTCCATGGCCAAACCGCCCGAATAGAGGTTCACGATGATGATATAGCGAAAATTATATCGCTTCGCCAAAAGATTGTCGAAAAATTAAAGTCGCTTGGTTTTAAATTTGTTTCTGTTGACCTTGAAGGATTTAGAAGCGGTTCGCTAAATGAGATGCTCACGCAGGAAGAAAAACAGAAAAATCTTTAAATTTTTAGAGCTCGAATTCTGTTATTTTTAAGCTGTCGATGTCGAGAATAACGAGATTTCCCTTTCTGCATACCCAGTCGGTAGATTCGCCGGGATTTATAATCAGCGTTTTGCCGACAGTCCTGATGTCCCTGAAATGCGTGTGGCCGTAAACAATAATGTCGTATTTTCCGCTTGCGATAACTTCGTCGAGGACGCTGGGCTTATGTGTCATAAAAATCTTTTTACCTGCGATTTGGCCGTGGTAGGGGTCCTGGTGTATTTCGCCGCCGAAGCCTTCAATTATGTTCTTGAGCATAAATTTTTCGCCGTCGTTGTTGCCGAAAATGGCTATAAATTTTGCGTTGTTTACATCGCCAAAAGCCTTTGCGGTATATTGAGAAACAATATCGCCGGCGTGCAGGATGTACTGAACATTTTCGTTTTTAAATATTTCAACGGCTTTTAGGACGTTTGCGTGGTGGTCGTGGGTGTCGCTGATTATCCCGATTTTCATAAACAGTCCCTGTAAATTTTTATATTATAAAATATTGTCGAAAAAAGGTCAAATCTGTATAATACCGCAACTGTAAATGTTTCCAGATTTGAAAGGTTTAAAATATGTCAAGTGCCCCGAAAGCAAACGCAATTGTCAGCCAGTCCGGCGGACCGACCGGCGTAATTAACTCGTCCTTAGTCGGTGTTATCGAAGAAGCGAAGAAACATCCTGAAATTAAAAATCTTTACGGTGCGATTCACGCTGTTAGCGGTATCGTAAAGGAAGATTTCATAGACCTTGGCAAAATTTCGCAGGATGTTCTTGAGACTGTTGCGGCAAGTCCATCGTCAGCACTGGGTTCGAGCAGGGACAAGCCGGACGCTGAATACTGCAAAAAGGTTCTCGATGTTTTCAAAAAGCGGGATATCCGTTATTTCTTTTATATCGGCGGCAACGATTCGGCCAATACCTGTTTCATAATTAATAATATGGCTCAGGAAACTGGGTTTGATTTACGAGCTTTTCATGTTCCAAAAACAATCGATAATGATTTGCTTGTTACGGACCATTGTCCCGGCTTCGGCACAGCGGCGAAATTTGTCGCTTGTGCCATTATGGGCGACGATTTGGACAACAGGGCACTGCCGGGCATAAAAATAGATTGCGTTATGGGCAGGCACGCTGGCTTTCTTACAGCCGCGGCAACCCTGGGCAAGCAGAGAGACGATGACGGGCCGCACTTGATTTATCTGCCGGAAAGGCCGGTTACGATGGATAAGTTTCTTTCCGATATAGATGCGGTTTATAAAAAGCTCGGCAGATGCGTCGTTGCGGTGAGCGAAGGAATGAGCGATACTGACCATAAAACCTGGGCGGAAAAAATTACAGAGACGGATGAGCGAGATTCGCACGGAAATGTTCAGCTTTCCGGTACGGGCGCTTTGGCAGATTATCTGGCGGCACAGATTAAAGGCAAATTGAAAGTTAAACGTGTTCGAGCCGATACGTTCGGTTATTTGCAGAGAAGTTTCGCAGGTCTGCAATCCGAAGTCGATGCCAAAGAAGCTCGCTGGTGCGGCCGCCACGCTGTTCAGTATGCTATGGACGAACTCAATGGCTCTGTCGCGATGAAGAGGACGGGCAGCGGTAAAAATTACGGCGTTGAACTTTTTAGAACGGAACTTAAAAATGTTGCTGAAAAAACAAAGTCACTGCCGGATGAGTTTATCAATAAAGAGGGCAACGGCGTAACAGATGCGTTTATCAAATATGCAATGCCGCTGACCGGCGGACTGCCGAAAACTGAATATCTCGGCAATAAGCCAAAGATTTAACAGGGATTTTTACGAACTAATTTCCAGGGGGTACAAAGTTGCCGATGCAAACGTACCCGCAAGGCAGTGCAAATAGATAAAACAATCAGGAAATACAGGCTGTGCGGCAAGATTTATCGCACAGCCATTTTTTTGCCTTTCACGAAATTATGGCGGAGAAATTACGGCAGGCTCTGCAGCAGTTCGATTATCTCTTCTTTTTTCGGCAGCGATTCCTGCGAGCCGAATTTTGAACAGGTCAGCGCCCCTGCGGCAGAAGCGAATTTGACGGCTTTTCTGATTTCATCTGCCGTAAGGCATCCCCTGGCGGAGCCGACCGCGCAGCTTGCGGCAAAGGCCCCGTCGAACGCATCGCCGCAGGCAGTATGGTCGGCGAATTTTACTTCAAACGGCGGAATATGATTTGCGCCGTCCTTATCGATAACTAAAGCTCCGCGTTTGCCGAGCTTGATAACTACACAGCCCACACCCCTGGCAACCAGGTCGGAGCCGATGAGTTTTGCATCGTGGATATTATGGTTTTGAACGGCGCTGCTTAACTCGGCGGCTTCGGTGAAATTTGGCACAAGGATATCTGCGGTATAATAATCCATCGGCAGTTGGCCGCTTTGCCTCTGAAATTGCTCGCCGGACAGGGCGGGGTCGAGAATAACCTTCGTTCTGGAAAGCTTTCCTGCCCTTATCGCGCTGCATACAAAATCGTGCTGCAATTGTCCGTTAATCAGACAAATATTCGCGGAAGAAAGAAGTTTTTCAAATTCAGCGCCTTTAATATCGCCGGCGCAAAGGGCTCTGTTGGCGCCTTCGGAGACGATGGTACGGTTTGCTCCGGTACTGTTGACGAAAGAGACCGCGGCGCCAGTGTTTTTTGCCTCTGCCTGGAAGACGAAATCGCAGTTGACGCCAAAATCGGTAAGATTGCTTTTTACCATTTGGCCGAAGTGGTCTTTGCCGACCTTGGCCACGAGATAAACTTCACAGCCGCAGAGAGCCGCCTGAATCGCCTGGTTCAGACCGGAGCCGGTCGGGATGCAGGAAAAACCGCTGCCGAAGGTGATTTCTGGAGTGGCGGGAAACTCCTGGCAGCGTATCGCCATGT
>JAHJUV010000118.1 GCA_018828825.1 Planctomycetota bacterium | reverse complement strand
GGCAGCATAGTCGGCGTTTATATAGGCTGGCGCATCAACCGCGATTACCTAAGCTGAAAAGCGGGAGAACCCCGCACATCAATTCTTCATAGTGCGGATTTGTTTATGGGTGTTAGACAGGTAATTTCCATAGGTGATTTTGAACGTATTAAAATGGCGGGGAACAGTTGAGCAGTGGAAGGAATAACGCCGCCCCGATTGGCGGCGGCTAAACAAATTTCGTTGCCGTACCGGCAGCGGCTAAACCCCGCACACCAATTCTTCATAAATATATAAATAAATGGATTGAACGAATAACCCCGCACCTGTTTATTATACCGTAGTGATGTAGGAATAAATAAATACTTAACAGGTGCGGGATAAATAAAAAGGCTCGCCTCCGGCGAGCCTTTTGGTGTGCAATTCTTAGTTGTTATACCGGTGTTACGTTGTTGGCGCAAGGGCCTTTTTTGCCCTCGCCAACCTCAAAGTTAACCTTTTGGTTTTCCTCGAGGGTTGCGTAACCTGCGGTCTTGACTTCCGAGTGATGGACGAACAAATCACTGCCGCCGTCATCGGGAGTAATAAAACCATAACCTTTGTCTGAATTGAACCATTTTACTGTACCTGTACTCATCATTAACTCCTTGGCCTGTAAACAGGCCGTCAAATATAGTATCCCTCTGTTTTTAATTTATTGGAAATATACTCTTGAGAGATGAAAGGATATACACCCAAAAAAACTTTTTACATACTATATGAACCGGGTCTTCAAAAGTCAATTAAAATATAAAATAAACTCTAAAATAGAGACAATAGCGCCTTTTCGGCTGCGTTGAGCGGTACACCGTTTTGTAATTGATTATTTGGCTGTTTTCCTATAAGCTTTGGTGACGTAACTATGGGTAAAAGATGTCTTTAAACAGGTTAAAGGAAGGTCTCAAAGGGATGAATATTATAGCAATTGACATAGGCAATACGAATATAAGAGCAGGGCTGTTTATTAACGATGCCGAGACGATGATGGAGAAGATTGCCGGTGGAAATTCGGAAGAAATTGCCAAGGTTTTGAAGACTTACTGGCAGAAGATTCCATTTTCAAAAGCCAGTAAGGACAAAACAAAACGCGACGGCGTAATCGTTACCGCCAGCGTCAGTCCGAAATGGACCGATGCGGTAAAAAAAATCGCGAAAGAACAATTAAACGAAAAGGTTCTTGAGGTCGGTATCGGCAAAGATGTTCCGCTGCCGATGGAGCTTGATGTCGATGAGCCGAAGCAGGTCGGAGTTGACAGGGTATTGGCCGCTTTCGCGGCGTACAGCGTTGTAGAGGATGCGGTTATTATCGCTGATTTCGGGACCGCGGTGACGGTTGATGTCGTCGATGAGAAGGGAGTATTTCTGGGCGGGGTGATTCTGCCGGGCTTCGATATATCGGCAGATGCGCTGAACAGATATACGGCGGTTCTGCCTAAAATCGGCAAGGTTGAAGTTCCGCAAAAACCGTTCGGAAAAAACACGGCCGAGGCGATAAATAACGGACTGTATTATTCGGCCATAGGAGCACTTGAAACTATTACGAGGTTTTACGCAGAGTCACTGGGCAAATGGCCGCAGACAATCGCGACCGGCGGGAATATGGAAATCCTGAAAAGCGGCTGCGATTTTATCGATTCGTTTGCCGAGGGCCTTGTAGTCAAGGGGATAGTTCTTGCGTATAAGAAGTATGTCGGTGAAAAATTATAAATGCATTGCGGCACTGATGACGGCAAGGGGAGCCGGTGCGATATCGAGCATCCAGCTGGCCGGGGCCGGCGCAGAGGATATATTAAAAAAGATTTTCATCCGCCTTTGCCAACCCTCCGCCGCACTGCATGCTATGGAGGGCAGGGGCTTCGGCGGACAAGGGGCCAAAACTAATTTTAAAGTGGGCGATATTTTGCATGGAAATATTTTTGATGGCGGCGCTCTTGTCGATGAGGTTGTCATCGGCTGCGAAGCGAAGGATTTTTTCAGCATAAACTGTCACGGCAATCCGATTATTGTTGAGAATATTCTTGAGCTGCTGAAAAAGCACGATGTGAGGATTGCGGAAGCGAGGGAAATTCTGGAGTATATGGGCGAGCAGAAACACGGCGATAATGTGATAGCGATTGAGGCCCAAATCGGCCAGTCGCAGGCGGCGACGATTTACGGGGCGAAGATAATCGGGCATCAGACGAAGATGGGGCTTTTGCAAGCGGCCAACTGGTGGCTTGAGAATTTAGATACGCTGGAACTTGACGATATTAAAGAAGGGGCGGAGCAGATTTTGAACGACAGCAAAATTGCGGATTTATTTATCAGGGATGTAAAAATTGTTATCGCAGGTCCGCCGAACACCGGCAAGAGTACGCTGTTCAACCGGCTTTGCGGCAGAGACAAAGCGATAGTAACGGATATCGCGGGTACGACACGCGACTGGCTCAGCGCCAAGGTGAGATTGAAAAGAATTATGGCCGAATTTTTCGACACCGCCGGACTTGACCAGATGTTGAGCGGGCAAAATTCTATCGATGCCGAGTCGCAGGGACGGGCGGTTGAACTTATTGAAAATGCCGATTTGGTTTTATATGTTGTGGATTGTACAAACCCTGCCATAGTGATGGCAGGACTAACCGAATCATTAAAAAAACTTGTCGTTTTTAATAAATGCGATTTGGGAAAGGATTTTCCGACTGGGGGTTTGTGTATAAGCGCAAAGACGGGCGAGGGGATTGACAGGCTTATGACGGCCATTGAAAAGACCTTGGGGGTTTTGTATTTCGATATCAAAAAAACGGTATGTTTTACCGACAGGCAGAAGGGGATATTAAAACAGGTCGCCTCGGCCTCGACAAAACAGCGGATTAAAGAGCTAATACAAGAGTTGTTAAAAGGCTCGGTTGCTGTATAATATCAGCTATGAATACGGAGAAGGACAAATTAACCCCGGCGATGAAGCAGTATGACAGCTTCAAGAAGAAGTGTCCCGATAGTATTCTGTTTTTTCGGATGGGGGATTTTTACGAGACATTTTACAAGGACGCTCAAATTTGTTCGCAGGTTTGCGGGCTTACGCTGACCAGCAGAAGCAAGGGCGCAAATCCTGTTCCTCTTGCGGGTGTGCCATTTCACGCGGTTGACGGTTATCTGAAGAAGATGATTAAGGCTGGCTACAAGGTCGCCGTCTGCGAGCAGATTGAAGACGCCAAACTTGCCCAGGGCGTTGTGAAACGCGATGTGATTCGGATTATCACGCCGGGGACGCTTACCGACGATATTCTGCTTGATGAAAAGCTGGACAATTTTCTTTGCGCAGTGAGTCTCAATTCGAAAAATGCGGCGATAAGCTGGGTGGATGTTTCGACGGGACATTTTTTTGCACGTATTGTTCCTGAAAATTCGGTGGTCGATGAGGTTTTGCGGATTTCGCCTGCGGAGTGTATTTTGCCTGACGCCAGAGGTGAGCTTTTCAGCGAGGAGATTAAAAAACTCGCATCGCAAATCGAGCGGTCGGGCAGTACGGCGATAACGTATCGGCCGGGGTGGTATTTCGAACCTTACGATGCTTACAAAAAGCTGACCGAGCATTTCGGCACAAAAACGCTCGAAGGGTTCGGGATAAAAGACGGCAGCGGTGTAATCAGTCCGGCAGGGGCGGTAATTGAGTATCTCAAGGAAACGCAAAAGACGGCGCTGGGGCATATATCGAGCATAAAATTAGTCGAGCAGAAAAAATTCCTTCAGATTGACCAGGTGACGCTGCGAAGTCTTGAGGTTTTGTCGACGATTCGCGGGGAAGGGCTGAAGGGCTCGCTTATTGAGACAATCGACAGGACGCTGACGGGTATGGGCGGCAGGATGCTGCGATACTGGGTGTGTATGCCTTTGTGCGATTTGGGTTCGATAGAATTAAGACAGGATGCGGTTGGGGAACTGGTTGAAAAGAAAAATGAACTTGAAAAAATACGCGGGATTTTGAAAAACTTCGCCGACCTCGAAAGAATTGTCGGCAGGGTAAGCACTTTGAGAGCTGGGCCGAGAGATTTGCTTGCTCTTGGGCAAAGTCTTAAAAGGGCGGAGCCTCTGAAGCAATTGCTTTCGGGTTTGACTGCCGATAGTTTTGTAAAACTTTCACAGAATTGCGATTGTCTGCCGGAGCTTGAAAAAGTTTTGGCTTTGGCGATTGAGCCTGATTGCCCCAGTCATCTTCGCGACGGCGGAGTTATAAAAGCGGGGTTCAATGCCGAGCTTGACGAATTGCGGAATATTTCTAAAGATGTCCGGACGTGGCTTGCGCAATATCAGCAAAAAGAGAGCCAGCGGACCGGCATAACAAATCTGAAGATCGGCTTTAATAAAGTTTTCGGTTATTATATTGAGATTACCAATTCATATTCGGACAAGGCGCCGGCGGATTATGTTCGCAAACAGACGATAAAAAATGCTGAGCGGTATATAACCGATGAGTTGAAAAAATATGAGGAGAAGATTCTCACGGCGGGCGATAGGAGTATTGAGCTTGAGCAGCGGCTTTTCGAACAGCTTCGCGTGCAGTGCTGCAGCTATACGAGGGAAATTATGTCGCTTGCCGAGGTTGTTGCTACGGTTGATTGTCTGTGTGCGTTCGCTCACCTGGCCTTGTCGCAACATTATACGAGGCCGAGACTTACGAACGGCACGGAGCTGGGAATCCGCGACGGCAGGCATCCTGTTCTTGCCGATATACTGGGCAATGAGTTTGTGCCCAACGATGTAGAACTCGGCGAGGGTAATCACGACGTGGCTATTATCACCGGCCCGAATATGAGCGGCAAGAGCACTTATATCAGACAGACGGCTTTGCTCGTATTACTCGCTCAGACAGGCAGCTTTATTCCGGCAAAGCAGGCGACGCTCGGTTTGGTTGACAGGATATTTACACGCGTCGGCGCTTCCGATGAAATTGTTCGGGGGCAATCGACGTTTATGGTTGAGATGACCGAGACGGCAAACATCGTCAATAACGCTACTGAAAAATCGCTTGTGATTCTCGACGAGGTCGGCAGGGGCACAAGTACTTATGATGGTCTGTCTCTTGCCTGGGCGATAACCGAACATATCGCCAATAAAATAAAATGCAGAACTCTTTTCGCGACGCATTATCACGAGTTGACCGCTCTTGCCGAGCTTTTGGTCAATGTCAAAAACTGCAATGTCGCGGTTCGCGAGTGGATGGACGAGGTTGTGTTCCTGCATAAGATAGTTCCCGGCGGAACGGATAAGAGCTACGGCATACACGTTGCCAAACTTGCCGGGATTCCCAAATCCATACTCGAACGCAGCAATGAGATTCTTGCCGAGCTGGAAAATACGTTCGAGAAAGAGGCGGCAGGCGACAAACTCACGAAACAGAGGACAAAAGAGCCCCAGGCGGCGCAGCTTTTTGACCAAAAGGAGAAGGACGTTCTCGAAAAGCTGAAAAGCCTTGATGTTAATAATCTTACGCCAATCCAGGCGATAAATCTGCTTAACGAAATAAAAGACTTTTTAAAGAAACAATAGTTTTTATTTGGGTTGAATATCTTTCATCGCTCTATTAAAATGGTTGCGATATATTTTGATTGAGGTGGAAAATGTACTGTCAAAAATGCGGAGCTGAAAATCTTGAAAACGCGGCGATTTGCCAAAGCTGCGGCGGAGTATTCATTTACAGTAAGCCGATTAAGACCAGTGGAATGGCCATTACCGCTATGATACTAAGCATAAGCAGTTTTCCATTGCTGGGCGTATTTGGAATCGTGTGGATAATCGGTCTTGTTTTCGGGATAATCGCGCTGAATCGTATTAATAGATCCGGCGGACAGCTGCGTGGTAAAGGTTTTGCAATTGCCGGGATAGCGACGTCGGCAGCGGGACTGGCGGTTCTGCTGACAATTATCGGGGTCTGGCTGTTTATAAATTCGGCGACGACGTTTTCGCTGCACAAAAAATTCAAAATGCAAATAGCAAACAGTATGCCGGATATTAAAGGTATAGTTTGCGTTGCTTATAATAATAACGAACCCAACGACAACTGCACATCGCCGTTATTTGTGGCCGAACAGCTTCAGACGGAATCGGAAATTACCGGCAGAATAGTTTGCACGTCGCAGAGCGGAAAATCCGCTATTGTAAAATGGAAATTTATGGAAGAAGATGACGATGCAGAGCTATACAATTTTAATATAACCGTTCCTGTCGATAATGAGACGACTTCGGTGGTTGTAAAATCGGTTGCTTATGACGGCACAGAGAAAATTGTTTTCAAAGACAAGCAGATGAAGATATATATCAAGCCGGAGAAATAGGCGTTATTGTTTTTTAGCGGCTTGTCTTTTCAGCGAGAATATATACAGCAGGATGAATATCGCCAGACAGGCGATGCAAATCCATTCGACCTGACTTTTTGAGAGAAGCCGCCAAAGAGGGTTTTTTTGCATAGGCCAGAAAGGTTTCACGTCATAGTGGTAAATCCCGTCAATCAGTACGTGAAACCATACCCCGAGGATTCCAGATATAATCATTTTAAAGGCATTTGTCTGATAGGGTATCCTTATTATTTTCATAAACCAGTTTAAAACCGGCAGTCCAAGCCAGGCAACCAGTCCCCATACAGCCCCGATAACAGCGCCGATAAGAAATGTATGGCAAAGCCTGTGATAAGGCCTGCCAAGATTCATAAAAGGATTAAGAAGCACTTCGACATCGACTACCACATTTGCAAGCACGAAGACCGGCAGGTCTATCCATTTTCTGAAGATATACCCGATTAGTCCCGATGGTCCGAAATGATAAGGTGTAACAGGCATTTGGTATATTATATAAAATATTCGGTGTTTAGTCCAGATTTATCGGGGGGATAGGCTCGGTTCTGGACTTTTGTGATTGATTCTTCAGGCTTTTTGGCGGATAATATTTTGCCGTGAATCCCGCACCTATTTGTAACGTGATTTTTCAAAGGGGACTCGCTATGATAGATAATATTTCTTCGATTTTTATTGGTTTTTGCACAATACAAATAGGTGCGGGATGAAGATAATATCAGATAACAAGACTCTGGCGAATATGACGGTTTGCCTTGCAATTACGCTGATGGCCGTTGGAGCGGTTTTTGTTTTCAGCGCAAGCGCCAGAATCGATGCCGAATACGACCTTTCCAGATTTTACTCATATCCGGAATTCCGCCAGATATTGTTTTTTCTCGCAGCGGTTCTGATTGTGCTCGGGTTCAGCCGGCTGGACTATCGAAAGCTTGCTCTGGCCGACAATACTCTCGGCAGCTGGCTTACAAACCCGACAGTTTATCTGGTTGGGATAAGTATCATACTGCTGATTCTGGTTCTTGTTACTCCGTTAGGGGTGGAAGTCAATAACGCCCTCCGATGGATGAGAATATCCATCGGTCCGATCACAATCAGTTTTCAGCCGTCGGAGCTTGCGAAGTGGTCGCTTGTTCTATTTCTCCCTGCAGTTTCGGCGATGCTCGGCAAAAAGCTGCAAAATTTTTTCAGGGGTTTTGTACCTGTTTTTCTGCTTATCGGTTTGACGGCAGGGCTTATACTGATTGAGGATTTCGGGACCGCATTGTTTGTAGCGTTCATCAGTCTTGCGATTCTGTTTATGGCAGGCGGGAAGTGGTGGCATTTTCTGACGCCGGTGCCGATTCTGATTGCTGTTTTTGCCCTGGCGATAATTTCATCTCCGGAAAGGATTGAAAGAATAAAAACATTTGTCCAGCCGAGCGATTCTACCGCACAAACCAGCGGCTACCAGATTCGCCAGTCGCTTATAGCTGTTTCGACCGGCGGTCTTTGGGGAAAGGGTCTTGGCCGCGGCATCAGCAAATACGGGCATCTGCCGGAGGATACTACCGATTTTATTTTTGCGATAATTGCCGAAGAGCTCGGCTTTATCGGCGTATGTTTTGTAATCCTGCTTTTTATATTATTTCTTATTCTCGGGATTATTATAATTTCCAGATGCAAAGACGATTTCGGCAAATTGCTTGCCTTTGGCATCGTTCTTACGATAGTTTTTCAGGCGGCGGTAAATCTCGGCGTCGTTACCCGTCTTTTGCCGACAAAGGGTATCGCGCTTCCTTTTATAAGCGCCGGCGGGACGCATATTTTCCTTACCGCTGCCGCTGCCGGGATTCTTGCCGGCATAGCCCGCACCTGTGGCTGCGCAACCAAAGGTGCGGGCAGGAGTAAATCGAAATGATCCCGCACTTTTATTTCGCAGGCGGGGGCACCGGCGGGCATATTTACCCCGCTGTTGCGGTGGCACAGGAGCTTTTAAGAATAGAGCCATCCTGCAAAATAACCTTTTTTTGCAGTCAAAGACCGATAGATGCAAGGGTTCTCAGCGGTACGGGCTTTCGTTTTATTCCTCTGCCTGTGATAGGATTTTCAAAAAATCCTTATAAGTTTTTTTTGTTTTTAAGGTCGGTTTTTGCGGCAAAGAAAATAGTGAAGCAGACAATACTTACCGATGGTACTGAAAAGGCGGTTTTTTTCAGTGTAGGCGGTTTTGTTTCCGCAGGTGCGGTACTTGCGGCAAAAAATTTTAATATGCCGGTTGCGATGCTTAATATCGACGCGGTACCCGGCAAGGCAAACAGTTTTCTTGCG
>JAHJUV010000117.1 GCA_018828825.1 Planctomycetota bacterium | reverse complement strand
CATTATTGAGATATAGTTATTATTTGAAACCCCGTTAGAAAAAATTCTAACGAGGGTTTTAAAACCGTAAAAACTGCCGGTTGAATCTGGCGGTTTTTCTAACGGGGTAAACGTGTTTCTTCCTGACACAGGGTCGGGAGGAATATTAATTATATTAGTTTATCCGCCGAAGCCTTGGCGAAGGCGGAAAAGGAAAAATTATGGCAGTAAAACTAAGACTTATGAGAATGGGGCGAAGGCACAAGCCTTTCTTCCGCCTCAACGCGATTGAATCTCGCAATCCGCGCGACGGCCGAATTATCGAGAAGCTCGGCCACTATGACCCGATTGAGAAAGACGCTTCAAAGCAGCTCGTCCTTAACAAAGAGAGAATCGAGTACTGGATAAGCGCCGGCGCTGTACCGAGCGACACCGTTGCCGAACTTATTGCGAGAATCGGCATCGCCAGCAAACATTACAAGGAAAGTAAGGCCCGAAGGAAAAAAGCAAGACTTATAGCCAGGAAAAAAGGTCTGCTTTTCGACGGCACACAGAGAACCCAGGTGAAAAAGGTTGCTGAAAAGACCGAGAACGAGGCTAAAGAAAAAGCCGACGCCGAAGCAAAGGCAAAGGCCGACGCAGAAGCAAAGGTTAAAGCTGATGCCGAAGCAAAACTAAAAGCCCAAGCAGATGCAAAAGCTAAAGCTGAGGCTGATGCAAAGGCAAAGGCAGAAACAAAAGCCGAGGCGGAAGCAGAAGCTAAACCCGAAACCGCCGAAGAAAAAAAGGCTGAATAGTTTAAAAAGTGATGAGGATAGATGTTCTTACGCTTTTTCCTGAAATGTTTACTTCGCCGTTGGGCTTTTCGATTGTAAAAAGGGCTCAGCAGCGGGGATTGGTAAATATAGTTCTTTCAAATATTAGAGATTTCGCCAAAGACAGCTACAAAAAGGTCGATGATAAACCTTATGGCGGCGGGCCGGGAATGGTTTTAATGTGCCAGCCTGTTTTTGATTGTATTGAATCTGTTCAAGAGCAGGACCCCCAGCCGAGCAGGGTTATACTGCTCACGCCTCAGGGTAAAAAATTCGACCAGCAGCTTGCAAAAGAGCTTGCTGGGGAAAAAAGACTTATTCTTATCGCGGGCCATTACGAAGGTTTCGATGAAAGGATAAGGCTCGGCACAAATGCACAGGAAGTATCAGTCGGCGATTATATCCTCAGCGGCGGGGAACTGCCCGCGATGGTAATAATCGACGCCGTTGTCAGACTTTTGCCTGATGCCCTCGGCGATGAGGACTCGGCGGCCGATGATTCTTTCAGTGATGGGCTTCTTGAATATCCGCAATATACAAGGCCGGAAGAATTCAAGGCTATGAAAGTCCCCCCCGTGCTGCTTGGCGGAAATCACGAGAAAATAGAAAAATGGCGAAAACAGCAGGCTCTCGAAAAAACTCGAAAACAAAGACCCGACCTGTTGGAAAACAATAAAAAATCAGAAAATAAATCTTAAGGAGTATAAACAAGTGAAAACTGAATTACTTGACTCGGTAGAAAAGAATAGTCTCAAGGCTCAGCTTCCGTACTTTGAGGTAGGAGATACCGTTGACGTTCATTGTAAAATCGAAGAAGGCGACAAAACTCGTATCCAGATTTTTACCGGAACCGTAATCGCTAAAAAAGGTCGTGGTATAAATCAGCAGTTTACCGTCAGAAGAATCATTGGCGACGAAGGTGTCGAAAGAACCTTCCCTATCCATTCACCAAACGTGGTCGATGTTAAACCGGTAAGAAGCGGAAAAACCAGACGTGCAAAACTTTATTACCTCAGGGACCGAACCGGAAAGGGCGTCAAACTCTCGCAAAGACGGACAGAACATACTTCCAGCTCGCAATAAAACGTGTTTCTTATCGGCAAAAAACAGAGAAAGTTGTTGTCTGACGCCGCACTGCTTGGCAGGTGGGGGCAAAAACAGTGCGAAAAGTTTTTTAAGGCGAAGGGCTGTAAAACCCTGACTAAAAATTTTTCCTGCAGAACCGGCGAAATAGACCTTATTATGGCGGCCTCCGACGGCACGGTAGTTTTTGTCGAGGTCAAAACCAGGAAAAACGAAAATTACGTCGATGCCGAAGCCGCTGTTACGCCGGCAAAAAAACAAAGAATGAAAAAAGCGGCCAATCTTTTCGTAAAAAAGCACAAACTCGATAATCTGCCGCTGCGTTTTGATGTGGTAGTAGTAATTCCCGACGAAAACGGCAAAGCCCAGATAAGGCATTACGAAAATGCCTTTACCCCCTAAAATGATAAATCTTATTGATTCACACGCACATTTGACCTTTAAGGAGCTTGCGGGCTCTCTCAACAGCGTCCTGCGAAGAAGTTCCGTTGCCGGCGTTACCAAATGTATTACTATAGGGACCGATGCTGAACAAAACACAAAAGTAATCGCGATAATAGATGAATATGAAAACCTCTTCGGCTCTGTCGGCATTCATCCCCATTACGCCTCTGATGTTTTAGCCGCTGATATTGAAGAAATGAAAGAACTGGCGAAACACAAAAAAATCGTCGCCATCGGCGAGACAGGTCTTGACTTTCATTACAATTTCTCAACTTGTGGTGAGCTTAGTCGAACCAAACCAGATGCCCAAAAGGACCTTTTCAAGGCTCTGCTCGAAATTGCCGCCGAAAGAAAACTGCCGGTAATTATACATAGCAGAGACGCCTTTGATGAAACAATAGAAATAATCGACAAATTCGCAGATAAAAACACAAAAATCGTTTTTCATTGCTGGGGCGGCACTGCCGACCAGACAAAAATCGTTCTCGACAAGGGTTTTTACATCTCGTTCACCGGCGTTATCACCTTTAAAAACGCTCAGCAGACAAGAAATGCCGCCAAAATCGTCCCTCTCGAAAAAATGATGATTGAAACCGACTGCCCCTATATGTCGCCCGAACCTTTCAGAAAACAGAAAATAAACGAACCTGCGCTTTTAATCCATATCGCGCAGAAAATCGCCGAGTTAAAACAGGTATCGCTCGAAAGTTTTGCCGATGCAGTAGCAAAAACTACAAAACAGTTTTTCAACCTGCCGTAATTACCCCGTCAGCTTTTCCGGACTTGAAACAAGACTTGTTATTTCAGCGAGAAATTCAGCCCCGTAAGCCGGCGTTATGATTCTATGGTCGGCCGCAAGCCCGAATTTAATAACTTTTTTTGCCTCCAGTTTCCCGTTATGCAAAACAGGCTCCTCGCTAATTTTGCCCACGGAAAGAATCCCGCACTGCCCCGGCGACGGTATCGCCAGAAATGAATCTATCCCGAACATCCCCAGTGCAGTCAGTGTCATACACGCCCCGGCCAGTTCATCGAGACTTAATTTATCGTTCCTTGCCTTTTCGATAAGTTCCATGGTCTCCTTTGCGATGTCCGCAAGACTTTTTTTGTTCGCGTTTTTTATCACCGGTACGACAAGCCCCTTTGGGGCCGCTACTGCAAGACCGACATCGATAGTTTCAGCGATTTCGATGTAATCGTCTTTGAATGTACCCGCCATCAGCGGATATTTTTCAATCGCAACAGCCATCGCGCGAAGGAAAAAATCGTTCATCGAAATCCTTACCCCCAGTTCTTTGCTTAACGGTCGGCGTATTTTTCCTATCCGGCCGACATCCGCTTTCGCCGTCATATAAAAACAGGGCTGGGTCTGTTTCGATTCGAGCATACGCTGGCTGATTAGTTTTTGTATCCTCGTTAGTGGTATGTATTTTGCGTCCTGTTCGGACATAGCAGTTACTCGGCAAGAATTATGGATTTCATTTCGCCCAGGTGTGCGCCGCCTTCGACAACGAGTTTCAGTGTCCCGTCAGGCCTTATAAAAAACGCCGATGGAATACCTCTGATTCGATTAAAAGGCTCCGGCAGAACTCCCTGATACGAAACGACTGTATAATTTATATCTTTCTTCTTCGCCATCGCCTTGACAAGCTCGGCGGGTTCGTTCGAAATCGCTAATATCGACAGTTTATCCTCGCCCATTATATCACGAAGGGCGGTAAGGTGTGGAATCTCAAGTATGCAAGGCTGGCACCACGTCGCCCACAACACCACTAATACGTCTTTGCCCTTATAATCGCTCAGATTATGCGTTTTGCCGGGTGTTTTCTCTTCTGTCGCGGTCGAATTCGTTCCTGAAGAGGTTTCTTTCGAGGGGCTGCTCTTGCGGCAGCCGCTTATCGCCGAAACTAATACGAAACAAAAAATCAGCATCAAAATTGATGCCTTCTTGGCTGTGCTGTTCAATACCATATCCCTCTCCGGTTTATTCACTTGCCTGATTTTCTATAAAAAACCCTCGGCTCTTATCAAGCCCCGTAACAGCGAGCCTGAACCTGCCGTCTTTTTCCAGATGTTCAAAGTGCTCGCCTATTCCGACGATGCCGCAGCCGTTTTCATACAGGCCGTAAACTTCATCGATATCGCCCAACTCTGGAACATCCTTGCCGAAGTAGTATATAAACGATGGGTCAGTTTCGCAATAAGCAATTACTTTTTTGTCTTGTGTCGCAGCGATAACCTGACTGGCAAAATCGCAATTTACATAATTCTCATCGTCTGCGTTGTTTCCCAGTCCCGGCAAAACAAAAACAACCCCAATCAGCCATCCTGCAAGAACAACTATATGCGCCGTCGAGAAAATCGCCGAAAATTTTCTCCCGTACGCCTTACGCACAAAAATCATATCGTTTAAAATAATCCCTGCAAGCACCGCCATCGCCGGCATCATCGGCAGAATATAATGCTGCCGCTTGCCCCCGCAAACGCTCATCATAATAACCCCTGCGAAAAACCACAGCCAGTGATATATAATCGCATCGCGTCTTTTTTCCCATATCTTGTAAAACGGCGCCGCCGCCGCAAACGGTATAAGAACCGAATATGGCAGAAAATATACGAACATCACTTTGAAATAATAATAAAATGGCTTCGACCCCGACGCGTATTCGCCTGCCGCTCTGCTCAGATATTCATTCTTCCAAACCTCCGCCGCCGCAGGCGCATTTTTCAAAACCGCCATCGGCCAGGGCAGAACTATCAGCAAAAACAAAATTACTCCCGCTATCGGCAGCAATTTCCCCACAAGTTTCCATTGTTTGAAAATCAGAAAATATATGAATATCGCCGGTATTATCAACGGCAGCGGCGCAGGCCCTTTCGCAAGCATCGCCAGACCGAAACTGGTCCAGAAAATAAGCATATACAAAATCTGCCTCTTGCGGTTCGGGCTCTTAATCCCCGAATAAAAACTTAGCATTGCGATTGTAACGAAACAGGCCAGCCCCATTTCAGGCCTGCCCGTATGGCTGTATCTTATACAGCAAAGCGAACTCGACCACAAAATCGCCGAAATCGCGCCGGTGCTGAACCCCAATCGTTCACAAACAAACCAAAAAACCGCTATCGTCGTCAGCACCGCCATCGCCGCGCTTGGCAGACGAACGATAAACTCGTTCATCTTTCCTGCAGTTTTTGCTGTTATTGCAACCAGCCAGTATGATAAAGGTGTTTTATTTACTCGCTCCTTGCCGTTAAACATCGGCACAACCCAGTCCCCGCTTTCGAGCATATTCCTTGCCGAAACCCCGACGTATGCCTCGTGATTGCCCAAAGGCCTGCTCCCAAGCCCCCAGAACGCCGTCAAAACAGAAATTATGACAACGCCGAAAACAACAATCCATTTTACCTTTTTGTCAGCCATTATTCCGTCATTGCGAGCCCTAAGGGGCGCGGCAATCTCGTATTCCTTACTTCTTCTTTATACATTCATCAATTTTATTATCTGTTTCAAATCGTTCGGACTTTCAATTGGCGGATTGCTGTACTTGCCCGCATTTTCCTTGTGATAATTTACCGTAACATTCGGGTCTTTTAAACAATGCCCCGTCAGTACGCACGCCACTCGCTCATTTGGCTTTATGGTTTTTTCCGCAAGCAGCACACCCAATCCAGCAATCGTCGCCGCCGACGCCGGCTCGCATCCGAGTCCGTATTTGCCTATCAAAGCCTTCGCATCGACTATCGCCTCGTCGCTCACCGCCCGAACGATTCCATTGCATACATCGATTGCCCGCAGACATTTTTTCAAATTCACCGGCCGCGAAATCTCTATCGCCGATGCGCACGTATGTGGCGAAAAATTCTTCGCCGTCAGCTCCGCGTAAAAATCGCTGATGATTTTATTATCGACCTTCCCGCCGTTCCATTTCAGTTTCCGCCTGTTCACAAGCTCGGTCAGCGTATCCGCTCCCGTCGCGTTGATAATCGCAAGCCTCGGCACACGCTTAATCAAACCAAGCTGCTTCAATTCGTAAAACGCCTTTCCGAACGCGCTCGAATTTCCCAGATTTCCTCCCGGCACGATAATCCAGTCAGGCACCTCCCACCCCAGCCCTTCGAGTATCCGGTACATTATCGTTTTTTGTCCCTCCAGCCGGAACGGATTAAGCGAATTAAGCAGATACAATTTCAATTCCATACAAACCGCCTGCACCTGCCCCATACAATCGTCGAAATCGCCGTGTATCTGAATCGTCTTTGCCCCGTAGTCCATCGCCTGGCTCAATTTCCCGAACGCTATCCTGCCCGACCCGATAAACACCGTGCATTTCATCCCGCAGTGATGTGCGTAAAGTGCAACCGCTGCGCTCGTATTTCCCGTCGATGCGCACGCGCACGATTTCGCCCCGACCATTTTTGCGTGACTAAACGCCGCCGTCATCCCGTTATCTTTAAACGAACCAGATGGATTCAAACCTTCGTATTGAAGATGCAGACAGCCTTTCTTCATCCCGATAAATTCTGCCAGACTGTCGTTCTGCTGTAATAGCGTCTGTCCTTCACCGATACTCACCTTGAATTTATCGTCGCAGAAATCCAGCAACTCCCTGAATCTCCACACTCCGGAAAAGTCCAGTCTTTCATTTCTCGTTGCCCATCGTTTGCCGAAATCCGATAGTTTCGCAGGCGCCTTTTTCTTATCCCAGTCGTACAAGGCATCGAGCAAATCTCCGCATTTCGGGCATTTAAAAAACGATTCGCCGCATCCGTATTCTGCCCCGCAGTCGGGGTTGATGCATTTTTGATATGCCGTTTCCGCCATTTCATGCTCCATATTTTTTATTCATTGTCATTGCGAGCCCCTAAGGGGCGTGGCAATCTTTATCTACCATAGTCAGATTAACCCAAATCCCCCCCAAAATCAATCATTTCGTTTTTTTGCCCAAGCCCCTGTTTTTCCGAATTGAATCGTTTTATATAAGCGGCAGGTATGTATGTATGCTGAACAAATCGCCTGAAACCTCAGCCCGGATTTTCCCGCCCAGCAGTTCGACTATCTGCTTAACCAGCGCAAGCCCGAGCCCGAAATGAACCCCCGTACTGCTCCGCGACACATCGCCTTGCCAGAAGCAGTCAAACACCATTTGGGCATGCTGTTTGGTAAGTTGATTGCCGGTATTCTCAAAAATTATTTCAATGCTGTGTTCGGTTTTCTGAGCCGCCGCCGTTATCCTCCCGCCGCGGTTCGTATATTCAGCGGCGTTACTAAGAAGATTTGAAAATATCATCGACAATCCCGCCGCATCTGATTTGCATACAAAATTCGCGTCGATACTATTCTCAAAAACAATTCCCGCCTCATCGGCTTTGCTGCAAAAAGCCTCCCAGCATTTATCAACCATCTGTGCTAATTTTATCTGTTCTTTATTAAGTGCCGTCTGCCCGCTTTCGTTTCTTGCCAGCATAAGCAGTCTGGAAACCATCTCCTCCATATTTTTGACTACCGAAAGAGACTCAGCCAGTGCCGAGCGGTATTCTTCCGTATCGCGATACCGCGTTAGCGCCACGTCAATAATTGACCGCATACCGGCCAGAGGCGTTCTCAGTTCGTGCGCCACATTTGCGTTGAAAGTCCTTTCGCGTTCGAACGACTCTTCCAGCCGTTCCAATAGATTATTCAGTTTTCTTTGTATCGGCACAATTTCATCAGGCAGATTCTCGCCGCCGATTCGGCTCTTAAGATTGTCCTCGCTGATATTATCAATCTGCTCGGCAACAGCACCAAGCGGCCAAAGTCCGCGCCTTACCACAACCTCTGCGACGGCATAAGCAAGTCCAAGAATACCTATCGAAGCAATCGACAGAAGATATTTCAAAAATCGCAATTGCTCCAGCAATTCCCCGCTGCCCCGCGCCACCGCCAGGACAAGAGGCTTCGGCTCGCATGCCTTGCGGGATTTATCTTCCACACGCGGGATAAATTTCATCGCGATCGCTCGGACAGGCCGCCCGTTTTTTAGCTTAAACGACTTAAAACTATGAGTCCTGTCATCGGATACGAACCTGATAATATCGTCGTTGCCCAGAGACGGAGACTTTCTAATCACAACGCCGTCATCTCCCCATAATTCGTAATACGCCGATTTTTTCCCGCCGGCAAATTCAGGCATCCTTTCAATATTAAACTCGAAATCGAACTTATCTTCTCCGTCGTCCTTTTCCACCGAAGCCGATATCAGATTTGCCGCAGATTTAAGCGATGTGTCAAACTGGTCGAAAAGCTCATGACTGATTGCGTGATAAACAACAAGGTCGAACCCAATCAGCAGCGCCGCCATACCGCTAATCATTCCGTACATCAGTCTCGACTTAAGCGACCACATCTGTCTATGTTCCTAAAATATAGCCTTGCCCGCGAACTGTCCGCAGCAGCGAAGGCCTTGAGTTCTTTTCGATTTTCTTTCGCAGATACCCCATATAAACGTCCACAACATTGCTCGACGCTTCCGATTTGAATTCGTAAATATGATCCCATATATCCGTCCGTGAAACGACCTCGCCGGCCCGCCTTGCGAGATATTCAAGCAGCATATACTCGCGTGATGTAAGAATAATTTCCTCGCCGCCTCGCCATACCCTCTTGGCGACAGTGTCTATTCGCAAATCGCCTGTCTTTATCTCCGGGCTTTTATGCTCGTATTTCCGCCGCGTCAATGCCCGAATCCTCGCCATAAGCTCGGCGAACGCGAAAGGCTTAACAAGGTAATCGTCCGCACCTAAATCCAGCCCCTTTACCCGGTCCTCGACTGTGTCCTTGGCCGTAAGAAGAAGTACGTGAGTATTCTTATTCTTCGCCCGCAGCTGCTTCAAAATACTCAGCCCGTCAAGCTTCGGAAGCATTATATCGAGTATTATCACGTCATATTCGTTCGACTTGGCGTACCAGAGCCCTTCCTGCCCGTCGCCGGTAACATCAACGGCAAAATCAGCCTCCCGCAATCCTTTCGCAAGGGACTTCTGCAATGGCAGGTAATCTTCGACAAGTAATATTCGCATTATAACAGTCCAAAAAAGACGCCGCCGGTCATTTTATACCTCGGCGGCATCTCAATCAATTCAAATAATCACATCGATAATGTTTAGTCTTTGTCTTTATCATTATCTTTGTCGTCGTCTTTTCCTTTACCGTTGTCGTCATCATCATCATCGTCGTCTTTGTCCTTATCGCATTTCTTTACTTCCTGTTCGATAATCGTCCCGTCTGCAGCAATCTCAAGCTCGATTTTCTTGCCGTCCTTGATGATTTCCGCAGAATAAGTTGTTATCGGTGTATCGAGTACGACCACCTGTAGTTTGGCGTATTCAATCTCTTTTGAGACTTCTTTCAGTTCCGCGTTTTGAGCCTTGATTGTCGCTGCCACTGCCGCCGGCACAGTTTCAATACTATCATCTGATTCAACTTCCATAACTGTCCCGTCTTTGGCAACCTTCACGTCGGATTCCACGTCGCCGACTTTTACTTCAACTTCATATACCTTTATCTCTTCTTCTTCCTTTTTGCTGTCAGTAATCACTCCGTTTGGAAAAAGCGCCTTTACCGCTGCTTCAATTACTTCCGGCAGCGAGCATTTCTTTCCTTCTTTTTCGCCGTAAGCTGTAGCGCACAGCATTACTGCTATCACGATACACAATCCGGCTGCAATCCAGCTTTTCTTTACCATTTTAGTGCTCCTTATCAAATAGTTTTTCCGTTGTGCCATCTGCCGTCCCGGCAAATCAGCCTGACACTCCCGTGTCAAATATAACGGCATACTAACAAACCAATTATGAGAATATTATGAGAAAAATCAACTATTTCATTTGGTCCGCTTCTGAAATTTCAAATCTTAAATTCGTTCATCCCGCCGTTTTATTCTGTCTACTGCCTGCCCCGTGAGATGCCCCTAAGGGGCTATCTAACTGGGGTCTAACTCCCCACAGTCTAATTCCCCAATAGCTAAATTCCCAAAGTCAAAATTATGCGCGTTCCATTAGTTATTGAAAAACCAGTAAGCTTTACCTTTTGTCTTTTTACGGCTCCACCCTAGCCGTGAAAGAATATACCAGATACTTGATGGCTGATACCGGATCCCGAAACGTTTTCGTATTATCTGTGCTATTTCCCGTAATG
>JAHJUV010000116.1 GCA_018828825.1 Planctomycetota bacterium | reverse complement strand
TGCTGAAGCGTAGCGGAAGTCCCGACTCATCGGGATGGCTAAATTTCTTCGTGCATCTTCGATTCTTCGTGGTAAATGCCCAAACGCTTAATTATTTACATGTAAAACCTTCGCTCCTTCGAACCCATTAAATTTCGTCGAAGAAGCGATACTGTATGCCCCGATATTCACGGTATAAAGCAAATCGCCGAGCCTGAGATTCGCCGGCAATTGCTCCGACAGCGAAATCTTATCGAAACTGTCGCACGTCGGCCCGACAACCGCGCAAACTTGCTGTTTGCCGCTCCTGAACGGATGGAAATTCGGAATCCAATGGTCGTAAACAATCCCTGAAAACGTATGATAAACGCCGTCGTTAATATGATAGAAGATTTTTCCGTTTCGCGTCGCCTTGCCGATTATCTCCGAAACGAGCGTCGCCGCCGTAGCCACCATAAACCTGCCCGGCTCGGCTATGATTTCTATATCATCGGGAAACAGCCTTGCGATTTCAGACTCTATAACCTCCGCAAGCTGTTCGAACCGCGGCACTGCCGAATCATAAGCCGCGGGAAACCCGCCCCCGATATCGACAATTTTAAGTTCGTAGCCTTTCTTTCTCGCTTCGTTGAAAATCTCAGACGTTATCTGCAGCGCGCCGGCGTAATTATCGAAATTCGTGCACTGGCTTCCCACGTGAAAGCTCAAACCTTCGACGGCAAGACCGCAATCGAACACCTTTTTTATCAGGCCGGCCGCATCTGCCGGCTCGGCCCCGAATTTCGAGCTCAACTCCACCTGCGACCCCGTATCGGGCACCTTCAGACGCAAAACCAGTCCCGCCGTTTCGCAATTTTCCTTTATCTTGTCCACTTCCTCTGCGTTGTCGTATGTAACGAGCGGCTTGTACTTTTTTATCTTCTTTAAAGTCGGCCTGTCCTTGATTGTGTTGGAGAAGATGATTTTGTCCCAGATAAAAAAGTCTTTTTCCGCCTTTTTGAAGCTTTTTATCTGCTCGTAAATCTGTATGAACTCATTATAGGAAGCGACATCGAAACTCGCCCCTGCGCCGAATAGGGTCTTGATAATTTCCTGATTGGAGTTTGCTTTGACTGCGTAATAAGCCTGAACATTCGGCAGATTTTTCTTAAAAATCCGGAAATTCTCCCGGATCTTCGCGTGGTCGATTATAAACAACGGCGTCCCGTGTTCACTCGCTAATTTTATTAGTTCTTCTTTCATAACTTTCTTTTCAGTCTGTGGTTATCAGTGTTTCCGTCCGTGTCCGTCAGTGTCGTTAAGAATAATCTCTAAGGTTATTTTAATCAAGGGAATTGTCATTTGAACTTTAAGCCACCCAACTTGAACCACTGTTAAACTTGTCGCAACTCCACTAATATTTTTTCTATCTCTTCAACCTCTGAGGTTTGATTTGTTACGAGAAAGAAAAGCCTAGCCACCAACAAGATAATCACGTTGATAGAATTTAGAACTTCAAGTATTTCACCATCTCTATAATTCGGGCTAATTGTATTGCCTGTAAAACGTCGACCTATTGAAAGCAGTCCTGTATGAGTATAACTACATAACGATGACCAAGAATTATCCTTAATATCCGAGAAAAACGTATCACCACTAGCATATATCACATCTAAACTTTTTACCATATCACTCATTTTAGGAAATTTGAAATTATCATTGTTACATATTTTCTGAATCTGCTCTCCGGTAGCACAGCCACAAACCCAATGAGCACGATAAAATATCTCAAAAAGTGGTCGAACTAATGCAAAGGAAGAACCATAAAGCTTTCGGTTCACCAAAAGACATATCGATGCGTGGTGTTCTAATGCAATATCTGTATATGCAGCTAAAAGGTTTTTTTTGTATTCAGAAGCATGCTCCTTTTCAGATAGCATTTGCCCGATACGATTTTGAACAGCTTCACATTTACTTAAAATACCATTGATATCTGTCACCATTTATCTCACTAAAATTTTGTGGTCTAACATAACAATACCCATCACAATTTCTACCAATCTCATCCCGCACCTAATCTGGTGCGGGGTTATCCTGCCATTATGCTTATATCAACAATCTTGCAACATAATATTTCGTTGCTCAATCAATCGGACGTACCTCTCAAGCCGAATGTTCTATGGAATTAGGTCCGTGATGTTTTTTGTAACCTGATCAATTATGTGTTTGGAATGTGATGTAGCATCAAAGCTAACGTTTAATACTTTCATGCAAATGGGACAGGAAAATAATGCGGATTTCCAACTTTTACCTGATGGTTCGATTGAATTCACCAACTCAATCCTAACACTGGAAACCACGTTATCACAATACGGACATTTACCAGCCATAACAAATCTCCTTATCAGATTACTATTTAAAACTACAAGTCAAATTAAATCAAGGTGTTTTATTTTCGTTTAGACTTTCCTTATAGTTTATTTTGACATGAACGGTAAAGGTGTTGTCGCAACTGTCATATTTCTTTCTACCTTTAGGTGAACCTTCATAACCTTTGCAGTCAAGGGACGTGTTAAACTCGATAGTCTTGTCCCTAACCATATCACGAATTATTGAGCCAATTCGAAATCCACCATTATAACATCGCCGATTACTACAATCTATATATTCACCAAATTGATTTTTTCTATATACTCGTATACCATCACCTATGACACCATATCCAGTTTCTTGTACAGTTACTTCAATCTCCTCTATCTCAGGGAAAACCGTATCAAACCCGGCCTTTGTTCCAAAAAAAGGAGTTGTCCCTCGAAATACATCCGAAGCCTTCATTCGTTCATTTTTAGACATTTAAAACCTCCTTTTTTTTACTACTCAACATAATAATCTACCACACTTTTTACTCCTCAATTCTCCATATTTATAGTTTCTTTATTTACTTTTCGACCTTTAAAGCTGTGCGAACTATCTGGCGGACTTGCCGAGCGGTACGAAAATCACCTTCTGCTTTTTCTATCCATTCGGCAGTTTCAGGCTTCATAAAGCATCTTTCCTTTCTGCGTAATATCCCGCAGAAAAACATCATTCATTATCAGTCTTTGACGAAGCTGCTGTGGCGTTCGTACAAGCAAATCCATCGGAAAAGATGGACGGGTGCGACTGCGAATTTTCGAAGCCATTTTCCATGTTTTGCCTTCAAACGGCAAAACGACAAGCAAATCCACATCGGAATCGGGACTGGCCGTACCGGCTGCATAAGAGCCGAATAAGATTATCCGTTCAGGATTAAATTGCTCTGCGATGCTGTCGGCTAAAGCCTGAATGTCTTTGAAATCTACCATATTTATCTCTCTGATAATGCCGTGATTATAAGACAGATTGCCGACCTTGACAAGAAGATTCCGCAAGTCTCCAATCCCTGTCCGCCATAGTCCGGCGGACGAAGGCAGATTCGTTTTTCAATACTCACGAAAGTTTCTTAATTAAATTTTTAAGTTTTTCTACTTCTTTATTATTTTCGAGATACGACTCTATAAGTTTTTGGCGCAGTTCATCGCCTCTGTCGTATAATCTCTTTAGTTTTTTGGGTTTAGTGGACTGTATTGTATATGCTACCATAATTGGAAACGCCGCTGTAACGTCGAGGTATGCGGTTACGGTTTCATCTAATTTTGTCGGGTCGATTTTGCCCCAGCTCGCCGCTTCTGATGGCGGCGCGCCGGAAAGTCCGCCGGTATCAGGTCTTGCATCGGTTATGTTGATATCGTAATCCTGGCCGGCTTCGGGAATCATAAGAACTTCCTGAATCTGCGGCTCGGTTTGGAGCATAAAATTCTTCGGGCTCCCCCCGCCGATTAGAATTACGCCGGTTTTGCCCTTTTCGTATCTCTTGGCGTTTAAGACGATTGCGGTCGAATCGTTGACGTCGATGCTCGAATTGATTTTCAGCTTGAATTTGTCCTTCAGTCCCTTTGCCTCGGCCAGAAGCTCAACACCCGCGATGTTCATACCGATAGTCGAATCGCCGGGCGAGGAGGTAAAGACGGGAATGCCGTTCCTGTAAGCAGCGGCAAGAACGCTTACCTGGCCGAGATTGTTTTTCTTTTCGTATTCATCGAGGATTTTGCCGAGGTGATGATAAAATTCACGGGTGCCCATCTCTTTCTGGAATTCAGGTCTTATGAGGATTTCTCTCAATATCCTGTCGGTTTCCATAAGCACATCTTCATAATCGAAGAGGATGTCGTAAATTCTTGTTACGCCTTTTGCCCTCAGGTCGGCATCATCGACATTATGGCTGCCGCGGAACATAGGCAGGTTGAAGGCGTAATGGAGGTCGTGGTACATATTGGCGCCTGTCGCCGAGAGCCAATCGACAAAGCCGTGGTTCATCAGTGGGATAATCGTCGATAATCCCAGACCAGCGGGCGTTAAGGCTCCTGCGATGCTGAGGCCTATGGTAACATCTTCCTTGGAATATCTGTCGCGGAGCAGGTGGCAGGCAGCCCTTAATCTTCCGCCATTATAGGCATCCATATTATCGACGAGACTGACAATGTCGGTGTCTTTGGAAATCGGTGTCGGGAGGATTCGTTTGCCAGCGAGGTATTTCGCCTTGCTGGGGCAATTCGGTTTATCGTGTTTCATTTCTTTTGTTCCTGTTAAAAAATTCCTTAAAATATTTTCTACAGATTTTACCAAAAAACAGCGGATAATAGAAAGTTAAAATTAAATTTGCTCTGTAGTAAACATTAAGCCATCAGATTGGGTTTTTATGAATTTCGGGAGGATTAAATAGGCGTTTTTATTCCCGCTTCGATTTCTTTTTTATCCGGCAGATGTTTGCCGGTCAGGTGGATTATAACGCCGGGGATTGATGTTAAAAGCCAGGTAAATCTTTGTGTCAGTGCCAATATCAAGCCCTGAGTTTCGGTAACTTTTGCGACCTGGCCGAACAGGCCTTTGAGGCCGAGTTCCATAACCCCTGCCCCGCCGACGCTGATTGGGATTGCGCCGATGACCCACGACAGCGGGAAAAAGACATAGTAGTATTTGATATGCGCTTCGATGCCGAGATTTTTGCCGACAAGATACAGGCCGAAGACGGGTATCGCCTGGCAGGTAAAGCTCAGGATTATGGCAACAAGCAACGTGAACGGTTTGGAGCAGTAGAGTTTGATAGCAGTGACAATTCTGCCAACCCATATCTTCCATTTGATTGCGAAGATGAACGCGTATTTCAGGAGTATCGGACGCAGCTTTCTTATTTTGTACATAATAATCAAAACTATCACGAGCAGGACAACGAGAATGAGAATGCCAAGCAGTAGTTTTATTGCAAGTGAGACAGGGTTGAACTGGGCCGAGAATTGCAGTTTTGCCTCTGTTTCGCCGGCGGGTATGAGCCAATATGCCAGAAATATCATCGTTATTGTGCAGGCAAAACCTATTGTGCGGTCAACTATGACGCTCAGTGCCGCCTCGATTTTCCTTTCGGTATGCTTAGTAACGTACCAGGCCCGCAGCACATCGCCGCCAATTGCACCCGGCAAGCAATTATTATAAAAAAGGCCCAAAAAGTGGAGCTTGAGGGCGGGGAGATAATCGAGTTTGATGTGCTGGGCACGGAGGAGGACGAGCCAGCGGAAGACGAAAACGAGTTGGCCGATTATGTTCAAAACAATAGCGGCAAGGAAGATATTAATACTCAAACCGGAAAAAATCTTTGCAATACTCCTGAAACTTTCACCTTTAAAGGCGAAATAAAGGGCCGCGACAGCTACGGCAATCCTTATAAGATGCGAAATATGGTTGTTTTTTTTGCTTTTTTGCGTCAAAAACTATTCCCTAAAAATGTTGATTTTGAACATAATAACGGGTAAAAACTTGTTCAGCAAGCAGATAAATCGAGATATAAAGGAGCTATAAATTGACAACAGATAACAAAATAGAGCTCGGAACCGATTTCGAGCCGAAATTCGACTTAAACGGCCTAATTACGGCCATCTCGCAAGACAGCAAAACAGGCCAAATCCTGATGGTCGCATATATGGATAAAAAGGCACTGGAACTGACAATCCAGAGCGGCAACGCCGTGTTCTTCAGCAGAAGCAGAAAAAAGCTGTGGAAAAAAGGAGAAGAGAGCGGGCACGTTCAGAAGGTAAAACAAATACTCGTCGATTGCGACCAGGACTGCCTGATTTTGAAAGTCGAAGTCAACGCCGGACAGTGTCATGTCGGTTATCAATCGTGCTTCTACAGGGCAGTAAAGGCCGGCGGGAAACTCGAGTTCGCAGCGGAAAAAGTGTACGACCCGAAAGAAGCGTATAAGAAAAAATAGACGCCGGGGAAATGTTAAACGGCTGCGAGGCTTGTCCGCCACAGGCGGATAAATTTCGTCTTGCGACTACCGTTTAGCGTTTTATCCCCTAAACCATACCGGCTGGAGGTTACAAGGGGACGATATTTACGTTTATAAGACCGTTTATTAAATGATTGATTCTGGTAAGTTTTGAGGTATAATTTACTATTATGGTTAGTTTCGATAAATCAGTATTAAACAAATGTAAAACCGCAGTGAAAAAAATACTGCCGGAAGCGGATATTATCCTGTTCGGCTCACGCGCACGAGGACAGGCAAAAGAGTATTCCGATTACGACTTTTTAATCCTTGTTGACCAAAAGGCAGATTTAAAACTTAGCGAAAAAATCCTCGACCAGATTTATCCCATCGAGCTTGAAACCGAGGCAATGATTAGCTTTGTTGTCCAAAACAGGAGTGTGTGGAACAGCCCCTTGTCCCGCGCAATGCCGTTCCACAAAAATATTGATAGAGAAGGAATTCAAGTTTGACAAAAGAGTCAAAAGAATTAGCCAAATACAGACTCGAAAGAGCATTCCAAACTCTTGACGAAGCAAAATTGCTCTTTGATTCAGGTTATACAAATACTTATGTCAACCGTTTATATTACGCCTGCTTTTATGCTGTTTCAGCATTACTGATTAGTGAGGAAAAGTCCACAAGCAAACATGGCCAATTAAGGGCTATGCTACACAAGGATTATATAAAGACAGGATTATTATCGAAAGAGTCCGGCAGGTATTTTGACCTTTTATTCCAGAGTCGTCAAACCGGCGATTATGTTGATAATGCCACTTTCAATCCGGAAGAGGTAAAGGATTGGCTCAAAAACACAAAGAGATTTATCGAAGAGATACAAAAATTTCTTTCTGCAAACTTCGAAGTTTAAGATATTAAATATTTCCTGGGAAAATTATCTGCCGCCAAAATCCGGTAAAAAATTGGGCGGGAAATGACAGGGAAACAGAATAAAATTCGCCTTGATACTTGGTTTGGCGGTTTATATAGACTGTATAATTATTGCTATAAGGAATAGTAACATGATCACTATCATTTCTTCATTACTTTCTGTACTAATAGGGGTATTTGTTTCATCTTGGTTCTATACAAGACAAGAGAAAAAAAGAATTAAGATTGACACCGCACGACGCTTACTTGGATTCAGGCATCATCTTACAGGAGAGGGTTTCACACAAGCTCTTAATGAAGCCTTTATAGTTTTTTCTGATAATGCAATAATAGTCAAGGCCATTGAAGAACTACATGTCACAGCAACATCACCCGGCAAACCAGATATTGAAAATAAACTTCTCACGTTATTAAAAGCTGTTTGCAAGGATGTTAATTGCTTACCTGACAATATCAATGATACTTACTTCCTTAAGGTTTTTAATGTAATCAAAAACTAAACTGCAACAGGTACCCTAAAGAAGATACTGTTAACGTATCACCATCCGAGTTAGTATTTTTCGGTAAATTCTTCCGTAAAAAGGCATTTCTGTTTAGGCCTTGACTAAATGGGGGAAAATAGCTATTCTCTTTTGTTCAAAAATATTGCCAAGCCAATATCAAACGGTTGAGATTGCCACGTCCCTAAAGGGACTCGCAATGACAAGGCTAAATTTTAAGAAAGGAATAATAAGATGTTCACGACAATAATTGACGTTAGGGCAAGAGAAATACTCGATTCGCGGGGCAATCCGACCGTTGAAGTCGATGTTACGCTTGAAGACGGTTCATTCGGCAGAGCAGCTGTTCCATCGGGAGCAAGTACAGGCGCTCACGAGGCGGTCGAACTTCGCGATACAAAGGCCAAAAGATATATGGGTAAAGGCACACTGGGCGCGGTGAAAAATGTTAATACGAAAATCGCGCCGGAAATTATCGGCTTCGAAGCTCTGGCCCAGGAAGATGTCGATAAGTTTATGATTGAGCTGGACGGCACGAAGAACAAGGCCAAGTTCGGCGCAAACGCAATACTGGGCGTATCGCTTGCAGTGGCGAAAGCAGCAGCAGCTTCTGTCGGCCTGCCGCTGTATCGGTATCTTGGCGGATGCAACGCAAATGTACTACCTGTGCCGATGATGAATATCCTCAACGGCGGAAAACATGCAGACAACAACGTGGATTTCCAGGAATTTATGGTTATGCCGATTGGCGCCCCGAATTTCCCTGAAGCTTTGAGAATGGGCGCCGAAGTTTTCCACACGCTCAAGGGCGTGCTGAAGAAAAAAGGCTATAATACCTCTGTCGGCGATGAAGGCGGATTCGCACCATCGCTAAAGAGCAACGATGAGGCGATTGAGGTGATTTTAGACGCTATAAAGAAGGCCGGCTACAAGGCAGGCAAGCAAATTGCCATCGCACTTGACCCGGCAGCAACAGAACTGTGGGACAACGCAACGAAGAAATATAAATTCTTCAAATCTGCACCGAATAAAAAAGTATCGTCCGAGGAAATGGTTAAGCACTGGGCAGGCTGGATAAACAAATATCCAATCGTAAGTCTTGAAGACGGCCTGGCTGAGGACGACTGGGCGGGCTGGAAGAAGTTGACCGAGACAGTCGGCGATAAGTGCCAGCTTGTCGGCGACGATTTATTTGTTACAAACACCGAGCGTCTTGCAAAAGGCATAAAACTGGGCAGTGCCAATTCAATTCTTATCAAATTGAATCAGATAGGCACGCTGACAGAGACGTTTGAAGCGATAAATATGGCCAAGAGGGCCGGCTGGACAGCGGTCATAAGCCATCGCAGCGGTGAAACAGAAGATTCGACAATCGCTGATTTGGCGGTCGCAACGGGCATCGGCCAAATCAAGACAGGCTCGGCGTGCAGAACCGACAGGATTTGCAAGTATAATCAATTGCTTAGAATCCACGAAGAATTGGGCGAAGCGGCACAGTACGGCTCGTTCCTGTTCGAATAAAAGCCGTCAGAAAATGTTTTTAAAACCTCCTGGAAATAAAAACCGGGGGTTTTATTTAACGCTAAAACCAAAAAACGAGACTCAGATATGGAAAAGAAACAATCAGAAATCAGCGAAGCAAAATCTGTCGTAATCAACAAGGGTAAAGCAAAAAAGAAATGGCAGAGGCCAAAACTTGAAGATGTTTCCGGAAAAGTAATGGCCCAGCCTTATATCCGATTCACTTAAGGTACCTTGAGTAAATTTTTAGATAATATCCGTCTTCACTTTGTTTCGCCGCGATAAAAAAGTTCTGAAAGCGTCTCGTCGCCGTGCCGGCGACGGCTAAACAACCATAGTAATATCTGAAAATTTTTTACAGGCAGCTTAATTGATTATTGCTTGTTGGTGTCAATCAGAATATATATGTAAGGGAAGTTTGGATGAATTTTACAGAGCATACGAAAATCAGAAAAGAAAAATTCGGGGCAGTGGTGTTTGACACTTTGACCGAAAAGATATTCGTAACTGATGAAATTGGCGGAGAGATTTTGCGGTTAATTGAAAAGGGAAAGGATTTGCTGCATATCATAAGCGCGCTATGTGACAGCTACGATGGTAACGGACAAACAATTGGAAAAGACGTTATTGAGTTTACCAACCAATTGAAATCAAACAACATAATCAGTGGATAGGAACATATATGGATATTGCAGCTGAAGATAAAAAATTAAGCCGTTTAAGCAATCCCGGGCCGGACGAGAAGCTTCGGGAAATTCTCAGGGGCAGTAACTTCGAAGATTATAAGGCACCGCTCTTCATTGCCTGGCAGCTTAATTCAGCCTGCAATCTAAGGTGCCTGCATTGTTGTGAGGAATCCGGCCACAGTATGCCCGATGAGATGGCCAAAGAAGAGGCTCTCGATTTCTGCGGGCAAATCGCAGAATCAAATATCCCTTATGTGGCTATATCGGGTGGAGAGCCGATGCTTTGCCCTCATTTTTTCGATGTCTGCGAGTTTATTAGAGCCGGCAGTATAAGTCTCAAGATAGAAACCAACGGCGAGTTTATTGATGAACAGGCCGCTGACAGGCTGGCAGAGTTAAAACTGCGGTCGGTACAGATAAGTCTCGATGGTGCAACAGCAGAAACGCATGAGAGGTTAAGAGCAGGAGGCAATTGGGCAAAAGCAGTATCGGCTTGTAAATGTCTTATAAAAGGCGGTGTAAATACCGAAATTGTCTTCGTTCCTACGAAGTTTAACTACCACGAAATAGGTAATGTTGTAGATATGGCTTATTCGATGGGGGCCTACGGTGTTTATACGGGTAAAACAATGCGAATCGGACGAGCAGCGAAAAACTGGGATACTATATGTTCATCGCCTGAGGAATATGATAAGTTTTTCAATGTACTAAAGGAAAAAGCCGATGCTTACGAAGGTAAGATGAAGGTTTATTATTATCCTTCAGACATCATTGAAGAGTTAAAATACCGTTTGGACCAACCAGCAGCGAGTCTGTTGATTTTGCCAAACGGCAAGGTTAAACTCATATCTGCTCTGCCCTTTACCTGCGGCGACCTGAAGAAACAAAGTCTGACAGAAGTCTGGCAAAATTATAAGTTGGCCTGGCGGAATCCCAGGGTAGTCGAGTTCGCCGAAAAAGTAATTGCCGACCCGCAGCTTTTAGCTCAGTCAAATAACTGGATAGAAATTTAATCCTGCTGTGAATCTGATAGAACTAATAAGGTATCGTTTTTTTCTTTTTGCGGGACTGCTTCCCTTTCTTTTAGGTCAGGCTGTGGCGTTCGGCGCCCGGAGAAAACTCAACCAGCTTCGTTTTTGGCTGGGATTTGCCGGGATTTTTCTTGTTCTCGTCGCGGTGGAATTGTTCAATGAATACTTTGATGCAAAAGAAGGCGGCGACAGAATTTTTTCTCAGAACCAACCAGAAATTCCAGGTTGGTTTTTTAAATTGGGAATTCTGGCTCTCGGACTTGCGTTTATCATCGGCCTTTATCTGACTTTGCAGACTGGCTGGCCGGTGCTTTTGTTTTCTTTCCTTGGATTTCTCGGTGCGTATTTTTATGTAGGTCCGCCGATTAGATGGGCATACCGCGGATTTGGGGAAATAGTGATAGGTCTCTGCTATGGCCCATTTATGGTATTGGGCAGTTACTACATTCAACTGCAAAGAGTTGACTTTGTGCCGTTTTTTATCTCTATAATCAGCGGTTTGAGTATGTTTTGCCTGGCGATTCTCAACGAAATACCGGACTACTATCAGGACATGCTCGTTGGAAAACGAAATCTGGTAGTGAAACTCGGGAAACAACGAGCGATTCTGCTACTAAAGCTGGGTTTAGCAGGTGTATTTGCACTTTTGGCTTTAGGCGTTGTTCTAAAAATAATACCTGCAACAGCAATAGTTGCTATAGTAACACTGCCATGGATTTTAAAAAGCATAAAAAGTGCCGAGAAAAATTGTGATAATCCCAAGGCATTTCTTTTTGCGATAAACACAATTGTAGTCGTGCACATTGTAATTGTCCTGTCTTTAGGAATAAGTTTTCTGGGAAGTAAATAAAATGAATTATAGGTATAAAGATATGATTTATATTGTCAGCGGATTTTCAATGTCGCCAGGGCGAAGACCGCAAAAGCGGCGGCAATGAGCCAGAACCGCACCACTACCTGCGGCTCGGACCAGCCGGCCAAGTGAAAATGATGATGAATCGGAGCACATCTGAAAAGTCTTTTCCCGCCGGTGTATTTGAAATAAGACACCTGCAAAATAACACTGATAAGCTCGATAACGAATACCCCGCCGACAATCAAGAGCAGAATTTCGTTGCGGGTAACCAGCGCGCCGTAGCCCATCGCGGCGCCGAGCGGCAGTGAACCGACATCGCCCATAAAAGTCTGGGCCGGATGACAGTTGAACCAGAGAAAACCCATCGACGCTCCAAGAATCGACGAAAAGAATATGCTAAGCTCGCCGGATTGCGGAATGTGGGGCAAAAGCAAATAGCCCGCCCAGGTCATCGTCGAGGTCCTTGTCATAGATTCGGATGCGACATAGCAAAGGATTACCAGCGTCATACTGGCAATGGCAACGCAGCCGGTGGCAAGGCCATCCATTCCGTCGGTTAAATTTACGGCGTTGCTCGTGGCAGAGATATAAAGTATCGCGATAAGGACAAACAGCCAGCCGGTAATGGGTATGCCGTATTTATAGAACGGCAGCCAGAAACGGGTGGCATCGGGAATTTTTTGGACGTCGAAATACAAAAATGTCGCGATTAGAACCGCGCCGCCGAACTGAAACACGAGTTTTTCCCAGGGTTTGAGGCCGTTGCGGCTTCGCTGGCGGATTTTGCTTGTCAATTTTAGCCAATCGTCAACGGCTCCTATCCCGCCGAACCACAGCACGAGGATTATCGCTTTCTGTATGAACGGGTTGTTGAGCTTTGCCCACAGAAGCGTACCTGCCATAACAGCTATGATAATAATAAGTCCGCCCATCGTTGGGGTGTTTGCTTTTTCCTTGTTGAGGTCGTTGAGTTTTTCGTGATGGAACTCGGGTCTGTCGCCGATTTTCATTCGCATCAGCCAGCGGATAATTTGGGGGCCCAAAAGCCAGGCGACGGCGAGACTCGTAAGCGCAGCCATTATGCAGCGGAACAAAACCTCCTGCCAGGCATAAAAACCGAGCGAACGGGTTGCAAAATCTTCCAAAAGCGAAAGCAGATGATAAATCATATCAATTTAGCCACAAAGGCACCAAGACACTAAGTATTTTATATTATTAACTTTTCTTCGTGTCTTTGTGTCTTCGCGGCTCCTTTTTTCATTATTGTCCGATAAAAAGCCGCTTCAGGCTATCGACAACCGCTTCAAAGCGTTCACTTCGCGAAGCTTTGACCAGTATTATATCGTCAGGTTTAATAAATTTGTACATATTATCGCAAAGCTGGGTGGTATTTTCAAATACGCCGATAGAAATATCGTAATCGGCAGATTTTTTCGCGGCATCGGCAACGCCAGTACAATCGCCTTTTGTCGTCAGCAGGACCGGGATTTTATGCTGAGCGATTTTTTCGCCAAGCTCGGCGTGGAGTTTTTCGCTACTGCTGCCGAGCTCGCCCATTTTGCCGCAGATAAAGACGGCTCTTCTGCCCTGCTGAGCCGCCATAAGCGATAAGGTTTCAAGGGCATTGGCCATCGAGCCGGGATTGGCGTTATAGCAATCGGCAAGCACAAGACAGGAGCCGAGGTTTAGAGGCTCAAGTCTCATATCGACCGGTTTTACCGATGCGATGGATTCTGAGAACTGATTTGCCGAGATGCCCAGACTTTTGCAGACCGCCCAGGCGGCTGAGGCATTTTCTACGTTCGCCCTGCCGATGAGCGGAAGATTAACCGCGACATTGTCGATAACAAAAGTACTTTTGTCGCCTGAAAGTTTAAAATCCGGCACTTCAAAAGTTTCAAAGGATAATTTTTGCTTTTTGCAGTAATCGACGAGTTTTTTCACTGAGCCGTTGATGAAAAATTTTCCGCCGGCCCTTAAGCCTGCCGTGATGGAGACTTTTTCCTTTATTATCGCATCGATACTGCCAAAACCTTCGAGATGCGCGGGGCATATTGTCGTTATGACGGCGATATCGGGCTGAATTATCCTTGTAAGCTGCCGGATTTCTCCGATATGATTGCTGCCGAGCTCTGAAATCAGGATTTGGCTGTCCTGCGGGGCATCCAATATCGTCAGCGGAACGCCGATGTGGTTGTTGTAGCTCTTCGGCGATGAAAAACACCTGAATTTAGTACTTAAAATATGGTTGATTATGTTTTTTGTGGTCGTTTTTCCCGCTGAACCCGTAATCGCGACAACTTTATACGAAGAATTTTCCCTTACATACTTCGCCAATTCGCCAAGCGCCCCGGTTGTATCATCAACGAGCAGAACAGGTTTGTCGGTGTCGATTTTTTTTTGCACAACCGCACAGACTGCGCCGTTTTGGAAGGCCTGATTGACGAAATCATGGCCGTCGTGATTTGCCCCTTTAATCGCAAAGAATACGCAGCCCGGCAATACTTTCCGCGAGTCGATACTTACACTGCTTATGGCGGCATCGTCGGTGAGTGTGTTTCGGGCTTTTACGATTTCAGCAAGTTTTTTAATGTTTAGAGGGATCATCCCGCACCTTCTGTTTATTCTATCCGCTATGATGACACGCTGCGTTTAATCATTTTTATATATGTCCATCTCTATTTTAGGCAAATTAAACATCTCTCCAAATTTTTTTGAATTTTTAGAAGGTGCGGGATCACTGCAAAAATTCTGCGGCCGTTTCAATATCGCTGAAATGGGTTTTTTCCGTACCGATAATTTGATAATTTTCGTGCCCCTTTCCGGCGATGAGAATTATATCGCCGGGGCGACCGTCTTTTATCGCTTCGGCGATTGCTTGTTTTCTGTCGGGCTGGACGACAATACTATCAGCCTGCGGATTGGTAAAACCCGCAAGAATGTCTTCGATTATGGCCGCCGGTTTTTCGGTTCGCGGGTTGTCGCTCGTAATAAAAATTTTCTCTGCGAACTGCTGTGCGACCTGAGCCATTCTCGGTCTTTTTGTTTTGTCCCTGTCGCCGCCGCAGCCGAAGACTACCATCAGCCGGCCCTTGCACAAGGGCTTTAAAGTTTCGAGCACATTCTTGAGTGCATCGTCGGTATGGGCATAGTCCACAAGCACCGTAAACCCTTTGCTGCAAGGAACTTTCTGCAATCTTCCGGGGACAACAGCAAGTTTCGCCAGGCCCTTGGCGATTGTTTTAAGGTCGAATCCTGCGCCGATGGCCAGGCCTGCTGCGGCGAGGTGATTGCTGAGATTGTGCCGGCCGATGAGGGGCGATGTGAGGCGGATTTTTTCGCCTTTGAACAGAATTTCGAAAACCGTACCGTTTATATCCATCGAAATTACCTTTGCGGTCAGGTCGGCATCGGTTTGGAGCGAATAGAAAATTTTGTTCGCCTTTGTCGCATTGGCAACCTGCTGACAGACGGGGTCGTCTTTATTGATTACCGCAGTCGCATCGGGATCGAGGCCCTCGAACAATCTTAACTTGGCCGCCAGGTACGCCTCCATTGTCTTGTGATAATCGAGATGGTCGCCGGTGAAATTCGTAAACGCCGCGGCGGTGAAATCGATTCCAGCCAAACGGTTCTGTTCAATCGCGTGGCTGCTTGCCTCCATAATCATATATTGCGAACCTGCGTTTGCCATTTTGTCGGCCAGCGAGGCAAGCTCAAGCGCATCCGGCGTCGTCATTGAGGCTTCAACGCTGTCCTGACCGCTGCCGAGGTCGATTGTTACAGTACCTATGAGGCCGCACTTTTTGCCGGCGTTGGTAATAATCGAATGAACAAGATATGCCGTAGTCGTTTTTCCGTTTGTGCCGGTAACAGCAAGATTGACCAGTTTGCTGTTGGGATAATTGTAATAAGCCTGGGACAGAATGCCCAGCGCCTTTGCGGTATCGTCGGTTTGAATGACCTCGGCCGATGCGACCTGCGTGGGCTGCTGGGTAACAATATATCTGGCCCCTGAGACAGCAGCCTGGCCGATAAAGTTATGGCCGTCAACCCGTGAGCCTTTTATCGCGACGAAGATATCGCCCTGTCGGAGATTTCTCGAATCGCTGCAGACCCGCGGCCGCCAGACCAGAGGCTTGTTCTCCACAAGCTTTAATAACTGCTCTAATGTCATAATTCTGCTCCAAGTCCTAATAGTTAACCACACAGCCGGCCATTTTAACAAATGATTTTGTTTAATATCAACAATAAAGGATATATAATTCGAAAATATCCTTTCATAGTAATCTTCTTGCAAAACAATCCTATTGACTATAAACTACTGGCTAAGGTGCAATTACCGGAGAGGTGGCCGAGTGGCTGAAGGCAACGGTTTGCTAAACCGTCGTATGAGTGAATGCTTGTACCGCGGGTTCGAATCCCGCCCTCTCCGTTATTTTGATATCACTTCGTAAGTCGTTTTTAGTAAATTAATTACAGCAAAACACAAAGAGAGTGTTGGCCTCTCCGTGTTTAAAAACATAATAGTACACAACTGTTTACAAAATAAGGTGTTGTGAAAATATTACTATTTTTGACTGCCCCATTGTCCTTAAACTGTCCTCAAAATGAGCAGCACCAAGGAGGCTGAAAAAGCAGACAGATTTGTTTGTTTTAACGATTTTTGTATGTTATTATTAAATGTTATAAGTTAGGTTTGTACGACCTTACTTTGAAATATAAAAAAGATGTTATACAAAATCCTTGCTGATTTAGTTGTTCTTATCCATTTTGCATGGATACTCTTTATGCTATGGGGTTTCATTCTTACTGTTTGCGGCTCCATTTCCGTCTATGTGTTGCGAACAGTAAAAGACAGATGGAGAACATTCTTTGACGGATGGATATTCAGAATTATTCATCTGGGTGGCATTGTTTATGTTGCCATTTTGACGATTTTAGGGAAATATTGTCCTTTAACCATACTGGAGAATGAATTAAGGGAACAATACAATACAGAACTGGCCTATCCTGGCTCTTTTGTAGTTCATTACATCGAAAAGATAGTTTACCCGGAGGCTAATTTTTTGTTATTCGTAATACCAACGATAATTATTACTATTTTTACCGTACTTATGTTTATAATTAGACCTCCAGCGAAAATAAAACGAGTATTTAGAATCAGATGACAAAAAGATCAAAATGTTAACTTCTTTTTCTCAATCCCGATACTATCGGGACACAGAGTTCGAGATTTACTGGTCACAGCCGCAAGGTCAAAAAGAGGACAAATTGGGGTGCGGAAGATTACATACCTGGTGTAGATATACAATTGCCTGGTTGCATCATATTTGCTAATATATGATCTGCTCACAAATTGCTGTAAAGGTGAGATTGCCGCCAAATCCGAGATTGGACAGGGAAGTGTTCGCATGGATGATTTAACGAACGAATCACTGAAGAGGCATATCAGAGAGGCTCGCCTTAAGTTCACTTCGATGGGGGCGACGTATTTTGCCGGGGTTCTAAATGACAATTTCTTCCGGCAGTGCGCACTTCTTATGGCGGTAGCTGCGGGTAAGTCTCATTTGCAAGGATATGCCACAGTCATTTTCACGCTACCTTTTATACTTTTTGCTGCAGCAGCTGGTTTTTGTGCGGACCGGTTCTCAAAGCGTTCGATAATAATTGCTTCAAAGATTCTCGAGTTGATAGCAATGCTTTTTGCGGCGATAGGTATTTGCTATTTGAACTGGGTACTGATAATGGTAACTTTACTTATAATGGGCCTGCAATCAACATTGTTTGGACCAGCCCTCAGGAGCACAATTCCAAAGCTTTATCCGGCTGAGTACGTTGTCAAAGCAAATGCCATCATCCGAACGTTGAGTACGGGCGCTATTCTGGCCGGCATCGCAATAGCTGGTGTTGTGTTGGACAGAGAAGGTGCTGTAGGAGAAGTGCCGCTTGGGCGGGTTTTAGCTGCGTCGTCAGTAGTCGGGATAGCATTATTTGGCCTGTTTGTTAGCTTGGGAGTACCTAAGTTCCCTGCTGCTTCTCCGAAAGCTTGCTTCCCTTGGTTCGGTCCGCTCAATTCCTTGATAACGCTGTATAAAGTCCGCTGTGATTCACTGCTTACCATTGCGATAACAGCCAAGGCATTCTTCTGGTTTATAGGTTCGCTTCAGATTCTGATAATCAATGAGTTGGGGATGGAGCAGTTCGGTTTGACAAAGACGTTGACCAGCGCATTGATAGTTGTCGAGCTTATGGGGATTGCCATTGGCAGTCTGCTTAGTCCATTTCTGGCAAAAGGCAAGAGGTGGTATCGTGTTCTCGGACCGGCTGCTGTAACAATGGCTGTATGTATGTTCATAGTGTCTATTGTACCGCATCTTCCTGATTTCATGCAAAAGTGGACATTGATAGGATCACTTGGTATCCTTGGGGTAGCGGGTGGAATGTATTCTGTTCCATTGGCGAGTTTCCTTCAGGTAAGACCGTCAGCAGATGTCAAAGGAAGGGTAATAGCAGCATCTATGTTTGCCGATTTTACGGGCATTTTGATTTCTGGTGCGGCTTTCTCCCTGCTGAATGCTATGAAGATAAGACCCAGCAGCAGCTTTGCTTTTCAGGGAGCGATGGTGACAGCAGTCGCAATATGGCTGCTATCTGTTCTACCAAAAAGGAGAAACGATGCTTGATTTTCTTGTACAAATAATAGTTAAATGGGTTCTGACACTGCGTTATCGTATCAGGATCAGTGGTGTCGAAGAAATCGCTTCTAAGGGTAAAGAGGGGATTTTGTTTTTACCTAATCATCCTGCTCGGATTGACCCTGTTATTCTTTATGTTTATTTACGCGGTCTGTTTGCTCCGCGTGGATTTGGTGATAGAGACCAAATAGACAGGCCGTTTATTCGATTTTTTGCGCATCGCTGGGGTGTACGAACTATCCCGAGTATGGCAAAATACGGTCCAGCGGCCCGTGTGGAAATTGAGAGAATGCTCGATGAAAGCATTGAAGGGCTGAAACGAGGAGAGAACCTTTTGCTCTGGCCAGCTGGTAGAGCGTATCGAAGCTGTAGAGAAAGTCTTGGTGCAAACAGTTCAGTTGAAAGAATCCTCCGGAATTTCCCAGATGTCCGCATTGTATTAGTGCGTACCAGGGGTCTTTGGGGTAGCGGCTTTAGCTGGGCCAGTGGTCAAGAGCCAATAGTCCGCAAGGTGCTTCGTAAAGGTTTATTTTCATTACTTGCAAGTGGAATATTCTTTGCGCCGCGACGGAAAATAACGATTGAACTATATGAGCCTGAAGATTTACCGCGAAATACCGACCGCAAAACCTTCAATCATTTTCTTGAAACATACTACAATGACAATCTATTACCCAACACATACGTTCCTTATTCTATCTGGGAGAAAGGCGGTGTAAGAACTCAACCGGAACCAACTGTTGCAAGGTTAGAGTCAAATCAGTCGTTGGTGCCAGATGCCACTCGGCAGAGTGTTCTTAAACATCTATCAAAGATGACAGGAATTTCTGAGCTGAATGGCCGTAACCATCTGGTTTCGGATCTGGGAATGGATAGTCTAACCAGGATGGACTTATTGCTTTGGCTTGAAAAGGAATTTGGATTTCAACAAGCCGATGCCGATGTAATGCAGACAGTCGAAGACGTGATATTAGCTGCTGGTGGGAAGTTTGTTTACGTAAGTCCGACAAGTTTAAAAACACCCTCCGCTCGCTGGTTTAAGAGAACAACTCCGAAAAGAGTTGAGATGCCGGAAGGGAATACTGTGACAGAGATTTTCCTGAAGCAGGCAGCCAGATCCCCAGACAAAGCTGCCGTCGCGGACCAGAGGAGTGGAGTGAAATCTTATCGTGATATTATTGTAGCGTGTTTGGCGTTTCAAGGAGTCATAGAGGAGTTGGAAGGAGATTACGTCGGGATAATGCTGCCTGCCTCTGTTGCTGCGGATGTTTTCTATTTGGGTACTCTGTTCGCTGGGAAAACACCTGTAATGGTCAACTGGACAGGAGGGCCACGAAATATAATCGCATCGCTGGATTCAATTGGGGTTAAACATATTCTTACGTCCGAAGTATTGGTGGAGAGGATCGGCCTGCAGGGTTTTGATTTCTCTGAAATCTCCGAGCGGTTTGTGTTTGTAGAAACAATCAGTGAAAAGCTATCAAGGTTTGCCAAAATTAAGGCCTGGCTTACAGGATATATCAACTGGTCGAGGTTAAGTAAGGCGGCGATACGCGAAACGGCAGTAGTACTGTTTACCAGCGGCTCAGAGACAGTCCCCAAGGCGGTACCTTTAACACACAAAAACTTAATCGCGAATATGTGTGATGCGCTCAGCATTATAAAGATATATGAGAACGACCGTTTAATTGGGTTCCTGCCACCATTTCATTCTTTTGGAATTACGGTTACTGTGCTTCTTCCTTTGTGTGGCGGAGCGACAGTTGTTTATCATCCGAATCCCACAGAAGCCGATATATTGGCAAAGCTTATAAATGCTTACGGAGTAACTTTGCTGGTGGGGACACCGACGTTTCTCGGGGGCATCGCTCGCGTGGGGACAATAGAAGAATTAGCTTCACTTCGGCTTGTAGTGACGGCAGCAGAAAAATGCTCCGAAAAAGTTTATGAAGCATTGAAAGAGAAATGTGAAAACGCGATTATATTAGAGGGTTACGGTGTCAGTGAGTGTTCGCCAATCATATCTATAAACGATGAGAATAATCCCCAGCCATTTACTATAGGCAAGGTACTTCCGAGTTTGGATTATATGCTTGTTGAGCCGGAGACTTTTGAGCCAGTGAAGCAACCAGGTGGCGGAATGCTGCTTGTAAGCGGATTAAGCGTCTTTGCAGGTTATCTAAATTATGAGGGTAAATCGCCGTTTGCAGAGATAAATGGCAAGCTTTGGTACAACACAGGCGATTTGGTTAGTGTTAATGAGTCTGGAGTGCTGACGTTTAAGGGGCGATTGAAGAGATTTGTGAAATTAGGTGGCGAGATGATTTCACTACCTGCCATAGAAGCAGTGCTTGAGAGCCACTTTGCTCGTGAGAGTGATGAGAAACCTGTTCTTGCTGTTGCAGCGGAGGATATTGAGAATCCCGAACTTGTGCTCTTTACAAGCCATGACATAAATAGGGAGTCCGCTAATCGGAAGATACGTGAAGCAGGACTTTCGGGGCTGCATAATATACGCAGGGTTATTAAACTTGAAGAGATACCTGTTTTAGGTACAGGCAAAACCAACTATCTCGCCTTGAAAGAGAAGATTGGCAAAAGTTAAAGTTCTATGGATAAGCGCAAAATCAGGAAAATACTTATGGGTGATTTTGGAAGAGGGGTTTTTGCCGATTTTTCCTATCAAAAAGCTGTGAACTAAGATATAATGACGGTTATGAGCTTGTTAAATGATAAATATCGTTTCTTAATTATTACAGATGAGTTGGAAGATGAGAAATACAAAAGCAATTAAAAAAGTTTCGTTGAAAGCATTATGTTTTATTTTTGTCATTTTGTTTGTTAATCATCAGACACAGGCGAAGGAAAAAGACACAATTAACTTTGAGGCTAAAGATGGTCTTATTGTTACAGCCGATTTATTTGCACCCCATCCAAATGAAACACCATTTATAATATTGTTCCATCAGGCCCAGTGGAGTCGTGGTGAGTATATCGAAATTGCTCCTAAATTGAATAAGATGGGTTTTAATTGCATGGCAGTAGATTTAAGAAGCGGTGGAAATGTAAACGATATTACCAATGAGACTAACCAGCGAGCAATCAAATTGGGTAAGCCAACTGATTATCTTGACGCTTTGCAGGACATGGAATCGGCAGTAAAGTACGTTAAATCTAAATATGAAAGCTCAAAAATTATTCTATGGGGAAGTTCGTATTCAGCATCATTAGTGATTAAATTAGCAGAGGACAATCCCGCATTAATTGATGGGGTATTGGCTTTTTCGCCTGGCGATTATTTTGACAGAAGTAAAACCTATATAAAGGATTCCGCAAAAAATATAAAATGCCCTATATTTATAACTTCTGCGTTGAAGGAAGAAAAGGCCTGGGAGAAAATATTTCATGCAATTCCGTCTAAACACAAACATTCTTTTTTACCAAAAACACAGGGCAACCACGGATCTCGTGCACTATGGGAGAAATTTCACGATAGCAAAGATTACTGGCAGGCCGTAAGTAAATTCTTGCATCAATATTTCGGTGAAAAAAATAACAATAAAAACGATGTGCAGGTTAAGGGCAAAGCCATCATTGATAAAGAAACACCTGAACCTAATTGGCCCCACCCACGCTCCGATGAATATATTGAGCAACGTTGTCAAATGGTGCGGCACATTCGTGGCAATTATGGTCTTAAAGATGAAAAAGTGCTCAAGGCCATGGAAGATGTCCCCAGACACTGGTTCGTCCCGGAAAAAAGTGCCCCTCTTGCTTATGCTGATAGACCACTGCCCATCGGCTATAACCAGACAATATCTCAGCCTTTTATCGTAGCTTACATGACTAACCAGCTAAAACTGGATAAGAACCAGAAAGTTCTCGAAATAGGCACCGGCTCAGGATACCAGGCCGCCGTACTGACAGAGTTCACCCCCCATGTATACACCATAGAGATTCTCGAACCCCTTGCCCGTGCAACAGCTAAGCGGCTTAGGGAACTCGGCTATACGACTGTAAAAACGAGAATTGGAGACGGCTACAAGGGCTGGCCAGAGTACCAGCCTTTTGACGCGATTATAGTTACCGCCGCACCGGATCATATACCGGATGATCTGCTCCAGCAGCTTGCCCCAGGCGGCAGAATGGTTCTTCCCGTTGGCGGGACGTTCGCTACCCAGGAACTATTGCTAATCACAAAAGATGCCAAGGGTAGAATCACCCAAAAGAACCTCATGCCGGTTCGTTTCGTCCCAATGGTCCCCGGTAATTCCAAATAAAACGCACGGGCAAACAGAAATTGCGATTAGGTCATCTTGAAGTTGTCCAATATTAACAAGGCAAAGGTGATAGATGTGTTAGAACCTGCTATAGCTCCCAAAAAGGAACTGTCTGTTTTTGACTCAACGTGCATCATCGTTGGAATCATCATCGGCGCCGGCATTTACGAGACCGCACCGACCGTTGCTGCGTGTATGGGTGGATGGTTTAGTATGCTGGGAGTTTGGTTGGTTGGAGGTTTGCTGGCACTAACTGGTGCTTTGTGCTATGCAGAACTGGCAACCACATATCCTCGCGAGGGTGGAGATTACGTCTATTTGAGTCGTGCATACGGCAACTGGGCTGGGTATCTATTCGGATGGTCGCAGTTGATAATCATCCGGCCTGGCGATATTGCCCTCATGGCCTTTATCTTTTCCCGCTACGCCCGGCAGATTTATCAGTTTGCCCACTGTGGCCTGATCTACGCAACGTCGGTTGTCGTTGTATTAACGGTTATTAACGTCTCAGGCGTGAAGGAGGGTAAGTGGACACAGAATTTTTTGACCATAATTAAAGTCTTGGGGCTGCTGGTAATTATCGTTGCAGGGATACTGGCACCTCGCGTAGCACCATCTTTGGAGTCAGGATCCTTTACGATGGGAGGTCTTAAACTTGCCCTAATCCTGGTATTGTTTACTTTCGGTGGGTGGAATGAAATGGCTTATGTTGCCGCAGAAGTCAAGCGGCCGCAGCAAAATATCGTTCGAGCCTTAGTCATTGGAACAATCGCAGTGACAGCATTGTATGTTCTGATCAATGGAGCGTTTCTATACGCTTTGGGTTATGTGAAGATGGCAGCATCTGAGGCAGTAGCCGTTGAAACAATCGCCACTGTTTTTCCAGAGATAGCTGGGAGAGCCGTTAGTATCCTTGTTTGCATCTCGACCCTTGGAGCCATTAATGGTCTTATCTTTACTGGTGCGCGTATATCTTACGTGATGGGCACAGAGCATACTTTATTTCGGGTCTTGGGTAAGTGGAACCAATATCTCGGAACTCCGATGTGGGCTCTTGTTGTGCAGGGTTGTTTAAGCATAACAATCGTTCTTTGGGCCAGGTCGTTTATTGATACTATCCTTTACACTGCCCCAGTGGTTTGGCTGTTTTTTCTGGCGACCAGTCTTTCTGTCTTTGTTCTCAGACACAAATACCCCGATACTCTGCGCCCTTATAAGATTACAGGTTATCCTATAACGCCGATTATTTTTTGTACCTGTTCTGTTTTTATGCTCTACAATTGTATGTCATATGCTTTTATAAAAACCCCGTTCGGCCTGCTCATCTCAGTGAGCGTCCTTCTGATTGGGGTATTTGTTTATCGGCTTGCCAATATTCATTATTCATCTAACTGAGATACATCTTGCTATTTTTATTGGAGTTAAGTGCTAAATACAGGTTTTTAATGAGGTTACAGAAAGAGGGCAGATTGAATCCCGCCCTCTCCGTTTTAAATTAGGGGTTGCGTTCCTAAATTGAAGGGCTTCGCTTTTAAACAAATGGGGTAGTTGGGCTGGTCTTGCAGCAAAGACCTCTGTTTTAAAGGTCAGCTTTGCAAGAAAAGGGCTGGTTTAAAACCAGAAAGGTCTGTTTTGAAACAAAGGCCTGGCAGTCGTCATAATGCTATTTGTGCGATATAAGGGTAAAAAAGGGCAAAAAGTCGTAAGAAGATGAGGTGTGTGTGGGTGTTTGGGAAATTATAAAGTCTTGCCCATAAGAAAATGACTGGGTATAATAGACTTTATTATTCTTGGGGAGGGCCAAAAATGGGCAATCTTGACAGTGTTGAGGATGTACTACGCTTCGCAATCGGCAGAGAAGTAGAAGCCAATGTCTTTTATAACCTGCTGTCACAATATACCGACATTCCACAAATACGCAGTCTTTGCATCGAGTTCGCCTCCGAAGAACTCGAACATAAAGCAAGACTCGAACTGGAACTAATGAAACTCGGCAGCGTAACAAGACCATATATGGCACAAAAGCTCTCCTGCCCGAAACCGCTCGATTATATGGTCGATATGGCAAAAGTAATGCAAATGGATTACGAAGGTATACTGCTTCTGGCAATGCAAAAAGAAAAAATATCATTCAGACTATATATAGACCTTCTGTCCACAACAACCGAACCAACACTGCGAGAAACACTAATAGAACTGGCCGAAGAAGAAGCCCGGCATAAAACCCGATTCGAACTCGAATACGACCTGCTAATGGCCGGCAGGGGCAAGACAATAGAATAGGCCGAGCTATTCTAACGTCCAACATTGAACACTGAACGTTGAACTTCCAATAAACGTTAAACGGTTGCCCCGCATAAGGCGGGTAAAGGTTGCGGGGGCGCGGTTAGATAGTTTTGTTTGTATTCTTTGGGGGATTTTTTGGCAGGCAAATCGTGAAAGTCGTTTCTATATCGGGCTGACTGTCAACGAGTATTCTCCCGCCATGATTGAGGACAATCTGGGCGATGATGGGCAAGCCAAGGCCTGTGCCGGCAATTTGTTTTCCCGGTCTCTTGACACGATAGAAACGCTGGAAGATTTTGGGCAGGTCTTCCTTCGGAATGCCCAAGCCGGTGTCAGAGACGGTAATAATGATTTCATCGCTCTGGGGCTGAAGGACGAGTGAGATTTTCCCGCCGGAGGGAGTGAACTTTATCGCATTGCTCAAAAGATTGGTAATTAACTGGATTATTTTATCATGGTCGAAAACGGCATGGTAAATGCCGGGCTTAATTTCAACGGACATATTGACATCGGCTTTTTTAGCAACGAGGGTCATCGACTCTGCGGCTTCGGTTACTACTTGGCCCAGATCTGCAGGTGCGAAATTAAATTTCATTTTGCCCGATTCAAGTTTCTGGAAATCCAGCACATCGTTAACAAGGGAATTAAGGCGGTCAACGTTTCTGGTGGAAATCTCGAGGAACTGTTTTTGTTTTTTATTGAGCCTGCCGGCTTCGCCCTGAAGGACGATGTCGAGGCCCTCTTTTACAGCGGCAAGTGGAGTTCTGAGTTCGTGGGAGACGGTCGAGATGAACTGCGATTTCATTTCCATAGTTTCGACAAGTTTTTCCTCGGCAAGTTTTCTTTCGGTAATATCGTTAAGGCAGACGACGACGTATTTTTTGCCCTCGATGGTTACAGGTTCGATGCTTAAGACGAACCATGGTTTTACATTTCTGTTCTGGAAATGTGTTTCGCTTTGGAATTCGAATTCATTGACAGGCTGAGATGAGTCTAAAACCTTCTGAACATTCTGTCTTAAGGGGCATTTTTTGCAGAGTTCTCCTGAGCCGCAGGTTTTTTTCTCAACTGTTACTATTTTACAGTATAAGGCCTGTCCGAGGGGTTTATTGATTATTTCGGTGTAATCTTTCCCAACGAGCTTTCGAGTAGTATCGTTTACCCTTACAACGATTAAATCTTCGTCAACAAGCAAAAGATTTACGGGGACGGCGTCAAAAATGGCTTCGAGATTCTTGCGCTTGCGTTCGATGAGGCTTTCAATCGTTTCGCTGCGGAGTGGTTTGGGCGACAAGATATCATTTGGTTTTTCACTATTTTTCATCGAGTACCCGGGAAATTTTTGCGAGTAACTGCGCAAAATCAAACGGTTTGGTGATATAATCCGTAATACCGAGCGAGCCTGCAATAGTGATATCGCCGGCATCGCAAACAGCGGTCAGCATAATGACAGGAATTTTTTTCAGCTTTTTGTTCTGTCTGAGGAGCCGGAGCATTTCAAGGCCTGACATTTCTGGCATATTGCAGTCAAGCAGAATGAGGCCTGGTTCAATCTGTTCGGCCTGGTCAAGACCTTCTCGGCCGTTCAATGCAGTTTCTACATTGAACTTGTTCCATTCAAGACGAGTCTTAATAGAGCTGACAAGGTCGGGCTCATCGTCGACGACGAGAATGGTCGCAGTTTTATTTTTGCGTTTAAACAAGCCGAGCATAGTTATTCCTCATAAAAAGTTTCCGCCAGTTCTTTTTCGGCCATTAAAAAAGCGATTTTAAGCAAAAACTTTACATATTCGCACAATAGCATTTATAACGCGGTTTATTATTACTGCCGATGATATTATCGGCCCCTGAGCGGAACATACCAATTTAACTTATTTAATCGTTCGTTAAGCCGAGGAGGGTTTTTGACGATTTTTGTTATGCGCTAAAAGTATCCCGATGAATCGGGATTAAGTGAGGTCATTTATGCCACAACTTCATACAGATAATTCGCTGTTCGATGAAATTATCCGGCTGGGCATCGCCGACGAGCAAAAACTTAACGAATTAGACGGACAATGCCGTAAAAGCGGGCGGAACATCATAACAGTTCTGAAAGAAGATGGTCTGCTCACCGACGAGCAGTTCAGCATACTTATCGCGAAAAGTCAAAATATCGAATTCATAAATCTTTCGCCGGATATGATTGAGCCGATAGCGGCACATATGATTCCGTACGAACTGTCAAATGAGCATAATCTCATCGGCGTTCGTATGGACGGCGACAAACTTTATGTGGCGATGGGTTCGCCGATGGACCTTGCCACCCGCGACCAGATAGAGATGCGCACCGGCTGCAAGGTCATACCACAGGCGGCGGCGCCAAACGCGATAAAATCCGCTATTCGTTATCATTTCAATGTTCAAAACGTAACCAAGCAGACCATCGCGTCGATGAGACTGAAGAAAACGGCCGAGCAGGAAAAACAACGTCCGACGGCGGTGCTGGACCAGCTTCAGGAAAGCGAAGACCCCGTCAGCAGCCTTGTAGCGTCGATTATCGCCGGCGCGATAGATTCGCGTGTAAGCGATATTCATATTGAGCCGCAGGAAAAGGATATGGTTATCAGGTACAGAATCGACGGCGTCCTGCGCAAAGAGCTTAATATACCGTCTTCGGCGCAGGCGGAAATACTCAGTCATATAAAGATTCTGGCCAAAATGGATATAGCGGAAAAACGTCTGCCGCAGGACGGACATATTACAACGGTTCATCATAACAAGGAATACGACCTTCGTGTTTCTTCTCTGCCTTCCATTGTCGGCGAAAAAATAGTTATAAGAATTCTCGATAAGACCAGCAGTAAATGGAACATCGATAATATTACGCCGGATTCGTTCGACAACCAGGGAATGAGAAGACTCGTCGAAAATCCTTATGGAATGATTCTGCTTACCGGTCCTACCGGCAGCGGCAAAACGACGACGCTTTATTCTCTTTTGCAGCTTTTAAACAACAGCAAAAGAAACATCGTAACTGTCGAGGACCCTGTCGAATACAGGCTCGATGGTATTACACAGGTACAAACCAATACGCGTGCCGGTCTTACATTTGCCTCGGCATTGAGGAGTATTCTAAGGCAGGACCCGGATGTTATTCTAATCGGCGAAATTCGAGACCTTGAGACGGCAGAGATTGCAGTCAGCGCGGCGATGACGGGCCATTTGGTTCTTGCGACCCTTCATACGAATGATGCGGCCGGCGCCATATCCCGTCTGATCAATCTCGGTGTGCCGTCTTTTATGCTTGCATCGTCGCTGCTTGGGGCTATCGCTCAAAGACTCGTAAGAACATCGTGCTTCGCCTGCAAAGAGACTTATACGCCTGAGCCGGAGGTCAAGAAACTGCTTTTCGCCGATAAGCCGGAAGATATGGTTCTTCACCGCAGCACCGGCTGCGATAACTGCGCCAAAACAGGCTACCTCGGAAGAAAGGGTATATACGAGATTCTTCCTATTACAAGCACAATCCAGGATATGATAATCGCAGGTAAAAGCGACGCTGAGATAAAACGGCAGGCCATAAAGGAAGGTATGAGAACACTGAAACAAAGCGGTATTCAACAGGTTCTATCGGGTGCAACAACGCTGGAAGAACTTTATCGAGTCGTTGATATGCAGGAGGAGTAATCCCGTTAAACCTCTTTGATGTTATAGACCTGTTTTTAAGTATTGGAAAGGCAAAAACATTTTATGCAGATGCAGAAATTAATAGATTGAAAGAGGTTTAACGGGACTAATGGCGACGTACGAATATAGCGCACACGACGAAACCGGGCATATTTTCAACGGCCTTTACGACGACATAAGCAATGTAGCCGCCCTTCGCAGAGAACTTGCCAAAATCGGTTACAATCTTGTGCGGGCAAAGAGAAAAAGAAAATTCAATCCTAACTTAATCAATGTCAAGCAGTCGGAAGTTACGGCCTTTGCGTTCAAATTCGCGGGGATGTGCACGGCAGGACTTGCGATTGTACCGTGTCTTGAAACCCTCGAAAAGCAGACTGAAAACCGGTCTCTAAAATATATTATCACTGATATAAAAAGGAACGTGGAAATCGGATTATCGCTTACCGAGTCGTTCGAGAAATACCGTGATATTTTTTCCGATTTTTTCCTTGGGATGATCGAGGCGGGCGAATCCAGCGGAAAACTGGCGGAAAGTCTTGAGATAAGCGCACGATATCTTGAAAAGCAGGCGGACCTGAAAAACCGCCTGAAAGGCGCACTGGCGTATCCGATAATCGTGCTGCTTATGTGTCTTGTCGTAGTAACTGCACTTGTGATATTTGTGGTGCCGGTTTTTTCGAAAGTGTATCGGCAACTCGGGGCCGACCTGGACGAGTTCATCCCCGACAACCCCAAGACCCCCTACAACATGAAAAAGCTCATCAAGACGGTGGTGGACACCGACAGCTTCTTCG
>JAHJUV010000115.1 GCA_018828825.1 Planctomycetota bacterium | reverse complement strand
TGCAGGCGTTAGTGAGGTTGCCGACAGTTTTGAGCCGGGCAAGACAGAATTGCAGATGTCGCTTAAAGACAGCGGCAGAATGCTTGGTTTAACGCTTTCCGATTTGGCCAGACAAATCAGGCAGGGGTTTTATGGAGAGGAAACACAGAGGATACAGCGAGGCAGGGACGATATTCGTGTTATGGTTCGCTATCCGGAAGCTGAACGAAAAAGTATCGCAGACGTGGAAAATATGAGAATACGTCTGGCTGACGGGACAGAGATTCCGTTCAAGACGGTTGCAGATGTCAAATACGGCAGGGGATACGCGACTATTGACAGGATTGATCGCAGAAGGGTTGTTACTGTTACCGCTGAGGTGGATGAAACTGTCGGCAGAGGCGATGTTGACGGGGCAATTAACAAAGAGCTGCGTCAAAAAGTTTTGCCGAAGTTGGCTATGGAGTTCGGCGGGCTGCAGTATAGATTTGCCGGCGAACAGCGGGAAAGGAATGAGTCTTTAGGAAGTTTGAAAACTAATTTTCTTATCGCGCTATTGGCGATATATGGTCTGCTTGCGGTGCAGTTTAAGAGCTATGCCCAGCCTTTGATTGTTATGTCAGCGATACCGTTTGGAATAGTTGGGGCGACACTGGGGCATCTGCTGTTGGGGTATGATTTAAGTATCCTTTCTATGTTCGGCATGGTTGCCTTAGCCGGGGTTGTGGTGAACGATTCGCTGATTATCATCGACCTGATTAACCGCGAAAGACAAGAAGGCGTTAAACTGACCGAGGTAATCAGAGACTCTGCAACAAGGAGGTTCAGGCCTATAATGCTGACGACGCTGACGACATTTTTCGGACTTTTTCCTATGCTCATTGAGCGGAGTCTGCAGGCAAGATTTCTTATACCAATGGCTATCAGTCTTGCATTCGGCGTTGCTTTTGCAACACTGATTACCCTATTTCTTGTGCCATCGCTTTATATGGTTATAGAAGATATTAAACAATTTTTTGGCAGATTTAAATCCAGATAAGGCATATTAACCCCAACTCTATATCTTGTATAACTTTACAGATTCAGGGGTTTTACAGTCCTGTTTATCAAATTCTTAAAAATTTTGTGGCTATTATCGGTTTTTATAGCGATAATATATATATACGGAACGGTTCACAATCTGAGGAATTTGGCAAACTATTTATCCGGGGGTACGTATCTTGGACAGGAGGTCTTGATAGGCAAAAGGAGCTGTATTATGAAAACATTAAACAGCGATAAACTCAAAATAGTAGATGTCGAGGACTCCCAGCAGCTTGCCCAAAAAGCCCTTGAGTTATTTGAAGAAGCCGCCCAGAAAGCCATATCGGAAAAGGGAGTATTCCATGTTGCCATATCCGGCGGGAAAACTCCTCGGCTGTTTTACCAGCTTCTCGGCACAGACGGCCAAAGCCTTAGTTTGCCCTGGGACAAGATAGAATTATTCTGGGTGGACGAACGGTGCGTAAGTCCGGATTCATCGGACAGTAATTATAAACTTGCCGCCGATAGTTTTCTAAAAGCGGTTCCAATTCCAAAAAAGAACATCCATAGAATTACCGGTGAAAAAGATGACTATAGCCTTGCCGTCCAGGAATATGACCGCCTGCTGAGAGATGTTTTCGGATTGGAGCCGGGCCAGCTTCCGGTATTTGACCTGATGGTGCTTGGAATGGGGCCGGATGGCCATATCGGTTCGCTTCTTCCAAATTCATACGCGGTATTTGACACCGAAGACCTTGTAACCGTTGTGTATCAGATGTGCAGGGGATTCAACAGGATAACGCTTACCCATCCGGTTATGTGCGCCGCACAGCAGATAATCGTTATGGTCAGCGGAGAGGAAAAAGCTGAAATAGTGCAAAAAGTACTGCTCGGCGGGCCGGATGAAGTCAAATATCCAGTTCATACTTTATGGCCGATTCTTCACAAAGTTACCTGGTTAATTGACCAACAGGCATCCAAGTATCTATAAGCGCAATCTATTCCGGAATAACAAGTTTCATTCCCACTCTGATGGTATCCGGACCGTTGGGAAGGGATTCCTTATTAACCTCGTAAATTTTCTTCCAGTTCCCTGTCGTGTCATAGTAAATTTTTGAGATGTCGCTCAAAGTCTGGCCCGGCTGGACTATATGCGTTCTTAGAGAATCTATTTTGCTGGTATGAGCCTTTCTTTCAGTTTCGGCAGGGGTAGTTTGTGATGATATATCCGCTTCGATATTATCTTGTGGCAACAGAGGTTTTATTCGCGGCTGTTCTATTACCTGCTGATGCATACAAAACCATACCGCGACAGCCAGACACAATCCTGTGCCGACGAGCAATCCTGTCTTGACGTCTTTTCGCATTTACTGCTTATTGACAGCGGCCTTTGACTTTTTACCGAGTATAAGTATCGGAGCGGCGATAGCAATAGAAGAATAAGTTCCAATTATAATACCGACAAGTATTGCAAAGGCAAAGCTGCGAATAGCCGGACCTGCCAAAAGATACAGTATGAGTACTGCCAGGAAAGTGGTAAACGATGTCAGTATAGTTCTCGAAAGAACCTGGTTTATGCTCTGGCTAATAAGCTCCGGCGTCAGAGTCGAAAGTCTGCCTCTTCTTTCACGAATACGGTCGAAGACAACGATAGTGTCGTTGATTGAATAGCCGATTATTGTCAAAAATGCTGCTATCATCGCAAGGTCAATTTTAAAGTCGCCGATGAGCATTTTCTGGCCGATATTTGTGCTCGCGATATATGTACAGGCGACAACCGCACAGACTGTGATAATAATATCATGAGCGATTGGTACAATAGCAGCCACGCCATAACGGAGAGTGCCAAACCGGAACCAGACGTAAGTACAAATTGCAATTAAAGATAATACCGTAGCGACAACTGCCCGTGTCTTTGCCTCTTCGCCGATTGACGGAGCTATCTGGGTAACTCTCGGCAGGGAGCTTTGCAGTGAGGCGGCTCCGGTCAGTTTTTGGGTTTCGTTATTTACGAATTGCATCCATTCGTCATCGCTGAACTGGCGGTAACCCGCTTCTGGCTCGATACTGTAATAAACGAAAGCTGTAAGAGGCTCATCCGCTGCGGTCTCCAGTTTGGGACTGGTCAGCCGATACTGGTACCACGAAAGATTCTGCATATCCGGCTTGAACCGTATATCATTAAATCTCTGCTTCATCTGGTTTGTGGTAACGGCTTTTTGTACGGTAAATTCGATTTTGATTCCGCCGAGAAACTCGCCCAATTCCGGGTAAGTATCCACCATAGTATTGTCAACCTTCTGAGTTGAAACGATTTGGGGCTGAAGATTTTCGAGCATTTCCAGTTTGCCGGCAAAAGCGTCTTTTACAGCGTTGGTAACTGTTTCATCGACAACCGGTTCGCCTATGACCGCGGTTTCGCCGAAGGTTTTATTCAAAATTCGGCTGACAATCGGTGTGTTTGTCTGGTTGGTCGTAATAATGAACTTCTGCGGGTCAGCGGAATCCTGCGTTATAACCAGGTTGGTGAGTCTGCCCCGCATTGTTTTTTGTTCTTTGTTAATCGCATCAGTTACGCCCTGAACAGTCTGGTTCTGACCGGCGTTGAAAACTACGGGAACCGTGGTTTTATTCGTTTCTATCGTAGTAATTTCATACTGTAATTTGGACTCCTTATCGCCTACTCGGTAAACTTTCGCCGCGGCTATGGCAGGGTTGTTAAGCTTTTTGCCTTGCTGGCGTATGATGTTTTCAATCTCGCCTCTTTCAAGCGGACTGCTGTCTTTCAGATTAATTTGCAGGCTTGTGCCGCCCGTAAATTCGATGTCGTATTTGCTGTTGGTACTTTCATCTCTGTTGTAAAAGACGAATATTCCCGCGGCCAGCAGTAGCACGGATATCAACAGAAAAGCAGGCCTCTGTCCCATCCAGTTAATATTTGGAGTCCTGATTATTCGCATCATCGTCAACTTGTCGCGGATGATTCCCCAGTTAAGCAGGAGATGGAAGATGATGCGGGTTACGAAAATCGCGGTGAACAGAGAAGAGATAATACCGAGCATAAGTGTTATCGCAAACCCTTTGATTTCTTCCGATGCAATCATATACAAAATCAGGGCTGGGATAAACGTCGTCACGTTGGAATCGAAAATTGTTAGAAAAGCTCTCTTGAAGCCATTGGCAATTGCAGTGTGTATGCCTGCGCCGCCGTCCAGTTCTTCTCTGAGCCGTTCATAAATTAGAATATTGGCGTCAACGCTCATACCGATGGTAAGCACGATGCCCGCGATACCGCCCATAGTAAAAGTCGCGCGGAGAATGGCCATCATCGCCAGGATGAAAAGGATATTCAAGCTGAGCGCGATACACGCGATAATACCGGTAATCCGGTAGTAAATAATCATAAAGCACATAACGACGCCCAGCGCTATCATTCCCGCCTTGATTCCCATATTGCGGTTATCGATGCCGAGGCTTGGCCCAATGGTTTTTTCCGACACCGGCGGCTCAATCAGCCTGGCTGGCAGCGAACCGGCATTGAGCTTGTCAATCATATCCATTTGTTCCATCTGTGAGAAATTTCCTTCGATTATGCCGCTGGCACGAATCGCGCTGCGGATATTCGGAGCAGATACGGCAAAGCCGTCAAGTGTTATACACAGAGGCCTTTCGAGATTATTCCTGGTCAGGTTGTAAAACAGTGAGGCCGCAACTTCGTCAAAAGAAAAACTAATTGCTCTTTTGCCGAGCTGGTCGGCAGTAGTGCCTGCTTTCTGCAGTTTCCATGGTTTTTTGCCCGAATTTTTAAGCATGCACTCTTCTTTTTGGTTGCTCGCCAGGACATAGTATTTATCCGCGAACATACCTATGAGAATCTGATGACTTTCGCTGGTCTGCCATGTGCTGTCTTTAGGATTCTCTATCTCGAGCCATATATATTTGTAGTCCGAGGCGAGTTTGGGGCCTTTTGTTTTTAGCGCCTCGGCATAGGTAATTAATTCTTCTCGATTACTCCTGCCGTCGTTAAGCATTGGCAGGATGCGGAATTCGAGTACGCCTGAACCTTTGAGCATTCTTTTGACGTCTTGGGGCCCGTCGATGCGTCCTCTCAACGGCCGATATTCTTTAAACGCCGCTATCAAGACATCTATTTTGTCCGTTCGTGAAGGAAATCTGGTTTTGAACTGAGCGATAAATTCAGCCCGGTTTCTGGAGTTTTCGGGCATCTCAAGCACTTCAACTATCGTTTCTATGTTAAGATTGAAGTCCTTAAGCGCTATCTCTGCATTTCTGTAAACTGCATTGAGGCCCGTTTCGGGCCTGGTCAGCTCGTTAACAACCTCGGCCCACTGCTTAAAGGTTGCCAGATACTTTTCGATTTGCTGGCGGTTTTCCTTGTTCTGCCCTGACGAGGCTTCTGAAATTATCGAATTGATTGTGAGTTCCTGTTCGTTAGGGTCCATACTGTCCCAGCCGGGAGCGAGCATAGAAAGCTTTTCCTTATTTACGCCGGCCTTGTCGAGTTTTTCCGCTATTGCGTCGAGCTGAGCTTTGTAATCGTCCCTTTTCTGCTGGGCCGTTTTTCTTGTGTCGTAGGCCGATACGAGGTTGTCGAGAATTCCCTTTCTTTCGACGTTGTCACCGGCAAATTTCGCGAACAGTTCCGTCCTCTCATTCGCCTCTTTGGTCAGCGCTCTTTTGATTGTCGCTATATTAATATTGTCTTTAACCAAAGCGTTAAGGGCATCATCGTAAACCTGCCGTTTCCTGTATGTTTCGGCACTTGACAGTGGAACCTGGATTTCGATTCGCGTATCGCCCTGCGGACGCATAACGATGTTCTGGATATTGCCGGGGTCGATTCGCTTCATAAGAATCGGCACGAGTTTCTGGGCCAGGTTGTCTATCTCGTTTTCATTAAGCCCCGTTGTGTCAATGTCGTAGATAAGGCTTGTACCGCCTGCAAGGTCGATGCCGGGTTTCAATGTCTCACCCAGCGGATAAAGCTCCGCTACCGCGAAAATTACCAGTAAAATTACTCCTATGAGTCCGAAACGCACAACATTTCTGTCCATTATTGTTTCCTGAAAAAAATTAGTCTAAGTGAAATTTAGAATTTTTATTACTATCCAATTACTTTGCTGATTGACGAAGGCAGCACCTTTATTTTTGTATTATTGGATTCGTCGATTTTAATGGTTATTTCGTTTTCATTTACTTCGAGAACCGTACCCAGGATTCCGCCGACAGTCTGCACCCTGTCGTTTTTCTTAAGTGATTGAACCATCTGCTGTTGCTGCTTCTGGCGTTTTTTGGGACCCCTGAACAGCATAAAATACATAAGCACAAAAAGAAGAACTATAAAAATTATTTGCGTCCACTGGGCTTTGGGGTTTTTCCTGACCGGTACAGTGGCAGAATTCGGGTCTGCCTGTTTGGTCATTGCCTCTGGGGCGGCGCTGCCTGAAATATCTTCAGCCTTGATAACCTGTGTATTCTGATCGGCTTGTGCTAAAATTAATCCGTATTCCATAATTATTCCTTTCTCTATTCAATATTTTTTATGTCGGCATTTACCTTACTGCCGCGGGCGAAAGCAGGGTTTTGCAAGGCCTGTGCCGCCCATTTCGCAAACGTGTCATTCTCTATATTTTCCCGTATTTTGTCCATTAAATTATGATAAAAAACGATATTATGCAGTGACAGGAGTATTGGACCGAGCATTTCTCCGACGTTAAAAAAGTGCCTTATCGCCGCTCTGCTGAAGGTTTTGCAGCAATAACACCCGCAGGCAGGGTCCACTGGGCCTTTGTCGTCTATATAGGCCGAATTCCGCAATCTTATAGGACCTTGCGATGTGAATGCCAGTGCATTTCGGCCGTTTCGAGTCGGCATTACGCAATCGAACATATCGACCCCAGCCTCAACAGCCTGGATAATATCCGCAGGTGTGCCGACGCCCATAAGGTAGCGAGGCTTGTTTTCCGGCAGCAGTGGGGTGGTAAAACGAACAGTTTTCAGCATTTGCTCGGTTCCTTCGCCGACGCTCAAGCCGCCGATTGCATAGCCGGGAAAATCCATTTTGACAAGCTCTGCCGCACAGCTTTGCCGAAGGTTATTGTCGATCTGGCCCTGCACAATTCCGAAAAGCAGCTGATGATTATTGGAGTGCGACTCTTTGCAAATCCTCGCCCATCTAATCGTTCGCTCAACAGCTTTGTGCTGTTCTTTAGGTTTGGCGTCAAAAGCGGGACACTGGTCGAAACACATTATGATATCGGCTCCGAGCCTGTTTTGAATTTTGGTAACACTGGCGGCGTCGAGCTTGATTTTCATCCCGTCATAAGGGCTGGCAAATTCCACGCCGTCATTATCGATACTGTTGATTGAGCTTAACGAGAAAACCTGAAATCCTCCGCTGTCGGTCAATATCGGCTTGTCCCATGCCATAAAATTATGGAGTCCGCCGAGCTTTTCTACCACATCCACGCCAGGCCGAAGCATTAGATGAAACGTATTGGCAAGGATTATCTGCGAACCCGCCTCATCCAGTTGCCTGGGCATTGTGCCCTTAACGGCTCCTCTTGTACCGACAGGCATAAACACCGGCGTTTTTATTTTGCCGTGAAAAGTCTTAAGCGCCCCGGTCCTTGCACCGCTGCTCGTATCTTTTTTTATTACTTCAAAAATACTCATATTTTTCAATTATCCCTGTCGTTCTCACTCCAGGCTCTGTTATATCTATCCCCTATCCCCGTAACTATAAGCCCAAAAAGGAGTTTTGGCAAGTAGATAGTAAATATTCTCATCATTCAGTTCTTCTTTCGAGGGAAAACATGATACATCGTACACCCTTATCTTAACTGTTTGTACTACGGGTAAGTTATACATCTAATCTTTATCAGGGGGGTACGATGTTCCTTTCCCAACCCATTACTTAACGCTTATTGCCTTGACATTGCACCGTGTAATCGTGTAATAAATACAGTTATCGGGAATGGGAAAGAATCTCTATATAATTGACGGGCATGCACATATTTACGCGGCTTTTTACGCACCGATGAAGCCGCTTACCAGCTCATCGATGATTGTTATGATATAATCGGCACGCTTGCGTCAAAGGCTGGCAAAGTTTATGTTGAAAATCGATAGCTGTTTCTGATGGGAAAGGAGAATAATTATGAAACCATCTGTTATTGTCACTGTAATATTTCTGTTAATTGTTTCAGCAGCACATTTGATAAGGCTGATACTGCAATGGAAAGTAAGTGTTAATACTTTCGATGTTCCACTATGGATGAGTGCTGCGGCGTGTATAGTTACCGCTGTATTGGCATTTTGGCTCAGGCGGGAAAATAAAAAGTAAGATAGCCACCTGCTCTGATATAAACCATCCAAAGTCTTTTTTCTTGAAGCTATCCTTAAACAGGGTATATTTAGCCTGTTATGGCTAAAAGCCTCTATATAATTGACGGGCATGCACATATTTACGCAGCGTTTTACGCACCGATGAAGCCGCTTACCAGCCCATCGGGGGAACCTACCAAAGCGTCATATATATTTACGACGATGATTCTTAATCTTATCGAAACTAAAAAGCCTGATATGCTCGTTGTCGCTATGGATAGTAAAGAGCCCAGTTTTCGGAGGGAACTTTACAAAGAATACAAGGCACACAGACCGCCGATGCCGGATGAGATGCCGGTGCAGATAAATCGGATAGAGGAAATCCTCGAAGCGATGAACGTTCCGGTTATACGCAAAAGCACATTCGAGGCCGACGATATAATCGGCACACTCGCCGCAAAGGCGGTAAAGGCAGGAGTTGATGCCTATATCTGCTCTAAAGATAAGGATATGCTCCAGCTTCTCGATAAAGGCGTTTGTATATACGATATCAAAACAGGTACTGTGACGGATGCGAAATCGTTTAAGAAAGATACCGGCCTTGAGCCGGAGCAGTTTATCGATATTCTTGCGCTTCAGGGCGATGCAGCAGACAATGTACCGGGCGTGCCGGACGTAGGACCGAAGACAGCACTTGAATGGATAAAAAAATACGGTTCGCTCGATAACCTTTACAAGCACGCAGATGAAATAACAGGCAAGCGGGGCGATAACCTGCGGAACTCGAAAGACATCGCGTATCTGAGCAAAAAGCTTGTCACAATTAATTGCGAAATGCCTGTAAAGCTTGATGAAAAGACTTTTGCAGTCAGTGGATTCAATAACGAGAAACTGGCGGCTATATTCGGCGAACTTGGTTTCAGCCGGTTGTTGACACAAACGGGATTGACTCCAGTAGAAAATAAAGAAACAAAAGATGAGTCCATTGAAGAATTTGCTTTGGGTGCAGGGCAAAATTCGATAAAAACCGTTAAACATAATTATCATTTGATAGACACGCCGACAAAGCTTGATGATTTTGTTGATAAGCTTAAAAAGGAGAAACTTTTCGCTGTTGATACAGAAACAACATCTATTTCGGCGCATCGGGCAGAACTTGTGGGAATGAGTTTCTGCTGGCAGGCGCACGAAGCGTATTACCTGGCTGTGAAAGGGCCGCTGGGAGCGAAATATCTGGAATTGTCGGCGGTTCGGCAGAAATTAGCTTCGATTTTGGCCGATGAGAGGGTCAAAAAAATCTTCCAGAACGCAAAATACGATATGATAGTTCTGGCAAACTGCGGGATGCCTGTTAAAGGTCTTTTTTTTGATACAATGATAGCATCTTATGTGCTTGAAGCTGAAAGAAGTCATTCGCTCGATAATATGGCAATGGATTTTTTGAATTATCAGTCCATTCCGATTTCAGACCTGATAGGCAAAGGCAAAAACCAGATGAGCTTCGAGATGGTCGATACCGCTACGGCCTGCGAATATTCGAGTGAAGACGCAGATATGACGTTCCAGCTTTATCAATACCTAAACGAAAGACTTGAAAAAGAGCCGAAATTAAAGCAGCTTTTCGAGGAAATGGAAATGCCTCTTGTCGAGGTATTGACCAAAATGGAGCTTAACGGCGTAAAGCTTGATGTGCCTATTCTTAAGCAATTGTCTATAGAAATAAATAATCAGCTTGAGGAGACGACAGAAAAAATTTACGAACTTGCCGGCGGTAAGTTCAATGTTGATTCGCCCAAACAGCTTGCCGAGGTGCTTTTCGAGAGGTTAGGCTTGCAATCCGTTCGCAGCGGCAAAACAGGGCCCAGTACAGACGCCGGCGTTCTGGAAGAACTGGCCGGCGAGCATCCAGTCATTGAACAGATACTTCAGCATCGACAATTAAGTAAACTCAAGAATACTTATACCGATAAACTCGGCGCCCTTATAAACGGGCGAACCGGCAGGGTGCACGCATCGTTTAACCAGACGATAACGGCGACAGGCAGGCTGAGTTCATCCGACCCGAATCTGCAGAATATTCCTATTAGAACGGAAATAGGCAAAAAAATCAGGGCCGCATTTGTGCCTGAAAACAAGGGTGATAAAATTGTAAGTCTCGACTACTCGCAGATTGAGCTTCGTGTATTGGCGCATTTTTCAGGCGATAAGGCCATGATAAAAGCATTTCAGGAGGACAGGGACATTCACAGTTTTGTCGCTTCGCAGATATATAATGTCGATATCAAAGATGTAACGAGCGATATGCGTTCCCGCTGCAAGGCGGTCAATTTCGGGCTGATATACGGGCAGGGGGCTTTCGGGCTGGGCAAAACAACAGGTATGAATATGGCCGAGGCCAAGAAGTTTATCGACGATTATTTCGCACGCTATAAATCCATACAGCAGTTCAAAACGGATGCCATAGAAACAGCGAAAAGAAGCGGCTATGCCGAGACTATCTGCGGCAGACGAAGAAAAATCAGCGGTCTTGAAAGCAGAAACGGCAATGTAAGGTCGCAGGCCGAAAGGCTTGTAATAAATACGCTTATCCAGGGCTCCGCCGCTGATTTGATAAAAATCGCAATGATAAGGATACAGGACAAAATCGAAAAAGAAAAACTGCCCGCAAAGATGATTCTGCAGATTCACGATGAACTTGTTTTTGAAACGACCGGCAAAGAGGCGGAAAGTCTTGCGAAAATTTTCGGCAGGGAAATGACAGGTGCGATAAAACTAAACACACCCTTAAAAGTCGATATAACAATCGGCAAAAGCTGGCTGGCGGAGCTTCCCTGAAAAGAAGGATTGTTTTATGAAATCCGGCCCTGAACCAGTGAACATTTACGGCCTCGGATGATATTTTTTATGGATGTTTCTTAATCTTTCCAGGTCGACGTGGGTATATATCTGGGTTGTAGCAATATCGACATGGCCGAGCATCTCCTGAACGCTTCGCAAATCGGCTCCGCCGCTTAAAAGGTGCGTCGCAAAACAGTGCCGAAGCGTATGTGCCGTCATCTGTCTCGATAATCCTGCCCGACAGACGTATTTTTTTACGAGCCGCCAGATTTCAATCCTGCCAAGGGCCTTGCCCGTCCGCGACAGGAAAAGAAAATCCTTACTGAATGATTTTGCAAGTTTGCCCCTGAGCCGTTCAATGTATTGTTCAACAGCGGCACCTGCAGACCTGTTAAGAGGAACAATCCGTTCTTTTTTGCCTTTACCGAGACATCTTACATAACCGATTTTAAGATTCACATCGCTAATCTTAAGTCCCGCTACTTCGCTTGCCCTTGTGCCGGTAGCGTAAAGCAATTCGAGCAGGGCACGGTCCCTGAAATAATAAGGTTCTTTCTCATCAGGGGCATCCATCAGTTTAGCGACCTGGTCCTTGCTGCAGATGACAGGCAGCTTCTGCCAGAGCTTTGGGCTTTCGAGGAAAACCGTTAAATCGTCCTTGATATGCCCCATCATCCTGCAAAAACGAAGGAACATCTTAATCGCAACTACCGAACGGTTTATCGAAGCCTCAGCCTTGTTTTGGCGGGCAACACTCTTTGCGTAATCGAAAATAATAGCGGTGGTAATCTCACGGGGCTGTTTAGCATCTTTCGAATGGCAAAAAGCGGTAAAATCCTTCAAGTCCCGGCCGTAGCCGAGAATAGTATTGTCGCTCAGACCCGCTTCTACGGTAAGATAGTTCAGAAAGGCCAAAACTATCTTGCCAAGCGATTCTGTTTCCAGCCGGGCGTTCAAATTTTGCAGTTGTGTTGACATTTTACGATAATAGTCCGATAAGCAATTGATTTTTTGCCTAATTTCGAGCAGGTGTTTCATTGCCTGTTTGTTTTTTCGGCTGTAATAACTGGAAACCGTTAATAATTTCGCCCTTGAGAGACAGGGATTTTGAGGATATAATCCGGCAATCTTCTTTTAAGGGATTTTGATATGAAAAAGTCAGGGCTTGCCGTATTTATGCTTCTGGCAGCAGGGATTTTGTCAGGCTGTGCAAAACAACAACAAATACCGTCTGAACCGAAATGTTTGTCGGGCGTTAATATTGATTCAGCTATGAGGGGCTCTGAAAAAGTTCTTGTCGGTATGAACTTTGTTATTAATAAGGCCGACCCGAAACTTTCCATAATCACAACCAAACCGCTGATAGGGGGTCAATTTTTTGAACTCTGGCGGAAGGATAATGTCGGCGGGTATAACCGGGCGATGTCGAGCCTGCATACCATTCAGCGAATAGTTGAGCTTGGTTTTAATGAAAATCAGGGACAGGTCTGCATTGTCTGTAAAGTTACCCTCGAAAGGCTTTCAATTCCTGAAAAACGAATCGACAGTGCCGCAAGTACATACAGTATGTTTTCCAGTAGCGAGGAATCGGAACAAAGCCTGGCTATTAACCCAGAGCAGGAAGCACAAATGGAATGGCTCGATATCGGCAGAGATCCTCGGCTCGAAACTGTTATCCTGGATAAAATCGATAAAAAACTTACCAGCAAAAAAGGCGGCAGATAATGAATCCCGCACCTTCATTTTATTCGATTTCTTTTAAGTTTATTAAATTCCTATTTTCTAATGGGATATATGGTTCTCTACAAAAAATTATTGAATCCCGCACCATTTTTTTATTCAATAGTTCTCCGGTGCGGGATGAATATTTGGAAGGTGCGGGATGAATGTTCTCATCTGCGGCGGAGCAGGATATATCGGCAGTAATATGACGGCGATGCTCGCCCAGGCGGGGCATAAACCGATAGTCTTCGATAATCTCAGCAACGGACATAAACAGGCCATAAAGGGATTTGACTTTATAGAAGGCGACCTTGCGGATTTGGACCTTCTTGTAAAGGTTTTGAAAGAAAATAAAATCGATGCGGTAATGCACTTTGCGGCGTTTATCGAGGCGGGCGAATCGGTCAAAAAACCACTCGAATTTTACAGTAACAACGTTTGCAATACGCAGATGCTTTTGGCCGCGATGGAGAAATGCGGCGTTAAAAAATTTGTCTTTTCGAGCTCGGCGGCTGTTTACGGAGCTCCTGATAAGACACCTATAACCGAGGATGCTCCGAAAAACCCAATCAATCCTTACGGCCATACCAAACTGGCGGTCGAGCAGATGTGCCGTTTTCAAAGTCAAACTATTAGACTCCGATATGCCGCCTTGAGATATTTTAACGCCGCAGGTGCCGGCGCAAACGGCACGCTTGGCGAAGACCACAAACCGGAATCCCATCTTATCCCTTTGGTAATAGCCGCGGCAATGGGTAAAAGAGAAGATGTTAAAATCTTCGGCACAGATTATCCGACGCCGGACGGGACCTGCGTAAGAGATTACATCCATATCGAGGATTTGTGCTCTGCTCATCTTTTAGCACTTGAAAAACTCGAAAACCAAAACGAGCTTGTCTATAACCTCGGCAACGGCAAAGGTTATTCAGTTAGAGATGTTATCGAAACCGTTAAAAAGGTTACCGGCAAAAACTTCAAGGTTACCGAAGTCCCAAGAAGGCCGGGAGACCCGCCGGTTTTGACCGCGGATGCGACAAGGGCGATAAAAGAGCTTGGCTGGAAAGTAAAATATCCCGAACTTGAAAAAATTGTCGAAACTGCCTGGCAATGGCATAATGATAATCCTGAAGGGTATAAATAATATGGATAAAGCAAAGAAAACAGCATCGGAGTTCCTTGGAAAATATCGGATGGACTATCGAGACATCGATATAAAAGAAAATGTAAAAGTATTTCTCGACGAAATGCAGCGAGGTCTTGAGGGGCAAAAAAGCACGCTCGATATGATACCGACCTTTATCAGTGTTATTTCGGATATTCCAGCCGATAAGCCGGTGGTGGTGATAGACGCGGGCGGTACAAATTTTCGCTGTGCTACAGTGAGATTTAATAAGCAAAAAGAGCCTATTATAGAAAACCTGAAAAAACATATGATGCCCGGTGTGCAATCTGAAGTCAGTAAGGATGAATTTTTTGAGGCTATAGCTGATTACATCAGGGATATTGCAGGGGCTTCTGAGAAAATCGGTTTTTGTTTTTCGTATCCGACTGAAATTCTTCCCAGTAAGGATGGAAAACTGATTCGTTTTTCCAAAGAGATTAAAATTAAAGATGTACAGGGACAAATCATCGGTCAAAATCTTAATCTTGCGATGGGGAAAATCGGTCTCGGCGGTAATAAACGTATTGTGATTTTGAACGATACCGTTGCCTCGCTTTTGGGTGGAGTCAGGCATAATAACAGAATATTCAGCGGATATATTGGTTTTATTCTCGGCACAGGAACCAACTGCTGTTATGTCGAAAAAAACAGTAACATTAAAAAGAGAAACGACCTTGATTTGTCCGGAAGTCAAATTATCAATACCGAATCGGGGGGATTTAACCGCTGCAAGATGGGGCAGTTGGATGTTCTGTTTGACAAATCTACAAATAATCCCGGCGCCCAGAAATTTGAAAAAATGATATCAGGAGCTTATTTGGGGTCGTTGTGTCTTTTGACGGTGCAAACGGCCAGTGGGGATGGCTTGTTTTCAAAAAATACCGCCGATGCCGTTCTTCAAATAAAAGAGCTTGGCACAAAACAGGTTAATGATTTTATGTATCATCCGTATGGCGATAATGTTCTTGCTGGTATCTGCAAAAAAGGAAAGCAAAGAGATGTGCGGATTTTATATCACATAATTGACCGGTTGATTGAACGCGCCGCAAAGTTGACTGCGATAAATCTTTCAGTAATGGCAATTAAATCTGATTGTGATACAAGTCCTGACAGGCCGATATGCATTGTGGCCGAAGGTACGACATTTTATAGCCTAAAAGGGCTGAAAAGCAGAGTAGAATTTTATCTTAAGCAGTATCTTGAAAGCGAACTTGAGATTTACCACGATATTATTAGTGTTGAAAATGCTACTCTGATTGGCGCAGCTATCGCCGGTTTGACAAACTAAAAGTTATAAGTTCAAATTAAAAAAACAAATTGTGCAAAAATTAAAAACGAGCCAACCCAAACAAATTTATGAACTAAAGATAACTTTACAAAGAAGTAAACCGCCAATTTGGCGACCAGTACAGTTTTTGGGGGCAAGGTCAAGGTTACCTGGATTTTATAATTAGTTCCTTTGAAAAAAGATTTTTTAAAAAACCCCACCAGAAGGCATAGATAAGTCCGCTGGCACCTTTTTGTTTAATAATCATCAAATATTACGATATTATAACAAAAAATATTAAAATTCAAGGAGAAAATAGGAATTTTATTGAAAAAGTTATAATATTGACTGATTACGCAACTTAAATTGTGTTAAAAATCGCCTTTTTTGGCGTATGCAGGGGGTTTGTACTAACTAATATAAAGGCGAACAATATTGTTAGTTTGCCTGTATTATGGTAGTATCTGTCAGTTTTATCGTTGAGTTCTGATTTTACACTTTTTAAGGTTGAAGAATTTGCGTATTTGAGGCCAATTTTAGAGCACAGGCGGTATGGAGGAAGGCACATCTAATTTAAAGCTATCTTCTTTTTTTGCCGATATTTATGTATATTTGAGGACTTTTTGTTTCCCTTTCGGCGGAGCCGACGGGGACGGAGTCTAAATAGAGATTACGGATTTAAAAATTAAGGGAATATTTGATTAAGACAGCACTTGTTACCGGCGGGGCGGGATTTATCGGTTCGCATTTGTGTGAGCATCTTTTGGACTGCGGACAGAGAGTAGCTGTCGTTGACGATTTGAGTACGGGAAGTCTTTCCAATATCCAGCATCTTCTTTCCAACCGCAATTTTAAATTTATCCAGGGAACGGTGTGCGATGAGGATTTGATGCGCCGACAGGCTGAAAAGTGCGATTGCATTTATCATCTGGCTGCTGCTGTTGGGGTCAATCTTATAATCGAAAAACCTGTTCATACCATCGAGACCAATATTCACGGCACGGAGGTAGTGCTTTCAGTCGCCAACCAGCTTGGCAAGAAAGTTTTGATAACATCGACCTCAGAAGTTTATGGGAAAAATGAGCAGGTGCCTTTCAATGAGGATGACGATACGGTTCTGGGGAGTACGAGATTTTCGCGCTGGTCATACGCGTGCAGCAAGGCGATAGATGAATTTTTGGCACTGGCTTATCATCGCCAGTATAATCTGGTTGTGGTTATCGTAAGGCTTTTTAATACCATAGGGCCGAGGCAGACGGGCAGGTATGGTATGGTTGTGCCAAGATTCTTGGACTGGGCGCTGAAGAATGAGCCGATACTGATTTACGGCAACGGGAAACAATCAAGAAGTTTTACTTACGTATCAGATGCGGTTGGGGCGATGGCGGCTCTTATGAAGCTTGAGAAAGCCAACGGCGAGGTTTTTAACGTCGGCTCAGAAGAGGAAATCAGTATTGAAGAGCTTGCCGATAGAATTATCGAGAAAACACACAGCAGCAGTAAAAAGCAATTCATCTCTTATTCCAAGGCTTACGGACAGGAGTTTGACGATATGCAAAGGCGACTGCCCTGTCTTGAGAAGATAAATAAGGCGATAGGCTATGAGCCGAAGGTCAGTCTTGAGCAGATGCTTGAAAAGATTATTACTGACAAACGGGACCAAAATGGGTAAACTGTCAGCTTTTATTTTACCATTGAAAGGATTGATATAGGATGGCTTTATCACTTGTTACAGGCGGAGCAGGATTTATCGGCAGCAATATGGCGAGGTTTCTGCTCGATAAGGGGCAGAAGGTTCGCGTTCTTGATAATTTCGAGACTGGCAAACGGGAAAACCTTACGGAAGTTGCCGACAGAATCGAACTGGTCGAAGGTGATATTCGCGATAAAGATACTGTCGAAAAGGCAGTCAAGGGTGCGGAGGTTATTTATCATCTGGCTGCTTTGGGTTCTGTGCCGAGGTCGATGAAAGACCCGGCAACAACTCATGATGTAAATGTTAATGGAACGTTCAACGTTCTGCTTGCGGCTAGGGACGCCAAAGTAAGACGAATAGTTTTTTCGTCGAGCTCATCGGTTTATGGTCAGTGCAAGGTTCTGCCGCAGCACGAAGATTTGTCTCTCTGCCCGATTTCGCCATACGGAGCGAGCAAGGCTATCGGCGAAATTTACTTTAGGGCATTTTACGAGACATACGGACTGCAATCAGTATGCCTGCGGTATTATAATGTTTTTGGGCCGAGGCAGGACCCGACGAGTCAGTATGCCGCGGCGATACCATTGTTTGTTTCAGCACTTTTAAGAGATAAATCACCGACAATATTTGACGATGGTCAGCAGTCTCGCGGATTTACATATATCAATAATGTAATGGAGGCGAACTGGCTCGCGGCAAATGTGAAAGAGGCACACGGCGAAGCGGTAAATATTTCCACAAAAAACGCGGTAACCGTAAATACGGTCGTGAATACGATAAGAAAACTTCTCGGCAAAGAGAATATCAAGCCCGTATATGCGCCGCCGAGAGCGGGTGATATAAAACATTCGCTTGCGGATGTTAAAAAGGCGAAAGAATTGATAGGTTATGAGCCATTTGTGAGTTTCGAGGAAGGCATAGCAATGGCGATTGACTGGTATAAAGAAAATCTGTGATTTCGAAAGGTTTGTGAGTGGCAAAGAAGAGCAGGAAAAAAGTGCCGCTGGTAGGCATTGTCGGTATGGGATATGTAGGTCTGCCTCTGGCGAGGGAATTTGTCCTTCGCGGAGCAAAGGTAATCGGTTTCGATATAAATGAAAAGAATGTGAAAAAAATAAACGCCGGTCAAAGCCCGCTCAAGCACATACCTTCTGGGGATATTGCCGCAATGGTTAAGAGCGGCAGATTCAATTCGACAACGGATATGAAGCTGATGAGCAAGCCGGATGCTTTGATAATTTGTGTGCCGACGCCGCTGACAGAAAACCGTGAACCAGATATGACTTATATTGTGATTACGTGCAAGACGATTTCAAAATATCTGCGCAAAGAACAACTCGTAGTTCTGGAAAGTACGACATATCCCGGAACGACAAGAGAGGTAATGAAGCCGATACTCGAAAAAAGCGGATTGAAAGCGGGGAAGGATTTTTATCTGGCATTTTCACCTGAAAGAGAAGACCCGGGCAATAAGAGTTTCAGGACGGCGACGATTCCGAAAGTTGTCGGTGGGTACAATAAAAAGAGCCTTCAAATAGCATTGGAGATTTATAAATATGCGATAGATAAAACGGTTCCGGTTTCATCGTGCGATGTGGCAGAGTCGGCAAAGATTCTGGAGAATACATATCGCTGCGTTAATATCGCGATGGTCAATGAACTGAAACGGCTTTTTGACCGGATGGGAATTGATGTTTGGGAAGTAATCGAGGCGGCTGGTACGAAGCCTTTCGGTTTTCAGAAGTTTTATCCTGGGCCTGGGCTCGGCGGACATTGCATTCCGATAGACCCGTTTTATCTGACGTGGCGGGCAAGACAGTTTGGTATGCCGACGAAATTTATCGAACTTGCCGGCGAAATCAATACCGCAATGCCGCACTATGTAATACATAGGACTATGGATGCTCTGAATGGGAAGAAAAAGAGTCTTAATGGAGCTAAAGTTCTTGTTTTGGGACTGGCATACAAAAAGGATATTGACGATGTTCGAGAATCGCCATCGCTGGCGTTAATCGAGCTGCTTAAGAAAAAAGGTGCAACAGTCGATTACAACGATCCTTTTATTCCGCAAACGCATAAAATGCGTGAGCACGATTTGAAAATGAAAAGCAAGCCGTTGAATGTAAAAATGATTAAAGGATACGATGTTGTTTTGATTTCAACTGATCACAGTTGTTACGATTATAAGATGATTGTCAAAAACTCGAAATTAGTTGTTGATACCCGTAATGCAACGGCAAATGTGGGGATAGGTCGAAATAAAATAGTCAAGGCGTAAAACTATGAAGAGATTTGCATTAATTGGAGCCGCAGGCTATATAGCTCCCCGGCACTTAAAAGCCATCAAAGATACAGGCAACGTTCTTGTGGTTGCTCTGGACAGAAGTGATTCTGTCGGTGTATTGGATTCTTATTTTCCGGACGCAGATTTTTTTACGGAATTTGAGAGATTCGACAGGCATCTGGAAAAGCTCAAGCGAGCCGATAAGAAACAGGCAGTAGATTATGTTTCGATATGTTCACCTAATTATCTGCACGATGCCCATGTAAGGTTTGCGTTGAGAATTGGAGCCAATGTGATATGCGAAAAGCCGCTGGTTTTGAACCCCTGGAATATTGATGGTCTTGATGAAATAGAAAGAGAGAGCAAAGGAAAGATAAATACAATTTTGCAGCTTCGGCTGCACCCTGCGATAATAGAGCTGAAGGAGAGAGTAGATTCTGCCGGCGAAGACAAAATACATGATGTGGACTTGACATATATAACATCGCGTGGGCATTGGTATATGGTTTCCTGGAAAGGGGACATGGAAAAGTCTGGCGGAATAGCGACCAATATCGGGATACACTTTTTCGATATGCTTGCCTGGATATTCGGCGATGTTAAGAAAAATATAGTTCACATCCGAGAGCCGAAAAGGGCGGCAGGTTTTCTGGAACTTGAAAAGGCACGGGTCCGCTGGTTTTTGTCGCTGGAAAGAGACGATTTACCAGTAAAGCCGGAGGCAGGCAAGCCGATGACCTATCGTTCCATAACGGTGGATGGGCAGGAAGTGGAATTTTCCGGAGGTTTCACCGATTTGCATACGGAGAGTTATAAAAAGATACTTGCGGGTGATGGTTTTGGCACAAAAGACGTAATGCCTTCGGTAAAAATAGCTTCCGATATTCGAAGCACCGAGCTTATTGGTCTAAAAGGTGAATATCATCCGATTTTAAAATCGATTAAATTTTAAGGCAGATAATGACAAAAGACTATTTTGTACACGCAAGCAGTTTTGTCGATGATGGTGCCCAAATAGGTAGAGGAACGAAGATATGGCACTTTAGCCATATAATGAAATGTGAAATCGGCGAAAACTGCATTTTTGGTCAGAACGCTCACATTGCCAACGATGTTGTCATAGGTAATAACGTCAAAGTTCAAAATAATGTTTCAATATATACCGGGACGATTATCGAAGACGATGTTTTTCTCGGTCCGAGTTGTGTGCTTACAAATGTTTTAAATCCCCGCTCGCAGGTAAACCGCCACAGTGTCTATGAGAAAACAGTAATCAAAAGGGGCGCAACAATCGGAGCTAACGCGACGATAGTCTGCGGCATCGAACTTGGTAGATATTGTTTTATTGCCGCCGGTGCCGTTGTTACAAAGGATGTGCCTGATTATGCAATGATGGCCGGTGTGCCTGCAAAACAGCTCGGCTGGATGAGCAGGCACGGGATAAAACTGCCCAAACCGGACAAAGACGGCATTATGGTTTGTCCTGAAAGCGGCTGCAGATATAAAGAGATTCAAAAAGGTGTTTTGAAATGTCTTAACCTTGACGAAGATAAGCCGCTTCCGGCGGATTTGTCGGTTGGCAAGACAAGTTATAAGATATTCAGAAATAAACAATAATTTACGGAGATTTTGATGCAGGTTCCATTGCTGGATTTAAAAGCGCAGTACGCGAAAATTAAAGATGATGTGTTAAAAGCTATCGGGGAAGTTCTCGATAGTCAGATATGCATAGGCGGACCAAAAGTTGCCGAACTTGAAAAACAGGTGGCAGCGGTCAGCAATTGTAAATTTGCCGTAGGCGTTTCGAGCGGTACGGATGCACTTTTGGCAAGTCTTATGAGTCTCGATATCGGCAGCGGTGACGAAGTGATTACGACTCCTTTCACATTTTTTGCCACGGCGGGGTGCATTACGAGGGTCGGCGCAAAACCTGTGTTTGTCGATATCGACCCGAAGACTTATAACATAAATCCTTTGCTGATTGAGAAGGCGATAACAAAGAATACGAAAGCGATAATGCCTGTCCATCTGTTCGGTCAAATGGCAGATATGGACCCGGTTATGGATATAGCCGGCAAGCACAACCTTTACGTGATTGAAGATGCGGCTCAGTCCATCAGTAGTACCTATAAAGGCAAAAAAGCCGGCAGTGTAGGGACGTGCGGCTGTTTCAGCTTCTTTCCGAGCAAGAACCTTGGCGGTATCGGCGACGGGGGAATGGTCGTTACGAACGACGAGAAGCTATATCATATGCTATATATTATGCGGAATCACGGCAGTGAACCGAAGTATTATCATAAGTTTATTGGCGGCAATTTCCGACTTGACCCGATACAGGCGGCGGCGCTGCTGGTTAAGTTGCCTTATCTTGATGAATGGTCGCAAGCCAGAAGAAAGAATGCCGAGTATTATAATAAGAAATTTTCCGGCACCGTTGTCGAGACCCCTTTTATCAGCAAAGATTGTGTTACTATTTATAATCAATATGTAATAAAAGTGTCGCATCGCGATAACCTAATGGAGTACTTAAAGAAGCAAAATGTCGGCTGTGAGATTTATTATCCTGTTCCGATGCATTTGCAGGAATGCTTCAAATATCTTGGGTTCAAAAAGGGTGATTTTCCTGAATCTGAAAAAGCGGCTAAAGAAGTTTTGGCTTTGCCGGTATATCCGGAGCTGACAGATGAGATGAAAACTTTTGTGTCAGAAACGATTCTGAAATTTGTCAAATAAGTTATTAAAGATTGTATAGATACTTTTTGTATGGATGAGAAGTTTAAGAAGTATAAGAAACCAAATGTCGATACAAGCTTATATGTTTTTATGTGTAACCGACAGGGACAGAGTTTAGACGGAGCTTGAATAAATGCCAGTATTTCCCGAAAAAGAAGCTGAAATTGCTGTGTTAGCAGAGCCGTTATTTCGTGGTTTGCTGTCGAATATTCCCATTTATCCCAATCCGCCGGTTAATCTGATGGCACTGAGGATAAAGTCGTTAGCGTATAAAAACAAGCTTGAAACTTCGCTGGCGAAAAAAGATTGTGCAGAAGCGGCAATTATCGCCAGGACAGCGATATAGATGTGGCGGTAATATCAAAAGATTTTGAAAATAAAAGTTACTGGGAAAGAATTGACGTTTTGTCGGAGGCAATTTACGAGATATTCGAACCGATAGAGGCCATTGCTATGACTCCTCAGGAATGGCAGCAGAGCGATTCGTTAATTGTAAATTATGCCCGCGATGGCGGTTGTTTATGGTTAGGAAGGAATAAGTATGAAATTAACAGTTGTTGGCGTTGGTTATGTCGGTTTGGTTGCGGCGGGCGGTCTTGCGGAAAGCGGCAATCATATAATCTGTGTCGATAATGACGAAAACAAAATCGATAATCTCAAAAAAGGGAACATTCCTATTTACGAGCCGGGTCTTGCCGATATTATCAAAAATAATGAAAGGGCAGGCAGGCTTTCATTCACAACGGATTTAAAATATGCCGTTAATAATTCTAAAGTTATAATCATCGGCGTCGGCACTCCGAGCGCACCGGACGGCTCGGCGGATATTTCAGCGGTTCTTGCCGTCTGTGAAAAAATCGCTGAGTATATGAAGGAGCACAAAATCATCGTTACAAAAAGCACAGTTCCAATCGGTACGCATAAAATTGTGGCTGATTTGATAAAAAGCAAAACAAACGTGCCGTTTGATTATGTAAGCAATCCGGAATTTTTGAAAGAAGGCTCTGCTGTTGACGATTTTGCCAAACCGGACAGGGTTATCATTGGTACGGACAACGCGGAAGTTCAGGAAACAATGAAGCAGCTTTATTCGCCGTTTATGCGCAAAGGCAGCAGAATAATTTTTATGGACGCCGCCAGCGCAGAGACCGCAAAATATGCGGCCAACGTAATGCTGGCAACGCGAATATCATTTATGAACGAGCTTTCCGGCCTGTGCGAAAGATATGGCGCAGACATTGAAAAAGTCCGCGCAGGAATCGGCTCGGACCCGCGCATCGGCAATTCATTTCTGTTTGCCGGCGCAGGCTACGGCGGCAGTTGTTTTCCTAAAGATGTCAAGGCTATGATTTATATGGGCAGACAAATGGCCTGTCCCCAAACAATCGCCGAAGCGGTTCAGCAGGCCAATTATTCGCAGCACGACAGATTCGCAAATAAAGTATTGAGTTATTTCAAGGGCAGAGAAAATAAAACCACCCTTGCGGTTTGGGGACTTGCCTTTAAGGCGAAAACCGACGATGTAAGAGAGTCGCCGGCAATCTGGTGCATAAATAAATTTTTGAAAGCCGGCATCAAAGTAAAGGCCTTTGACCCTGAAGCGATGGAAACCGCCAAATCGGCGTTGAAGCAAAGTATTGAAATGTCCCAAAATGATTATCAGGCGATTGATGGCGCTGATGCACTTGTAATTTTTACCGATTGGCAGCAGTTTAGAATGCCTGACTTTGATTTGATAAAAGACAAACTTAAAAAACCTGTTATCTTTGATGGCCGCAATCTTTATGAGCCGACATACGTTAAAAAGCTTGGGTTTGAGTATTATTGCGTAGGAAGAGCGTAAATAGCTGTCAGCATTCAGTTCTCAGCTGTCAGTTGTCAGTTATCAGTTCTTGGGAAATGCACAATTAGAGATTTTAGGGAAATAAAAGTTTGGCAGAAATCTCACCATTTGGTTTTGAGTGTTTATAAAATTGCACTCAATTTTCCAAAGGAAGAAATTTATGGATTGACGAGCCAGCTTCGCCGTTCGGCTGTTTCAATTTCGAGTAATATTGCAGAGGGAGCCTGTCGCAGCGGCGATAAAGAGTTGAAATATTTTATGACGATTTCAATGGGCTCGGCCAGCGAAGTTGAGTATCAACTATTATTATCAGATGACTTGGGTTATATACCTGCTTCTGTTCATAAAGAATTAGAAGACAAGATTGTCGAAATCAAAAAAATGCTAACTGGTTATATTAAAAAACTGAAAGCTGAGGGCTGAAAGCTGAAAGCTATTTTGGTCACTGGTGCTGCCGGTTTTATCGGCTCGCATCTCTGCGAAAGGCTGATTTCGCAAGGCAACACTGTCATCGGACTCGATAATTTTGATGCTTTCTACGACAGAAAGACAAAAGAGTCGAATATCAACGCTCTTTTAAAATCATCGAACAGATTTAAACTTATCGAAGGCGATATAAGAGATGCTGCTGGTAGTGTTCAGTCAATCTGCAAAGAGAGCATTGATATAATTGTCCATCTTGCGGCAAAAGCAGGTGTCAGGCCGTCAATTGAAGACCCCACTGGTTATGCTGATGTGAATATCAATGGAACGCTGGTAATGCTTGAGGCGGCAAAAAAGTTTAATGTTAAGAAATTTATTTTCGCTTCCAGTTCAAGCGTGTACGGCAACAATAAAAAAGTTCCGTTTTCTGAAACCGATAATGTGGATTTCCCGATTTCTCCTTACGCAGCGACAAAAAAGGCCGGCGAACTTATCTGTTATACATATCATCATTTGTATAAGATTGATATTAGCTGTTTGCGGTTATTTACTGTCTATGGCCCTCGCCAGCGGCCGGATTTAGCTATTCATAAATTTGTGAAACTTATCGAAGCCGACAGGCCGCTCCCGATGTTCGGTGTCGGCTCGATGATGCGGGATTTTACTTATATAGATGATATTATTGACGGGGTAACCGGCGCTATCGACAATTGCAGCGGTTATGAGATTTATAATCTCGGCGAATCAAGGCCTGTTAGACTCGATGATTTAATTAAAGAGATTGAAAAAGCGCTTGGTAAAAAAGCGATTATAGAACGTCTGCCGTCGCAACCCGGCGATGTTGAAAGGACGTTTGCGAATGTGGACAAGGCAAAAAAACTGCTCGGCTATAATCCGAAGACTGAAATTGCAGTCGGATTGAAAAAGTTTGTTGAGTGGTTTAGTGGAAAAAGCTAATTGACGATATAAATGAAACTGTCTGAATTAGAAAATCAAAGTTTGGCGGAATTGGCCAAAGCGTTTCGGGAACAATTTGGGGCAGAAGAAGTGCTTTTGTATGGCTCGGCAGCGCGCGGAGAAATGGATGAAGCCTCTGATATTGATATATTTGTAGTGCTGCCGAAGGTTGACTGGCAAATCGAAAAGGAGATTATAAAGCTGTGTTTTGACGCAGAATTAAAATGCGGCAGGGTTTTTTCTGCCATTTGCTATAGCTTCGATGATGTCCGGAATAGCCCTATGAGTGAATCGCCTCTGGTGTTAAATGTCAGAAAACAGGGACAGATATTATGAGTCCCATAAGGCGTTTATGAGATTGAAAGCTTGAATCTGAAAGCTAAATTGTCTGTATTAATCATCGCAATTCACATCCAGAATAATATGCCAAGATTTCCTATAAAAGAAGCAGAAGTTGCCGCGTTAGCAGAGCCGTTATGGCGTGGTTTGCAGTTGAATAGCGTTATTTATCCCAATCCGCCGGTTAATCTGATGGCCCTGAGGATAAAGTCGTTAGCGTATAAAAACAAGCTTGAAACTTCGCTGGCGAAAAAAGCTTGTGCAGAAGCGGCAACAACTGCAAAAGATGAAGCATTGGAAGATTTGATTGAAGCTTTAAAATCGAATATTCGATATGCAGAAAATACAGTCAACTACGATGATAATAAACTTAAACTTATCGGCTGGGCAGGCCGCAAGACCGCCACTGCTTTAACTCCTCCCGGCCATCGACTTTTGGAGGCGCCTAATCAGAGTGAAGGCTGGGTATTTCTCGACTGGAAAGCCCCTGCCGATGGCGGTGTTCCTGCAGCTTATAAGGTAATGAGGCGTGAAAGGCCTGCCGGAGCCTGGGAAGAAGTTGCAACAGCTGTAATCAGCGAAGCAACATTGGTTGAGCAGCCGCGAAGCAAGGAACTTGAGTATAGAATTGTAGCAGTCAACAAATCCGGCGATGGCGAACCGTCGAATACTGTTATGGTAGTGCTGTAAGTATGAAGGCCACCTCTAAAAATCGTATTTTAGAGGCTCAAATTTTCAGCTAATATCTTTTGAGTAAAATTTTGAACATATTATCACAAAATTACGGTTATTCACACTGTACAGCTGGCTGTTTTCAGCTTTATCAGTCGGTAATAGGCGGCCTTTGGGCCAAACCACCATTCTACCTGCCGCTAAGTCTGTGCCAGCAGACAGTATCTGTCTATATTATACGCAAGATTTCGCAAACCTATCCTGGCCTTCGCCCTGATTATGCCTATCGTTCTTATGAGCAAATTGCCGGCTCGCATTGCCTGGACTCCAAAAATATGTTCCACTCGGCTGCGAATTTTTGCCCGGCGATAATTGCTTTTTATCTGGCGTTCATTAAGTTTCTTATAACGATAACCCTTTCGCTGAATATGGCCGCGAAAACCGCGTTTATTCAAAGCATCGAGTTTGTCATTAGAGCCGTAAGCGGAATCCGCATATACATCGCTGCTGCTGTTGTTTCCATCGAGAAGTTCTTCAAAAACATTACTGTCATGCATCGAAGCTGGTGTTACTTCATAATCACGAATCAGTTTATGCTCAACATCTATATCAATATGATTCTTGTAGCCGTAATGATTCTGTCCACCTTTTCTTGTCCAGCGAGCATCTGTGTCCTTCTGGCGTTTCTTGCTCACAGACCAATCCTGCGGGGTATTGCCATCCTTTATATCCTTGTTTTCTTCCCTGCTGTTTCGCTGCTTTGGAGCGGCTATAATACTCGCATCAACTATTTGGCCTTTTTTAGCAGAGAAGCCGTTTTCACGAAGAAAATCATCGAACTGGTTAAACAGCTTTTTGATAAGTTTTGCTTCGGTCAATTGTTTTCTGAACAGCCAAATGGTTTTTGCATCTGGAACTATATCGCTCAAAGACAGCCCCAAAAATCTCATAAAGGAAAGCCTGTCTCGCACTTGAAATTCAATCCGATCATCAGAGAGGTTGTACAGCGACTGCAATATCATTATCTTGAACATAACGATAACATCGAAAGGCTTTCTACCCGCATTGGATTTTCGTTCGATATCCCGAATGGTTTCAAGAGGCGAGCGGAACAGTTCCCAATTGACTATTTGGTTGAGTTTTACCAGTGGGTCGCCGCCGTTGTCGAGTTGCTGGAAACGGGTTTGCCAGTCGAAAAGTCCGGAGTGCATCATTTGGAATCCTTTGCAGAAGATATGAAAAACCGTAATTTACTTGTCAATGAGCTAAATTTAATTATGAAGAAATTTTGCAATAGTTGGAGTCGGAGGATATATTGCACCGTGTCATTTGAAGGCGATAAAAGATACTGGAAATGTTCTTGTTGCCGCACTTGACAAAACGGATTCTGTAGGAATTCTTGATTCCTATTTTCCGGATGCGGATTTCTTTACTGAATTCGAAAGATTCAACAGGCATCTGGAAAAGCTCAAACGTGCGGATGGAAAACAGGCGGTTGACTATGTTACTAGAACCTATCCCAAAACCCCCATTATTGGCGGTTTCAATGCCATAAATGGCGTTTTTTGAGGTTTTGGGATGACTTATAAAAACAAACAGTAATTCTGTAAAGTTTTTTAATGCGAGCCGTTTTTTGAATTTAAGACGACAATAAATTGTAAACAGACATTCAGTAGTCGGCAAGATATTGTAATGTCAGCCGGTTGTCGCATAAAAGCATTGCTTTTATATTTTATAATTTTCTGCCTTGGGAAAATTTTAATGAAAAACAACAATCCTGAAACCTTTATACCGTTGTCAAATGAGGCTACTGTCGAAATTGCCACAGAGGCGATGGATGCAGTGTTGGATATTTATACATCGTCTTCGATTAGAAAAAACTTTTCGTGGCTACTGACAGGTAATATTGTTACAGAACTATCGTTATTTGCCGTTCTTATAGTGCTGGCAAAACTCGGCTCAGCACAAATTCAGGGAAGATTTCTTCTCTGTCTGGGAATAGTTACACCGGTTGCAGTTTTTACTTCATTGGGTCTAAGAGCGCTTTTGATCACCGACAGTTTTAATCTGTACAAATTTTATAACTATCTTTATCTTCGTATTATTTCCTGTGCTGTCTCAGTAATTGTTTGTCTGTTGATAGGCTTTTATTTGATGCTATATGAGTCTTCATATGACAAATCATTTTTATATGCATTTGGCTTTATTGCCGGTTTTAAGGCTTTCGATTTTGTCTCGGATATTTGTTATGCTGCTTTTCAAAAGAAGGAGAACATGAAATATATTGGAATCAGCAAGGGGGTGAAAGCAATAGGAGCATTGATTGTGACAGTTATTTTGCTATGGTTTACTCACAGTCTGACCATAACAATGTTCGGCTGGTTAGTATTGTATGGTAGCATGACATTATTGTATGATTTACCCAAAACAAAAAAATATTATCCATTATATGGACATCTGAACTTTAAAAATATCGCGGCACTTGCAAAGCAGTCAGTGCCACTGGTTATTTCCACAGTGTTTATAACGCTCAATGTTAATTTGCCAAGATACATAATCGCAGCCTATTATGGTGAAGATTACGTAGGATATTTTGGTTCGATGAGTTATGTAAGTGTGGCCATGGCGATGATTTTCGTGGCCATTGGCAACGCATTGCTGCCCAGAATGACCGATTATTTTGATAATACACCATCAGCAATATGGCCTCTTGTAGTAAAAGCAGCACTGGTTGTTGTGGTTATTTGTATCCCCGCTTTTTTTGTATGTCTATTATATGGCAAAATGATTTTACAGTTATTATTCAGCCCACAACATGCTCAATTTGTTGAAGTTTTGTGGATATTTGCAGGGGCAAGTGTTTTTGTCGGATTGTCTTCCCTGATGGGATTTGTCGGCACTGCGTGCCGGGCTTTTACGGCTTCGGCTATCGTAGGAGCGGTGGTGCTCGTGGTAACGCTAATTGGGGGATTGATTCTTGTTCCAAAATATAGTCTTGTTGGAGCTGTGTGGACAAATGCTATCTCTAATATAGTTGGATTTGTCTTGATGACAGCAGTTGTAACATGGTATATTGTCAGAAAGTCTGCTGTATTAAACAAAGTTACGGTATTGAAGGGTTATTCCAATGATTATCAAAAATCGTAAAATTTTCATTACAGGTGGTGCGGGATTTATCGGTTCTACATTGATTGAACGGCTTATTAAGGATAATAATATAGTTGTTTACGATAATTTTCGTCGTGATTCGCTTGCGGGCAAGTCTTATAAAAACCATCCCAATCTGAAAATTATCAACGGAGATGTTTTAGATTATTCTTCTCTGAAAGAAGCTATGACGGGTGCTGATATTGTAGTTCATTGTGCCGCGATAGCTGGCATTGATACGGTGATAAAAAAACCGACAGAAACAATGCGGGTAAATATGATTGGTACAGCAAATGTTCTTGAGGCGGCACAAGAATTATCACGACTTGACCGACTGGTGGATTTTTCTACCAGCGAAGTATTTGGGCAGTCTGCTTTTCGCGCAGAGGAGATGCAGACGACTCATATAGGGGCTGTTGGCGAAGCCAGATGGACTTACGCTGTAAGCAAACTGGCAGGCGAACATTTGGCAGCTGCTTATTATCATGAATTTCAAATGCCTGTTGTAAGCGTTCGCCCGTTTAATGTATATGGGCCCGGTCAGGTGGGAGAGGGTGCCCTTAGAGCGTTCATTCAGCTCGCTATCAAAAATGAACAGATACAGATTCACGGCGATGGAAATCAGATTCGAGCGTGGTGTTATATTGACGATTTTATTGATGGTCTTATCCTTGCTATTACCCACCCCAAGGCTGTTGGGGAATCCTTTAATATCGGCAACGCCAGAGCCGTTGTTACAATTTTCGGATTGGCTCAAACAGTTGTCAGGGTGCTTAATTCGAAATCTAAAATTGTTTTTGTAAATAAAAATTATGCAGATGTTGAATTGCGAGTGCCTAGTGTTGCAAAAGCAAAAAAGCTAATAGGCTTTGAAGCCAAAATTGACATGGAGGAAGGGATTCTTAAAACTGCTGAATTTTACAAAGGCACCATTTAAATGATACGTCTGACCATACCAAATATCAGTAGAGAAGATATACAATCTGTTGAAATGGTACTTAAATCGGGCTTTCTCGTTCAGGCTGAGAAGGTAAGATTGTTTGAAAAAAGTATTACAGATTATACCGAGGCAAAGTATGCAGTAGCAGTCAGTAATTGTACAGCAGCCTTACATTTGTCTTTACTTGTGCTTGATGTAAAGCCCGGAGATTTGGTTTTTGTCACCTCTTATTCTTGGCCTGCTACAGCCAATGTGATTGAACTTTGCGGAGCTGTGCCCATTTTTGTTGATATAGACCGCGACACATTCAATATGTCTCCAGTTGACCTTGCCGACAAAATCGAGAGGTTGCATAAGGCTGGAAACAATTTCAACAGGGTTAAGGCAATAATTCCTGTGCACGCATTTGGCCAGACAGCCGATATGAAAACGATAATCAAAATTGCTAAAAAATATTACATACCGGTTCTGGAAGATGCGGCTTGTGCGCTTGGAGCTACGTTGAATGGCAAACATGCCGGCACTTTTGGGACATTAGGCTGTTTTAGTTTTCATCCAAGAAAAGCAATTACTACAGGTGAAGGAGGAATTATTGTAACCAATAGTAAAGGATTGGCCGATAAACTTCGAGCGCTTAGAAATCATGGTCTTGATCCTAACAGTTCATCTCCTGACTTTATAATGCCCGGTTTTAACTACAGGATGACTGAATTTCAGGCGGCTTTTGGAATAAGTCAGATGAATAAGATAAGAAAGATTATAGCTGTTCGCCGTAAGCGAGCTGCATATTATGATAAGCTTCTAAGCGGCACGTCTATTCAATTTCCACAGACCATAGATGGTGCTGAGCATGTTTATCAATCCTATGTCATTCTTATCCCAGAAAAATCTGCTCCTAAATGTTCTAAAATAATTGCTGAGATGAGAAGAAACAATATAGAGACCACTATTGGCACTTGGTATATTCCTGTAACCACATATTACAAAAATAAATATGGTTACAAAAGGGATAGCTTTCCTGTAACAGATGCGGTTTTTTCTCGTGCTATTACCTTGCCGTTGCACGACAAACTGAAGGTTTCGGAACAGAAGTGTGTTGTAAAAAAGCTTATAGAGCAACTTTAAACACATTCGAATAACTTTATCAGGTCTTGTATGCAAAATTCTAACTCCGGTAATTTGCCCCAAAAGAGAAAATCACACGGTACGGGCATTTTCGATTTGTCTGAATTTAGGAAAGTAGGTTCTGGAGTGGTTGTAGAACCAGGAGTACTGGTTTTTCACCCCGAAAATATTGAAATAGGCAGCGGCGTATATATTGGGCATAATACAATACTAAAGGGCTATCATAAAGGCAAAATGATTATCGGCGAGGGCACTTGGATCGGCCAACAATGCTTTTTTCACAGTGCTGGCGACCTCATTATAGGCAGGAATGTAGGGATAGGGCCTGGCGTAAAAATTATCACTTCTTTTCATAGTGAAGAGGGAATTGAAAAGCCTATTCTGCACAGCAGCATCGAATTTGCTCCTGTGCATATTGACGATAATTGTGACATAGGAGTCGGGGCGATTATTCTTCCTGGAACGACCATAGGGCGTGGATCACAGATAGGTGCTGGCGCAGTAGTAACCAAGGATATTGAGCCATATGCGGTTGTTGCTGGCGTACCCGCCAAAACACTACGTATGAGGTCTGGGGATAGATGATTCCGAATGTCCAGAAAGTCAAGTCTGAATAATTTAGCCAAAACTGGTTTGTGGGAGTTGTTTAAATGCATGTTTTGCTTGTCTGTAATTTGATGACACTTGGTGGAGCCGAAAGATATCTTATAGACTTGGCTAATAGTCTTGTTAGCAGAGGCATTGAGGTTACAATGGCTTTTGGCGGGTCGGTGATGCATAAACCGGGTCCGGTCGAGCAGGTAAAACATCTCGAAGTTAATCGATTCACGAAATTCGGGAAACTTGGACCTTTCAGGCTTTTATTTGATTGGCCGATTGGTGTGCGTTTTGGCAGATATCTTCGTGAGAACAAGGTTGATATAATCAATACTGTCATGCTTGATACGGGAATTTGGGCGTGGTTTAGCGGCAGAATGTCGAATATTCCAGTCTTTCACACTCCAATGCATGCTTTCTGCAATTACAGCAGACAGGAGAAATGGCTTATAGGCACTGCCGTTGGTGCAAACATAATCAAAGCCCTTAAAGCCAAATTCATTGCTGTATCGGACTATTTGGCTTGGGAACTGTCTAATCTCGGCAATATCTCGGTAGATAACATTTATACTTCCTGTCTTGGCGTAGACATAGAAAAATTCAAGCCAACTGAACCGGATAAACAGCTTATAGAGGAATTTAATCTTTCAGACGAGTCGGTGATTGGAACGATCGGTAGGTTGTACCACGTAAAAGGTTGCCACAAGGTAATTGCATCAATGCCGTCTTTGTTGCAGATATATCCAAACACAAAATTAGTACTGGTTGGTGATGGCCCCGAAAGGGAGAATCTGGAGAGACAGGCCCGTGAGTTGAATGTGCAAAATAATGTAGTATTTACCGGCTGGAGAACAGATACAAATAGATTTATAAATATATTCGATATTTATATTGTTGCCACGGATGGACCAAATCTCGGTCTTTCTGCATTACAGGCAATGGCTCAGTATAAACCATTAGTCTGTTATGCAAAGGATCAGCTTGAGCAGCGTATGGCATCTGATACTGTAAATGAAGGAATCAATGGGCACATTGTGCCGGTCAGCCCTCCTGATGAGGCTGGAGCCGTCATGGGACAAATGCTGAAAGATGCTGAGGAACTCAAAAAAATGGGGCTTGAGTCCAGACGGCTTGCTGAATCGAAATTTGACTGGAATAGACATGTTTCCAATGTAATTGACATATATAATTCTTGTTTAAGATAATAGGATAATTTTGAAACAGGATTTTGAACCATATATTGAATCGTCACAGGCAGAAGCTATTCAGTCTCAACCAAATCCGGCTTACTATGTGATTGGCGGGCTGATTGGTTTGTTTGTGATGATTGTTATAGCTGTAAGTTTTTCACAAGTGCGGCATTGGTCTTTTGTTCCAATATCTGTTTGTTGTATATTTCTTTCGCCAATGGTATTTGTCTGGTTAATCGGCAAAAGGAATTCTTTCGATCCGCTATGCCTATCTACTTTGGTTTTGACGCATCTCTTAGTGGTTACTCCATTGATTCATCTAATTGTCGGGGATTACGGTGAGTTACTGCCCTTGGAAGGCGACCGAAACTCTTTAATGGGCAAGGTCATGATAATCTGTGTGGCAGGATTGTTCTGTTTTTTTGCCGGTTATAGCCTTTCTTTGGGTAAAAGGTTTGCTGATAGCATTTTCTCCCGGCCAGCTGTTCCATCGGTAGGTCGGCTTGATTTTTGTGTAGTTCTTATGTTGGTTTTTGCTTTTCTTGCTTATGCGTATGCTTTAATTGTGTATTCAGGGGCAGTAAGAGGTGATTTTGAAACCAGATATTCCTTCACACAGGGCAAAGCTTTATTATTTCTTTTAGTAGATATGATTCCGTCCGCCATACTTTTTTGGGTATTATCCAAGATAATCAAGATAAAGAGTGTTTCTGCAAATATGAATGTTTTGTTGCGAGGAGCAATTATATCCCGGTTCTTTATAGCTTTACTTATTATCATAGCTTTTGTCGGTCTTCGTGGCAGTCGTTCTCTGATTATGATACACATTCTCTGGGCAGTGGGAATTTATCATTTTTTGGTAAAAAGAGTTCGCGCGTCAACTATGGTAATATCTTTTCTGTTACTTTTATGGCCATTACACGTCTATTCTCTTTATAAATCTTTCGGCACGCAGGGTCTTTATGCAGCTTTTAATCCAGCCGAACGAGAACGACTTGAAAAACGTGCCGGCAGAAGTATGCTCGGTACGATTGTAGGTGATCTTGGCAGAATGAATGTGTGGATGTTTGTCAAACAGGAAATTGATGCTGGGAATTATCCGTTGCGTTGGGGAAAGACATATGTTGCGGCTGTTGTTACTGTTATACCGCATAAAATCTGGCCATCTAGACCAAACGGTATGAATGAGGTTATTACGGATATGCGAGCTGGACGCGGTGCTTATGCAGGAATGTCTGAAAAAACAACAATGATAGCGGGTTTGGTGGGCGAAGCGTATGCGAATTTTAAATGGCATGGAGTTTTATTTGCGTTTTTTAGCTGGGGAATTGTAATAAAATTTATGAAAAGTCTGGTTGACCGCTGGGAAAATGACCCAATGCTTGTGTTTTTGCTGCCTGTGCTGATTTATATGTCGGTCTCAATTGTTTCCGGCGACACCATGACTCTTGTATTTTCACTGGTAAAGTTTTTAGGTCCCTCGTTCATTGTTGTCTGGTTTTCACGTATAAAAGTTAACCTGCCGGATTATAATTTTGATTATCAGGCTAATGAGTTTTCTTCTCAACAAGAAAATGATTAATACTTCATTCACGGTCGATAAAATATCATGGTGGTAATATGCGTGTAATGGTTGCACTTGAAGAGCGTTTTTTAAGTACGCCGGACGGCAGCTTTTATTCGCAGTCAAGTTTTGATTACAGATTTTGGCAGAGATACCTCAAGGTTTTTGATGAAGTAGTGATTTTTGCCCGCGCTATGCAGGTTCCTGACAAGCCGTCAGGAAAAACATATGCAAACGGGCTTGGAGTAAAATTCCTGCCGCTTCCGTGTTTCATTGGACCATGGCAATATCTGATGAAATATTTTTCTCTGGCATCCCTCGCAAGAAAAGCCGTTAAACAGCCAGAAGCATTTATATTGCGAATACCTGGTATAGTGTCGACTTTGTTGTGGTATGAGCTGAGAAAACGAAATATTCCTTTTGGCGTTGAAGTTGTTGGGGATCCGTGGGATTCATTAGCTGCTGGCAGCGTTAAAAGCATATCTCGGCCGTATGTAAGATGGAAATTTGCCAGGGTTGCCGCTGACCAGTGCCGTGGAGCTTGTGCCGCTTCCTATGTAACCAGATACAGCTTACAGAAGAAGTATCCTCCCGGTGGCTGGTCAACTGATTATTCCAGCGTAGAACTGCCCGTGGATGCAATAGCAGATGAAGGGATGGTTAGGCGAAGAGTCGAGAGAATAAAAGCCAAAGCTGACTCAGGGGGGCCATGGTTTATCTGTTATGCAGGTACAATGGCCCAGTTATATAAGGCCCCTGATATTCTTATTGACGCTGCTGCCAAATGTGTTAGTGAAGGTATAAATCTTAAATTGATAATGCTCGGAGACGGTCAATATAAAACATGGTTGAGGGAACGAGCAAAAAAATTAGGTACCGGTAATAAGGTTGAATTTGTTGGAATGGTGCCGCCCGGCAGACGCGTTCTTGAGTATTTTGACGAGATGGATTTATATGTCCTGCCTTCACGACAAGAGGGATTACCACGTTCTGTGATTGAGGCAATGGCAAGAGGGCTGCCTTGTATAGGCAGTACGGTAGGAGGATTTTCAGAATTACTCGAACCGGAATTTCTCGTCGCCCCTGCCGATGTCGAGATGCTGTATGAAAAGCTGAAATATGTAATTTCGAATGCGGATATGATGAAGAAAGCTGTATCAAGAAATATTGAAATTGCCCGCGAGTACACGGCAGATGTGCTTGAGTTGCGACGAATAGAGTTCTACGAAAAAGTTAAAAATATGACTATTGAGCGAACAGGAAATGTGTAAGAAAATAGCACTTCGTATATTTAGGGAGATAATTTATCAAATTAGATATCCTTTGCCGCTGTGGATAGTTCAGCTTACCACTAATTGGCTGCCTGAGAACAGAGTTACTATAAGACTTCGCGGTGCTTTTATCAGGCCTTTTCTTAGAAGTTGCGGCAAGAATCTTCAGCTTGCAAGGAATATCACGTTTTTAAATCCCCACGGCATTCAAATAGGGGATAATGTTTATATAGCGACCGGTTGCTGGATTGATGGCATAGGTGGATTAATCATTGAAGATAAAGTTGAATTAAGTCCTTTTGTGGTCATCACGACAAGTTCACATTGTTTTAAGGATAATTCTGTAAGATTTGGTGGTTCCAGAACAGCTCCTGTTCATATCGGGAAAGGAAGCTGGGTTGCCTCGCACGCAACCATTGTATCCGGTTGTTCTATTGGCTCAGGAACAATAATAGGTTCTAACGCAGTTGTTACAAAAGATATTCCTGATAATGTTTTTGCTTGTGGAGTGCCTGCTAAGGTGATTGGACCAAGAATTGACAAAGAACCTAATGTTTTTACAAGATTGGATACTGAAAAATAATGAATGCTAAAATTTGTATTTTAACGACGGTTTCGGCTTCAATAAAAGCATTTTATAAAGGCCAATTAGAAGCCCTAAAACAAGCTGGATTTGACATAACCGTAATATGCGCAGATGATGGAGAATTGAATAATCAATTGCCGGAAAACGTTAAATTCTATCCTGTTCCATTTTCAAGAATGATCAGTCCTCTTAGCGATATTAAAGCTATCCTTAAGTTAATCCATCTTTTTAGAAAAGAACGATTTGATATTGTTCAATACAGCACACCGAAAGCATCACTATTAAGCGCTATTGCCGCTTTCCTTGCCAAAGTTCCGATTCGGGTATATATTCTATGGGGTTTATATTATACAGGTCAGACAGGTTTTAAATATAAACTCTTCAAGTTTTTTGAAAAAAACATTTGTTCAATCAGCACTAATATTATTCCTATTTCCCATGAAATGGTTGAATTTGCACTCGGCGAAAGTCTGGGAACAAAAGAAAAATATGAAGTAATGCTTAACGGTAGCGCATGCGGAGTTGATCTTGGATTGTTCAATCCTGAGAAATGGAAGCCTTTTAGAAATCAAATAAGAGATCAATATCATATTCCTGAAAATGCTACTGTAATAGGGACAGTTGCAAGACTGACTGGGGATAAGGGAATAAATGAATTGGTTCAGGCATTTGATGTTTTATCAAATGAAATTCCAAGAATATATCTTTTGCTTATTGGTGAAGAGGAAGAAAAGAACAAGCTTGACAGCGACACAGTTTCAATAATCAAGCGGAATAATCGCATAAGATGTGCAGGCTGGCAGGACAACCCTTTGCCTTATTATTCTGCTATGGATATTTTTTGTTTGCCGACGTACAGGGAAGGTTTTGGCGAGGTAAACCTTGAAGCACAGGCAATGGAACTTCCGGTTATTTCAACAAATACTATTGGTCCGCGAGAATCTGTCGAAGATGGCATTACGGGTTTTCTGGTTAAATCACAGAGTTCTAAAGCTCAACTTGAGCCTTTAAGAAAACTTATATGTCAGCCTGAACTTCGAATAAAAATGGGCAAAGCCGGAAGACAAAGAGTAGTTAATAAATTTGACCGTAAAGAAATGATAAAAGCAATTGTTGAACATCGAAAAAAACTTTTGGAAACCAGATGAGATACAACAGGCTTTTCATAATTTTTATATTAGATGCGGCGGTTTTTTTGTCATCGGTATCCTCAGCAGAACCTATTTTACCACAAAACACCGACGTCAACAAGCCTGAAGAACGTTTTTTCTTTAATGGCTGGTATCATGGAGGTAAAAATAAGTGGCGAGGACCGATTCATGATAAATTTATCTTTACATGGATTACGATGATGACTACCGCATCAAGTGAAAAAGAATATCGCCAATCGATACAACAGCAGAAGCAAAATGGCGTAAAGTATATTGGTTATTACTATTCTTCAACAACATCTGCCCCGCCCAAACCTGCTGGCGATACAACCGGTTATCCTGAGGGCTGTATTCCGCACAGTGCGATAAATCCTGCATGGGTCATTGTTGACAAGGACAATCGACCGGTAACATGGCCCGGGGACCGATATAGATATTATCTCGATGTCGGATTGCCGCAGGTGCAGAGTTCACTATTGAAAAGGGTTATAGACAATGTACATCATGCCGGAGTTAATTTGCTCTATTTGGATAATTGGACTTACAAATTCTGGTCTCCGGGCAGTTTAACAGTTGAGCAGTGGACGCAGAAATGTCTTGCATTTTTGAAATGCGCCAGAGAACTGACGGAACTTGAAAATATGAAACTTATTGTCAATGTTACCGCCGAACCTGAAACGTGGACAGAATTTGCTCAATATCTTGACGGCATTTGTTATGAAATGGCTGCTCATCCAAATAGACTTCGCACTGTTGAAGGGTTCGAACGGGAGCTAAATGGCTATCAGACAGTTCTTGAGAAAGGAAAAAGTATTTTTCTTTATACGGATACTTTGACATATAATAAGGGTCGCTGGGATGAAGATGGCCGAAAGGTGGCAGCAACAGCTTTGCTTGTTATGCCTCCTGAACAGCCGTACTGGGGCGGGATTTATGTCGCTTCGCCACGATATGAAGTCTGGCCGGTAGGGGGCTGGCCGATGTGGCAAAGGCAATTGGGTAATCCTCGCGAAAAAAGAAAATGGCAGGGTAATACCGTAACCAGAGATTTTGAAAAGGGCGAGGTTCGCATTACCGTAGGAGACGAACCTGAATTCAAAGTGGTGTTCAAATACTAAAAGTTCAGGAACAGGACAATTGATTTGTACAGAGATAAAGATATCCCCTGACTTGATCAAAGTTTGTTGATAATGAAGCAAGATTCGAAAATATCTCTGGTAAGATTTAAGCATCTCGAAAAAGACTTGTTTCCCGAAATCGCAGAACTGCACATTAAAAATATTCCAACCGGATTTATAAGTTCTTTGGGACAAGAGTTTGTAGCAGCATTACACGAAGCTATCGCAGGGGATAAAAATAGTTTTGGTTTTGTTGCTGTTGAGAATGAAAATGTTTTGGGGTTTGTCGCCTTTTCGACTAACCTTTCAAAGCTTTATAAGCATGTTGTCCTGAAAAAAGGTTTTAAATTTGCCTTTTTGCTTGCTAAGAGAATGTTATCCCTGCAGGTAATTAAGAAAGTATGGGATAATCTTTTTTATCCATCAAAAATGAAAAAGATGGATTTGCCGGACGCTGAATTACTCTCAATCGCAGTAGCCCCTGAAGGCAGAGGCAAGGGAATTGCAAAACAGCTTGTCGATACTGGCTTTGAAGAATGCCGAAAACGTGGCATTGATAAAGTTAAGGTGTTAGTGGCTGCGGATAATGAGGCTGCCAACAAATTATATAAAAAATGCGGATTTGAATTAAACATACAAATTGACAGCCACGGGATAAGCAGCAACATATATGTTGCTGAAGTATGAAGCAAAAGAAAAAATCAGTGAAATCCGCGTAATCAGCGTCAAAAGAAGTAAGAAAGCAAAGGGGCAATAATTATGAGCAAGAAAAATAGAAATCTTATTATAGCGATAGTTATAATTATTCCTATATTACTAATGTTTTACGCCGATTCAAAAAGCAATTTTGTACGTCAGCTTCAGGGACCGACAGAAAGCACTGACAGGGTTGTCACTGTTGGAGATAGACTTTTTGTCATTTCAAAAGAAAATAATATTTATACTTGGCAATGGAAGGATTTATCTATTTGGCCAGTTGCCGCTAAACCACAAGCCAGAGTAGCAGTGCCAATTGCTGATGATAAAATTATTTATAATCCTTCAACAAATTTAGAGAGACTAATCGTTACCAATCTAAAGGCTGATAAAGAGCTAACAAGTTTGTCTTTGCCTTATGGTGCTGAATGCAAAACAATCAAAACCTCACAAAATGGCAAATTTGGCATAGTTTCGGTTAATTTTAAAGAAGGCACACAAAAAGGCCGGTTTAAATTGGGTTTGTTTGATTCTGAGTTTAAAGAATTATCATTTGTTTTCCAGAAAGACACAAGTATAGACGAATCGGTCTTATATGATTTTACTGTTACAAATGATGGTTCTTTTTTAGCAGGTGCAGGTGGAGGAAATCATGCCTGGCTATTTGTATCTGATGTGAAAAACGAGACAATTTTATGGGGAAAAGAGTTTGACAAATACAGCAGATTTACTCGTGCTGGATTTTCGCCGGATGGGAAGCTGCTTTTCATAGCTGAAAAAATCCGCCATATATTAGCGTTTGATGCCGCCACAGGACAACTTCTCAGGACATTTGTAATGGACGAATATCAAACTCCTGCTAATCAGAAGCAGAATATTTCCTGTATAGTGGTAAGCCCCAACGGCAAAATTCTTGCTGCAGATACGGAGCCTGCCGGAGTTGTATGGTTCTGGGATATTTCGACCGGCCAAAAAATAGGCCAAATACCGGCAAGTAATTTAACAGTTTCTGATATTGCATTTTCACCAGATTCGAAATATCTTGCCACGGGTTGTTTAGTTAGTCCTGAAATAAAAATATGGAAAGTGCCGCAGTTAAAGCCTTAAAGTCAATGCCTGAAAAACATCCTTTCAATAAAATTGCTGTAATCATTGGTGCAGGTCCCGCGGGTCTCACTGCTGCCTCTGAACTGCTTAGCAAAACCGATATTAAGCCGATAATTTTCGAGCAGACCGAAGATATCGGCGGCATTTCGAAAACGGTCAACTATAAAGGAAACCGTATTGATATAGGTGGGCACCGCTTTTTCTCGAAATCTGACAGAGTGATGAATTTCTGGCTGGACTTAATGCCTGTTCAGACTCTGCCGGCAAAAGATGACGTTCTGCTTGGGAGGAAATTGCCGCCTGTCGAGTATGGCAGAAATCTCGAAGCTGACCCGGAAAAGACCGACAATGTTATGTTGGTACGAAAAAGGCTTTCGCGAATACTGTTTATGCGAAAGTTTTTTGATTATCCCATTTCTCTTACGGTAAAAACGATTGTAAATCTCGGGATTTTACGGACTTTTAAAATCGGCCTAAGTTATCTCAAGGCAAGGATTATCAGGATAAAGCACGAGAAATCGCTTGAGGATTTTCTGGTTAATCGGTTTGGTAGAGAACTTTATAAAACATTCTTTAAAGACTATACACAGAAGGTCTGGGGGGTAAGCTGCGATAAAATACAGCCTGAATGGGGAGCACAGAGGATAAAGGGGCTTTCTATCGCCAGAGCGATTAAACATGCCGTAAAAGCCGCTATTCGTGGGGATGTGTCGATAGGCCAGAAAGAAATAGAAACGAGCCTTATTTCTCAATTTTTATACCCCAAATTTGGCCCCGGCCAGTTATGGGAAAAGGTTGCAGAGATTATCAAATCGAAAGGTGGGGAAATTCATCTTGGATGCAAGGTTATTGGGCTTAACCATAACGGCAAAAAAGCAATCTCTGTAAATGTGAAAAATCACCAGACTTCAGAAGTTGCAGAAGTAGCCGCCGATTATGTTTTTTCTACAATGCCTGTGAAGGATTTGATTGAAGAAATGGGACAAACTGTTCCTCAAAATGTTAGACAGGTCGCATCTGGTTTGTGTTATAGAGATTTTATCACTGTAGGCCTGTTGGTTAAAAAATTAAAAATTAAAAATGATACTGATATTAAAACAACAAATGATATTGTGCCTGACAACTGGATTTACATCCAGGAAAAAGATGTCAAAATCGGCAGGCTCCAGGTGTTTAATAATTGGAGTCCCTTTATGGTAGCAGACGAAAATACTGTTTGGCTCGGCCTTGAGTATTTCTGTAATGAAGGCGATGATCTTTGGAATATGCCGGATGAGCAGTTTAAGAAGATGGCTGCTTTGGAGCTTGAAAAGATTGGAATAATAGAGCAGAGCGATGTTCTTGATAGTGTAGTTGTAAGAGTTGAAAAAACTTATCCGGCTTATTTTGGCAGCTATAACCAGTTTGATGTTATTAAGAGCTATACTGATAGTTTTGCCAACCTTTTTTTAATCGGCAGAAACGGTATGCATCGCTATAACAACCAGGACCATTCGATGCTTACAGCAATGGTAGCAGTTGAGAATATTGTCAAAGGTATAAAAAACAAAGATAGTATCTGGCAGGTCAACAGCGAAGAAGATTATCATGAGACAAAAATAACAGCAGTGGAAAATCTGACAGAAGCCTACACAGCCCGAAGAAAATAGAATTTCTGATATGATAAGTGATTTAAGAAAACTCGTTCCCGGAAAAGACAGTCAGGCTTTTTGGTTGTCCTTTTTTTTATGTCTTTTCTTTTGTGGTATCATTCTTTTTGTTGTTTCGCCGATTACGGGGCTGAGCAGAAATTTTGGTGCGGGCAATGACGGTTATATTCAACTCGCAAGAAGTCTTGCTGCCGGCGATGGTTATGTCTTTGAAAAAGGCGGTCCTCCGGTTTTTCATCGTCCGCCATTGTATCCTTTGTTCCTTGTGCCTGTAGCGATATTTCCGGAGAATTTGCAGCGGTATGTTATTATAATTCCGCAGAGTGTTCTTGTCGGCTTTATCGGAATGATGATATTTAAAATTGCAAGGCAATTATATAACCAAACTGTGGGAACTGCGGCCTTGCTGTTTTTTTTGATAAATCCATGGGTGTACTGGAATGCAAAGAATCCAATGGCAGCGGTTCTGCAGACGTTTTTGTATTTAATATTTGCTTATTTTTCATCGCGGGAACTATTTAATAAGTCCGGTTTCAAACCACGGCAAATTGGTCTAATTATTGGCGCTGCCGGTGCGGGACTGGCTTTGACGCATGCTGCTATGCTGCCGGCAGTTTTGCTTTTGATTGGAATTTTATTTGTAAAGGCATTGATTAAGAGCAGGAAAAGGATATCAGTATCTCTTTTTGCGGGATTAGTTGTAATTTGTCTTATTGCTCCATGGACTTACAGAAACTGGATTGTTTTTCATAAGTTTATTCCTGTGTCCGGCGGGGGCGGCCTTGCTTACTTTAATGGCAATGTTCACTGGAGGGGCATCGAAGCTGAGCCGCAAAGAAAAGGCGAAAGCTATATTGACGCAAGTTTAATGGTCCTTGGGATAGAGGGCACTGAAACGACCGCTACTCACTGGAAGGGTTTTAAGGATATCGCTCAGGAAGAGATTGCTAACAAAAAAATGATTGAGCATATAAAAAATCATCCGCTTTTATTTGCAAAGAAAGTTGTTTTAAATTCGACAGAATACTATTTTCCTGTTTTCACAAAATCTTTTCTTGCAATCAAGTATGTAACGATTGAACGGTGGGGCCTAAGCGTTTTTCATTTGATTTTATGGGTTCCCGCAGCAGTTGGAATTTTTGCTTTTAGGAAAGAGGGACTGTTGCTGCTTGTCGGTATAGTGTGCTATTCGATATGGTATTTCCCGTTCGCTACTTTTATTGGGCATTCGCTTTATACCCTGGGTACAATCCCTTTTCTTTCAATTATGGCTGCTGCCGGAATTAGCTGTTTTTTTCAATCCGGTTTTTTTCACCGCTCCTCTTAATCCTTCCATTTTCAAAAAGCCCTTTTTCCAGATTACTACCGCCGAAATTATGACGGTAACAGCCAGTATAATTGCTGCATATCGATGTCTTAACGGACACATAATCAATCCTATTGCAGCATACACCCCGGCAAGAATATAGCAAATACCTACGGTCTTTTTCAATGGTATTCCGCGGTCCATCATCTGGTCGTATATGTGCCCGCGGTCTGAAACGAATAAAGGCCTTTTATTTAGTAATCTTCTTACCAACGCTACTGCTGTATCAAGTATAGGCAGTCCGAATATCATCAGTGACGCCATCCACCAAAGCGGCTGCCTTTCTGCAAACAGTATCATCATCGCTGCCACAACAAACCCCAGCAGCATACTGCCGGCATCCCCCATAAATATTTTTGCCGGTGCCTTGTTGAATGGCAGAAATCCCAATGTAGCGCCAACAAGCCCAAGACCAACTATAGCGCGGACGGGGTCTCCAGCACTCGATAAGTTCCATGTTCCAAGATGAACAGCCAGGATCAGCATCCCAATAGTAATAATAGAAGTTACTCCCGCACACAAACCGTCGAGACCGTCGATAAGATTTAGAGAGTTCGTAGCCCCTAACACAAAGATTATAACCACAGGTATTCCTAAAATCGCCTCTAATGTTGCCGGCAACTCTATTCCAAACTGAGTGAAAATAATGCTAAGGTTTGGCCTGATTCCGACCGTTAGCAGAATAACCGCTGCCAGCGCCTGTCCGAGTATTTTCCGGGAGGGACGAATATCAAAAAGGTCGTCAACAAGACCGACAAAACACGCTACAGATGCTCCGGCTAATATGCCTACGAGCAGTTTGAGGTATAATCCGAATAGCTCGGTCTGTTCGAGTAAAGTTATTCCCGCGACGATACCAGAGGCAAACCCCAAAAGAATTCCCAGCCCTCCAAGATAGGCTATAGGTTGCTTATGTGTTTTGACCGTGCCGTCAGGTTTGTCTACCGCACCAAATTTAAGAGCAATTTTCTTGCACAGCCATGTACCGGGCAATGCTGCAATAAAGGAAAACACCAACACCGGCCAGAATGGTATTATCCAGCTGATTTCCTTGTATGGGCCTACGATACTTGCAAGCACTTTTTAGTCTCCATACGGTTTTAGCCAGACTTCTGCATCATATCGCAGCATGGTCAGGTTATTTTTAAAGCCGTCGAATTTAATTCGTGATTTTTTCCCGATAAGCTGCGACAGAATCCACTTTGGGAAATCTGCACCAGCTTTTATTGACAGGGGTGCTCCTCCGCCAAAACGCGGATTTATTTCAATGAATTCTATCCTTCGCCCCTTTGCAAGAATAAGTTGTATGGTAATAACTCCTGGGCCGGCCCTCAGAGTTTTAGTCAGTTTTGCCGCCTGGGCCATTATTACCCTGTTCTTGATAATTTGCCCTTTACTTACTTCGCCTGAACGAACTTCGATTCGTTTTCTGGGAACTACGCAACGAACTTGATAGTCAAAATCAATAAAACAATCACAAGTATATTCATGACCTTGAGCAAATTCCTGTACAATGCAGTTAGGTATTTTTTTTGCGTAGAAAGCAAGTTCTTGCCGATTTTTGACGATGGCGTTTCCTCTGCCGGCATAGCCGTCCCAGGGTTTGAGGAAACGGGGGTATTTAAGAGACTTTTTCGCCATCGCCTGGCGAGCTGTTAAAGTTTCAGGAGTGTCAAAACCGTTTTTTACGAGGAATTTAAAAGTTTCACGTTTATCCTGACAGATATTGACAACATTTGGTTTTGAAACCAGTACAGTGCAGCCGATAGCGGTAAATTTTTCTCTGTTATCAGCAAGAACTTGTAAATCAAGGTCAATAGTTGGTACCAGCAATTTTACGTTGTTTTGTTTTACAATCTCCAATAGTTGTTTTGTGTAATTTTGATGACCTACGGATTTGACGATAAATTTTTTGTCACAAAGCTGAAGAGCGGAACTTAGTTCTGTTGTTTCAGTTCCCAAAAATCGGCAGTTAAGTTTTAACTCTTTGGCGGCCTTTTTAAAACTGTTCAAAAGCGATACCCGTCTGCCGATACAAGTAAACAAAATATTAAAACGCTTGCAATTTGGCTTTTTGTAATTTACCATAACTTATAGCACCAAAGAAAGTTACTAAAAGTCTAACTAATTATAGGACTTTTGTCCAGTTAATTGAATCGATAGCCTATATTTTAATTATCGGCATTTTTGACAGGGTTTTTAAGTGATAAATTGTATAGCCTTTGATATGGACGATACCCTTTACGACGAGATAGACTACTACAAAAGCGGTTTTGCAGTGGTGGCTCAAACTATAGCCGATGATTTTGGACTGTCGGGCCGGGGTGTTTTTGATATCCTTTGGGAAATTTTCAATTCGGGCAATTACAAGACCACCCTTAACGCCGCCGCCGAAAAGCTTGGCGTTGTCTTTGACGCCGCCTATATAGAAAAACTTGTAAAGGTCTTTCGTGAGCATAAGCCGGACATAAAACTTTCTCCTGAAAGCAGAGAGGTTCTTGAAAGTTTGAAAAGCCGTTACAAACTCGGCCTGATTACCGATGGTTACCTGCCCGCTCAGGAGTATAAGGTAAAGGCGCTGACGCTCGAAAAATTTTTCGATTATATTGTTTATACCGAAAAGCTCGGCAGGGAGCACTGGAAACCTTCGCCGACAGCTTTTGAAAAACTGCTGGCCGAATTCGGTGTTTTAGCCAATCAGTGCGTTTATGTCGGCGATAATCTTAAAAAGGATTTTTTGTCACCTAACCAGATGGGCTTTAAAACTGTCCGAATTATACGTCCCAAGCGGATTCATTTAGGTCAGGCCCCATCAAAGCAGGCCCAGCCTGGTTACGAAATTGATTCGATTAATAAATTACCTGATTTATTAAAGGAAATAGAGATTGTATAGGTTTATAAAAAGATTGGTCGATATTCTGGCTGCTTTGCCGGTGGTTGTTATTTTACTGCCGGTATTTGTGATAATAATCGCAGCGATAAAACGAGGCAGCAAAGGACCGGCGATTTTTAAGCAAACACGTGCCGGCAAGGATGGAAAACCTTTCAAGTTTTATAAATTTCGCACGATGAAGATTGATGTTGACCCGTTCGGAGCCAGTCCTAAATCAGGCCAGGACCCGCGATTGACTAAAACAGGTATTTTTTTACGCGAATATTCTCTTGATGAACTGCCGCAACTCTTTAATGTATTAAAAGGTAATATGACACTTGTAGGCCCAAGACCTTTGTATATTGAACAAATAGCAGAATGGGATAATGAGCATAAAAAAAGACTGTTTGTCAAGCCGGGCCTTACAGGTTTGGCACAAATCAGCGGCAGGGGAGAGCTTACGAGAGAAGAAAAACTGGCTTTCGATGTAGAATATGTCCAAAAAGCTTCGCTGCTGCTGGACTTTAAGATAATTTTTATGACGCTTTGGCAGGTTTTGACCCGCAGGAGTATTTATGAAAAACGCTACTCGCAAACAGAAGAGACCAGAGGGCAAAGCGGCAAGAACAATATTTAAACCCGGAGAAATAATTGACAGCAGAGTTAAAACAAAGTTATGTGACGGATGTAAAAGAGCTTAAAAACTTGAGTCAGGCCGAAGTCGGTGAAGTTGCGAAGGTCGCGGCTAAATACCCGTTTTATTGCAGCGAGTATTATTTGTCCCTTATAGACTGGAACGACCCCAATGACCCCATCAGGCAGGTTGTAGTTCCTCACGCCAAAGAGCTTGAAAAGTGGGGCAGACTCGATCCGTCCGACGAGCAAAGCTATACGGTGATGCCGGGCCTGGAGCACAAGTATAATTCTACTGCGCTTTTGCTTGTGAGCAAAACCTGCGCCGGGATATGTCGTTATTGTTTCAGGAAGAGGGTCTTTCTTGGCTCCAAAAGGGATTGTATTACGGACTTACCCGCTGCGCTGAATTATATATCGCAGCATAAAGAAATAACTAATGTCCTGCTTACCGGCGGTGATCCGCTTATGCTTTCAACAGACGGGCTTGAAGAAATAATAACAAAACTCAGGCAGATTGACCATGTACAGATAATTAGGATCGGGACTCGGATGCCGGTTTACAATCCTTACAGGATAGCCGAAGATAAACAGCTTCTGGATTTAATCGAGAAATATTCTACTCCGTATAAGAAAATATATATGATGACACATTTCGTTCATCCACGTGAGTTGACGGATATCGCCATTCAAGCCTGTCATCTTATGAAGAAGGCCGGTGCCGAAATGACCAATCAGACGCCCCTGATAAAAGGCATAAACGACAATCCGGATGTCCTTGCCGAGCTTTTTGCAAAACTTTCGTTTTATGGTGTAGTGCCTTATTATGTATTTCAGTGCCGTCCGGCCAGCGGCAACAAAGCATATACTGTACCGATTGAAACCGGTTATGATATTTTTGAACAGGCCAAAGCTAGGATTTCCGGTCTTGCCAAACGGGCTCGTTTTGTTATGTCTCACTCGAGTGGAAAAATCGAAATAATCGGCAAAACGGATACTAATGTTTTTATGAAATACCACAGGGCCGCAGATGACAGTGACAGCGGAAAATTTATGATATTTAAGAGCAATCCGCAGGCCTGCTGGTTTGATGATTATGACGAAGTGAATTATCCTGCCGACAAACCTTACAGGTCTTATGGACCGGAATAATGTCAAAGATTTATCTTCTCATGTTATCCCTGTGGTTGTTTTCTCTGCCTGCTTATGCACTTGAGCCCGCGCAGATTCTGGTTATCGCAAACTCAGATGTTAACGAGTCGCTTCAGTTGGCGGAATATTACTGCGGCAAAAGGGCAGTGCCATCTGAAAATATCCTGAAAATTCCGCTGGGGGAAAACCTTTCTGAGCAAATAACCCGGCAAAAATACGATAACATTCTGGCTGCCGCAGTAAAAAAAGAGCTTACACAAAACAGAAAGTCCGGGCAGATTAAATGTCTTTTGACGGTTTACGGCGTGCCGATAAAAGTCGCTCCTGCCAGTCCTGTTAAGGATGTCAACCAGCTTGTTTTAAAGCTTTCAAGCATACTTTCCTCCAAAGAAGAAGAATTTAAAAATGCCTATCAGCAGCTTAATCAACTTGGAAGAAAAGAGTTAACGAATCCTCAAGAAGCGGCTCAGGCCGAATCAGTTGGAGATATTTTAAAACATCTCAATGACGATACAAAAGAGGTCGTCAAAAGAATTGAATATGTCGAGCAGGAAGATGCACGGGAAAAGCAATATAACGATTGGATAGAACTGATAAGACTTTTCTATGGTCCTGCCAATGCTCAGCAGCAGGCTAAAAAGCTGCCGCAGATATCGTTCAGGCTTTCTATATCAGAAAAAAACGAGTTGTATGAAAATAGCCTCGTTTTACAGATGGCTGAGCAGAAAAAATGGCCCATCACTAAAAAGCTTGATGCGGATTTTTATTCAGCCCTCGAAACAGTCGGAGGTTTGACAAATGTTATTTCCAGCTTAAAAGCTGATATTGCCAGGTGCAGGGGGGCTGAAACATCTGCTTCGGTTGACAGCGAGCTTTCGATGGTTCTGTTTGACGATTACGACCTTTACCGCTGGCAGAAAAATCAGATGCAGAATATGCCTCTCTGGTTGCCTTCGAGAACTCTGATGGTTTCAAGGCTCGACGGCCCATCGGCTCAAATTGCCTCAGGACTCATCGATAAGGCGATAGAAGCCGAGAAAACCGGCCTTTCCGGAAATGCGTATATTGACACCCGCGGTTTGAATATTACCGCTCAGTCTGCGCCGCACTCGTTTGAATTTTTTGATAAGAGCCTGCATTCGCTTGCGGCTATGCTCAAAAAACGTACTCCGATGAAAGTTGTCATAGAGAACACGGAATCTCTTTTCGCACCGGGCTCCTGTCCGAAGACAGCAATTTACTGCGGCTGGTATAGCGTAAGAAAATATATCGATGCGTTTGATTTTGTTCCCGGCGCTGTAGGTTTTCATATAGCCAGTTTCGAGGCGGCGAATTTACGAAGCATCACAAGTACTAACTGGTGTCCTGCTATGCTTGCCGACGGCATAACTGCCACGCTGGGCCCGGTTGACGAGCCTTATCTCCATTCGTTTCCTGAGCCGGACGAGTTTTTTGCTGAACTGCTCGACGGCAAATGCCTGGCTGAAGCCTTTTACAGGACAAACCCGTTTAATTCCTGGCAGCTCGTTCTTATAGGCGACCCTCTTTACAGACCCACTATCAAACAGTAGTCCTTTTTTCTCTCGCCAGAGACCAAATTATAAGTGTCAATATTATCGCGGCGAAGGCGCTTAAAATCGCTGTTTTCCCCATTGGTTTATTTGTAAACACCGCATAAATTTTTACGATAGCGATAGTTCCAGCCAACCCTGCAAAAAATGCCGGTATATGTTTTAGCTGTTTAAGATTAAGTTTATGGACCGACGAAAGATATTGGGCCCAGGCAATTGTTATTATCGCAAAAGCAGCCGCATAAACCGCAGTTTCGATTATTGAACTTTGTGCTATAAGTTTTGACCTTACCAGCCCCGGCAGAAACATCGGGCATATCACAAACGGTATCATTGCCGTATGACGACCGGCCATAATTGTAACCAGTATCATAGCAATAGCAGCTCCGAGGAAGTTGCCAAGCAGGTCGTAGAGGTCTGCTGAACGGCCTTCTATGAAATATTGTGAAACTTCATCGAATAAGCCGTAAACTGCGACTATTCCCATTAGCAGCCACGGCCGGATTTTTTTCCAATCCGCCTTTTTTTCAAAACTTACACTTAGCCACAACAGAAGCATAAGCACGAGATAGGCGGCAAAGTG
>JAHJUV010000114.1 GCA_018828825.1 Planctomycetota bacterium | reverse complement strand
CGTTACCTGAAACATCCTTCCAAAATGACAGCCTAACATCAGATATCTCCTTTCTATGGATAATTTAGCCAAGAAAGTATAAAGGCAGTTACCGAATTGGTCAAGCTAAATCCGCCTTAGGCGGATAAATTTATATCCGCCCCGAGTTGTTTCATTAGTTTGACGAAATCGGGGAATGTAACGTTCATTGCTTCGGCGGTATCGATTGTGCAGGGTTCATCCATCGCCATCGCCGCAATCGCAAGAGCCATTACTATTCTGTGGTCACCTCTGCCGTCAAGATTTGCTGATTTAAGTTTGCCGCCCTCGACAATCAAACCGTCCGGCAGTTCTTCTGTTTTTGCTCCTAATTTAGCCAGCTCTTCTGCCATACATTTTATACGGTCGGTCTCTTTTTTTCTGGCCTGCGGGACGTTCAGAAATCTTGTAGTTCCTTGGGCGAAAGCCGCCGCTGTCGCCATTGCAGGCAGTGCGTCCGGCGTTCTGTTCATATCGATATCGACGCCTTTAAGCGGGCTCGATTTTATATGAACGCCGGCGGGAGTAATTTCTATTTTTGCCCCCATCCGTTTTAGATAATCTACAACTGCCTTGTCCGGCTGGCTGTCGGAAAAATCAAGACCTGTTATCGTTATATCAGCATCGAGAATAACACCTGCGCAGAGGAAAAATGTTGCGCTCGAAAAATCGGCCGGGATTTGCCTGTCAAAAGCTTTGTATTTCTGGGCGCCTTTGATGATAAATCGTTTCATATCCTGATTTTCGTATTTAATTCCCTGCCAGCCGAGCCAGTCAAGAGTCATTTTCGCATAATCAGGCTCATTGAGCAGCGGCACAATGATTTCAGTGTCTTTCTGAGCTAATGGCGTTGCCAAAAGTAGACTGCTTAAGTACTGACTGGTGAAACATTCGATAGTTGTCTTGCCGCCGATAAGCTGGCCTTCGATTTCGAGGGGAGCTGAACCGTTATTTTTTAAACTTCTTACTTTTGCGCCGAGGTCGTTTAACGAATCGAGCAGAGGCTGGAGCGGCCTTGTTTGTATTTGTGCATCGCCGGTAAAGGTTATTTTCTGTCCCTTCGGAACAAGAGCGGCCGAGGCGACGGCCAATCTTAATGTCGTACCGGAATTGCCTACATCGATAATTTTTTCAGGAGCTTTTATATTTCCGGCCATGCCTGTTATTTTCCAGTTTTTTTTGTCCGAGCAATCCATTTTTGCGCCGAGCAGGCCATAAGAATTGATTGCGCTTAAAGCGTCGTCTGAAATCAGAGGATTTCTGATAATGCTCTGTCCCTCTGCAAGCGAGGCGATTGCCACCGCGCGGATAGTGTGCGATTTGGACGCCGGAATGGCGACCGTGCCTCTTAACCGTGATTTACTTGTCTGCAGTTTCATTATTCGTGCCGATAAATTTCCCGGCAGGGACAATCAAATAGTAAAACAAATATAGAAAAATACAATCAAAAAATGGTTTAACCGCTGCCGTGCCGACGAAGACCGAACGGGTTATTTAATAAATCCGAATTCTCTAAGCCAGTATTCCGTTTCGGCTTCGCTTATGCCGATGAATTTTGACTGAGGCTCAGCCGGGGTTCTCTTTTTTTTCTCAAGCGTCTTTATTACCTGACCCCAGAAGTCGACCGAGCCAACGGCCGAGGCCTTTCTTTTTTTAGCGGCGGTTTTTAGGCGTCTATCGCTGCTGATAACCGAAAGCCTTTTTGGTGCTGTGTTTTCAAGAATCAATTTTTCAATGACATCGTCGGCCTCGTGGCTGGTGCCTGAAAAAACTACTTCCAGGTTAAATAAATTATTAAAGCCCGACTTGTCTCTGGGCCCGATTCCGTCAAAGATGACACTGCCTTTCTTTTTTATCCTGTAAAGATATTCGGCGACGATTTGACATAGCTGAACATCGGTAATATTAAAAGATTGTTCTGTCAGATTTTGCACAGCCCGCAGCAGGTTGTAGCCGTCGATTATCAGCACATTAAACTTCCCGTGCCGAGTATCTTATTTCTCCGCCGACGATGGTGTATTCGACTTTGCCCTTAAGTTTCCATCCGTCGTAAGGACAGTTCTTGCTCTTCGAACGGAATTTATTCACATCCACCGTATATTCGAAGTCGGGGTCGATAATCGTTATATCGGCCTGTTTATCTTTGCTTAACGTGCCTTTATCAACACCGATTATTTTCGCCGGCCTTTCGGACATTATTGAAACAAACTGCGGCCAGTCTATAATCTTCGGCTCAATCAGCGCCTTGATATAAAGCCCAAGCGCACACTCGAGACTTGCTATGCCGAACGGCGCCGTCAGGAACTCAAGTTCTTTTTCGCTTTTCAGATGCGGCGCATGGTCAGATGCCAGCGCGTCTATTATGCCATCCTTTATCGCCTGTTTGATTGCTTCAATATCCTTAGCTGTTCTCAATGGCGGATTGACTTTGTAATTTGTATCGTAATCGCAGCAAGCCTCGTCGGTCAAAAGAAGATGATGAGGTGCAGCCTCGCAGGTTATCGGCAGGCAGTCGCTTTTGGCCTGTCTTATAAGCTTCACCGATTTAGCTGTTGAGACGTGCTGGACGTGATAAGGCATATTTGTCTTTCGAACAAGCTGAATATCCCGCCACAGCATCATTTCCTCTGCCAACGGGTCTATTCCCGGCAGCCCTAATACGGTTGAGTTATAGCCGGAATTCATCACACCGTTTCCGGCAAGCGAATTGTCCTGGCAGTGCTGGCTTATCACGATGTTTTTGAACATTGACGCGTATTTCATCGCCCGCAGCATTACCGCCACGTTTTGCACGCCGCTGCCGTCATCGGTAAAGCCGACCGCACCTGCCTGTATCATAAAACCCATTTCGCTGAGCTGTTCGCCCGCTCTGTCTTTTGTAATTGCCCCCATTACATACACGTGCGTTTTTCTCGCCTGTCTGCCCATTCGGTGGATATATTCTACGCTTGTCGCATCGTCAATCGGCGGGTCGGTATTCGGCATACAAACGACCGATGTAAATCCTCCTGCAACCGCCGCAGCCGAACCAGATGCGATTGTCTCTTCTTCCTCATCGCCCGGCTCGCGGAAATGTACGTGAATATCTATAAGGCCCGGCAGTACAAGTTTACCTGCCGCATCAAGGGTTAAATCCGCTTTCGATTCGACCTTGCCGACCTCGGCGATTTTACCGTCGAGAATCAGAACGTCGCATTTTCGGTCAATCTTATTGGCCGGGTCGATTACACGTCCGTTTTTTATTAGAATATTTTTTGCCATATTATAGAAGTTTAAAGTTTAAAACTTAAAGCTTAAAACCATAGCTTAAAATTTAAAATTTATTTTTGCCTTTCAAAGTCAATATGCTTGCACCAAGAATATTTGCCAATTCTTTTGTTTCATTTAAGAGATAATCTAATCGCTGGCTTCTAATACCTTTGGCATCTCGAAGTAATCCAAGCCAATATAGGCTTTCATTAGCGGACTTAAGAGAATATCCAAAAAAGTTGGTAAAATCTTTTTTGGAACTGGAACCCCTGGCTTCCACGATATTCGCACAAATAGATGTTGATGACCTTAATAATTGATTTATGATAATATTTGCCGATGTATCTTTCGGCAGAGAGTCCAAAAACTTTATCATATTAATTGAATACTGATAAGCCCTTTGCTTTAATTCAGTTTTAATTTTTGAGTTTTGGTTTTGCATTTTTATTTTTAAGTTTTAAATTTATTTTGCCATCGCCGCCTGATTGACGAGGAACAGAACCGCCATTCTCACCGCCAGGCCGTTGGTTACCTGCTGAAGAATTACGCTGTTGGGCCCATCGGCTACTTCGCTTTCCATTTCCACGCCTCTGTTAATCGGCCCGGGATGCATAACAAGTATGTCTGGTTTTGCTTTTTTCATTCTCTCGACCGTCAGGCCGAAATAATGTGAGTATTCTTTTATGGACGGGAACGGATTTGAGCCCATCCTTTCGGATTGTATTCGCAGCATATTTATTACATCGACTTCGCCGATAACCGCGTCCAGCGAATAACTCACCTGTACCGGCAGTTGGCTGACCTTTGCCGGCATAAGGGTTGGCGGGCCGACAAGAATTACCTGTGCGCCCAGTTTTGTCATTGCGTATATATCGCTTCTTGCCACCCGCGAATGAGCGATATCGCCTACGATTGCGATTTTAAGTCCTTCGAGCGAGCTTTTTATCTTTCTTATTGTATAGGTGTCCAGTAGTCCCTGCGTTGGATGTTCGCAAAATCCGTCGCCGGCATTGACTACGCAGGCGTTGATATTCCTGCTCAGAAATTTCGGCGCCCCGCCCGCACCGTGTCGTATCACGACGATATCGATTCCCATCGCTTCGAGATTTCTTGCAGTATCCAAAAGCGTCTCGCCCTTGCTTACACTGCTGCTTTTTTGTGTGAACTCGATTACATCTGCGCTGAGCCTGTTCGCCGCCAGGGTAAAGCTGTTTCTTGTCCTTGTACTGTCTTCGAAAAACAGATTTACAACCACCTTGCCGCGGAGAGTAGGAGCCTTCTTGACGCTTCTTGTGCTTATCTGTTCGAATGCCCTGGCCGTATCGAGAATATATTCGATTTCCTCTCTGCTGAGATCTCGCAGCCCGATGAGATGTTTGCGATTCCAGGTAAATTCTTTTTTACTCATATTACAATTACTCTGTCTTTGCCGTCAGATTCTACAAAATTAACCTGTACGGATTTATCCGCAGGCACCTCGACTTTGACTCCGGCAAAATCTGCCTGTATGGGAAATTCTCTTCCAGCTCTTTCGACCAGTACGGCCAATCTGATTGCCTTTGGTCTGCCCAGGTCTATCAGCGCATCCATTGCCGCTCGGGTACTTCTGCCTGTATACAGAACGTCATCGACAAGAATTATTATTTTATCGTCGATATTGAAGCCTATTTCGGTACTTCTAACCAGCGGCTGGCTGTCGCCCTGCGGATTGTTAATGTCGTCGCGATAAAGAGTTATATCCAAAGTACCACAGGGGATTTTAGTCTTGAATTTATGGCTTAATATGTCTGCAAGACGTTTGGCAAGAATTTCTCCTCTGCTGCGAATCCCAATAACAACGATTTTGTCATCTTTGACCGTTTTTGAGACAATCTCATCGGCCAGAGAGGTTACACAATCGCTGATTTTATCGGAACTTAAAAGAACTTCCATACTCTTGCTTATCCCTAATGTCCGCCAGTCCGAAATAACCAAGGGAGTATAGCAATTAGGAAGGCCTTTAGCAAGGCGTAAATTGGGCTTATTTTAGAACGTTAAGTCGTTATTTATAAAGACTTAAAAAATAAAAAGGGCAGTCTGGAAAAATTGAGTAAAATATGGTACAATACAATCTAAGTCTTTTCGATTTTTAAAGGGATTTTTTTGGTTCGCAGATTTGTAAAAATTTTGATGATTTTATTAGTTTTTACGCCGTTGGCATTAGCTGTTGGTACACAGCCGCAGGCTCTTGACGTTGCCGGCGTTTATAAAATCGCCGGCATCGACCCGAATCTTACCGGCGAGGGTATCAGTATCGGTCTTGTCTGCAGGAGTGATACTTATATTGACTCAAAACCTCAGAATGATTACAGGCCGGATATTTCTCATAAATGTTTCGAAAACAGCAGCGTCGATTTTTATGATGACAATGCTGTTGCCCCCGGCGTATCGAATCACTCGACTGCGATTGCTTCGATACTTATAGGTTCCGACCCGAATGCGTCTTATCCGTCTCTCGGTAATTTTTCATATAAGTCAGCCGCGCCGGATGCGAAACTGAATGTCTATGAGTTCTGGAATTTCATAGTGGATTATGTATTTCCGGCTCATTGGCCCAAAGAAGATTTTATTACGATGAGTCTTGGCTGGTCTTGTGAGGCCTGGTGGACGAGGGGTATTGATAATATAGCCGACAGTTTCGGCCTGCTGATAATCGCCTCTATCGGCAACGGGAAAAATGCTTATGATTTGCCGCTCTACCCGGCGGCTGGTGCAAATGTCCTTGCTGTCGGCGTTGCCGATTCTAATGGTTCGCTGGCCGATTTTAACGCCCCTGACGCGAATCGTTCCACCGCAGGCCCTACGATTGACGGCCGGTGCAAGCCCGATATCGTTGCTCCGGGCAATTGTCTTGTCGCTATAGCGGACTCCAATCCCGATGCATCGGGATACAGGCCCAGCGGAGATTATTCGAGTTTTGCCGCTCCGGTAGCCGCCGGTGTCGCTTCTATGCTTATTCAAAAAGCAAAAACTGACCCGAACCTCCAGCTTGCGGCATCCAGTTTTGCAGGCAATTGTGTAATGAAATCTATTTTAATGACCGGCGCCGAAAAACTCACCGGCTGGCACAAAGGCTATCCCGACAGCAATGACGATTCCGAATATCCGCTCGACTTCAGACAGGGGGCAGGTATGCTCGACGGTCTGGCCGCTTACAATATTCTTACCGCCGGTATGCAGCCCCGACTCATCGGGGATGTGAAAACCGCTGGCTGGGACATCAATATAATCGAACCCAATTATATTGCAGATAAGATTTACAGGTTCCAGACTGCCGCCAATCCCGACGCATCGGGATTGACTGCGACTCTTGTATGGAATAGAAATTATCAGGACCAGTATCCATTTAATCTCAACTCCGAATTATGGACGGATTTACAGCTTCAGCTGCGAACTATTGACGAGGATGGCCGGATTAATCCGATTGATTACAGCGACAGTCCCGTTGATAACGTCGAACATCTTTATGTTCCCCTTGACCCTAATACCACCTACGAGCTTGTTGTTTCTCACAGCCTTAATTCACAGCTTCCAAAGGGCTTTGCCGTATATGCCTTATCCTGGCAAATCTCCGAATAAAAACACCTTTTAATTGTTCCATTTCCAGTTTCATTTTAGATATATTTTAGGACCGTAAACCCACACACCTTTACCTCCACACCTTTACAGGTATGGTTTTGTTTGTTTCTCGCTTTCGCGAGAGAATAATCACATTCGTCCACGGTTTTACAGCCGTGGCTTTCTGTAAAGGTGTGGGGGTAAAAATTCCCACCGGTCATCTGACCGTCTTTCCTGCGATATTTCTTAATTGTAGTCTATATTACAGGACTTTGCAAATTTCTGCTCCGCCCAGTCAACACAACCTGTTTTTATTTCGTATTATTTATGGTAAGGGTGAAAAATCTCTAAATGGTACTTGTATAAACTGTTTTTTTGGGGGTTCTGAAATTTATGAGAATAAAGGTGGGAATATACTCAATTATTGCGATTATCGCGTTTTTTATGATATCAGAAAGCATTGCAGCGCCGATTTATGGCACAGTTACAATGGCCCCGGCCGGTTATGGCGCCAAAGGTATGATGAAAATATGGGGCGGCGGCTGGAGAGGCCTTAACACTTATGCCGGCGTTTCGTATGTTCAACAAAACTGCCGGTACAGGTCAGGGCGAATATCTCGACAACGGCTATATTGGCGGTTTCTGTATGGACCTTTCAGAGTATGTCGCACATGACAGTCTTACTTATGATGTGATTATGCCGCAGGACGGCCCAAGACCGACCTCTTTTCTCGGAGAATCGATGGGGCAGGCAAAAGCCGACTATATTTCCGAGCTTTGGGGCAGATTTTACGACCCTGCCTGGTCTGCCGGCGGCAGTTATACTTATCAGCAAAACAAAAACGCCGAGGCCTTTGCCGCAGCTGTCTGGGAAATTATTTATGAAGATTTGCCGACGTCTTCTTCCGCCTGGGATGTTACGGTCGATAGCACCGGAGGCAGCAGAGGATTCAAGGCAACGAATCTCGATTATCAAAAGGCCAATGCCTGGCTGGGCGCTCTTGACGGCACAGGCCCTATAGCAGACTTAAGGGCTCTTTCTTATGTCGGCGCCCAGGATTTCATCGTCGAGATCCCGGAGCCGTCTTCGATAGCGATTTTCGCTGTTTCCGGCCTGTGCTTTCTGATTAGAAAAAACCGCACCAGTCCCGATGCGTCGGGATTAAAAATTTAATCCTGCGTCCCACAAATACATCAATTGCGGCGTTGTAAACTCATACAGCGTATTGCGGTCCAGATGCAAAAACGATTTTGTCCCGAGAAATTCCTCAAACGAAAAAGGCTTTTTATATTCCACAACTTTAGCATCGGTAATATTCGCCAGCGATTTAGCGGCCGCTATCGCCTCGTCCATATAACCGATTTCATCAATCAGCTTGTTATCAAAGGCCTGCAGAGCGTTATAAACACTCCCGTCAGCCAAGGCCAGTATCTGTTCTCTGGTAAGTTCACCTCTGCCCTTTGCCACAATATCCACAAATCTTTCGTAGGCGGGCGTGATAAGTGTTTTGTCCAGATATGCAACCTGCTCTTCAGTTACAGGCTCAAAACTCGTCGGCCAATCCTTTTTAGGGCCCGATTTTATAATTACAGGTTTTATCCCAAGTTTTTCTTCGAGCAAATCCTGCAGAACGAAATGTCCCATTATGACCCCGATTGAGCCCGTGATTGCTGTAGGTTCAGCGACGATTTTGTCGCACGCCGCCGAGGTGTAATATCCGCCCGAAGTTGCGATTGTTTCCATAAATGCAATTGTGGGCTTGCCCGTCTCGGCTTTTAACCGCGAAATCTGGTCGTGTATTCTGTCGCTGGCCCCGATTCCGCCGCCCGGACTGGTTGTCTTGAATATTACCGCCTTGACGTTTTTATCCTTTTTCGCCGCCTTTATCTGGCTGGAAACATCTTCGGCAAGTTTGCTGTTGATTACACCTTCTATTTTAATGACTGCGATTTTACTGCTGCCCGGACCGGCCTCGATTTCTTTTTCAACGATGGATTTGCCTGCTCCCGTACCTGCCAGCATTTGGACCCCGACCGCGATTAGTGCGAAAAATAGAACAAAATTGGCTATTATTGATAATCCGAGGATAATGCCGAAGAATATCTTCCAGCCGACCCTTTTTGGCGCCGGTGGCGGTGAATTTAGCTGATAAGGATTTTCGGTTGAGTCCATTTTTAGTCCCTTTCATTCCTGAATGTCCGTACAATTGTAAAAATGCCCCCGAAAAATGTCAAAGTATTTCACCTGTTGCCCGGATTTAACTGCCAAAACTGCCGTTTTTTTTCTTTCTCATCGGTGTAGTGCTTGTTAGAATTAGCTCAGTTAAATTGGTACGGAGTATTAGTATGTTAAAAAAGCTGCATATATCCAACGGGAAGCTGGTTGAGTGCGATGATAACAACGCCGTTGTATCGGTTTATGTTGCCCCTGATGAAAACGAGCGGAGGTATCTTGTTGACCAGCTTAAGATAGACGAGCATACTCTTAATTCATCTCTCGACCCCGATGAACCCAGCCGGCTTGAATTTGAGCCCGAGCATATCGCGATGATTTGCAAACGCCCAAAACATTACTCCCAGCAGGACGAGTTTCTATTCAGGATTCTTTCTGTCGGTATTTTTATTTTCAAGGGCCACCTTGTGATAGTGGTTGCCGAGGACTTTACTCTCTTTGACGGCAAAATCTTCAACAGGGTTACTTCTATTCTTGATATCGCCCTCAAACTTATCTTTCGTGCGGTTTTACATTTTGTAGAGCATCTTAGAGCAATCAACCGTGTCTCTACCGACCTTGAGCTGCAGATAAATGTCGCGATGGAGAACACCTATCTGCTTAATATGTTTACGCTCGAAAAGAGTCTGGTTTATTATCTCAACGCTATTCATTCCAACGCCGTGCTCGTCAGCAGGCTCAAAAGCTATTCTGCTAAAATAGGATTTACACAGGAAAACCTCGAATTCCTTGACGACATTTCAATCGAAAACAACCAGAGTATGGCACAGACCGAAATATTTTCTCAGGTCCTTGCAAGCATGATGGATGCACGCGCTTCGATTATCAGCAACAACCTTAACATCCGCATCAAGGCCCTGACGCTTGTAACCATTGCGATTATGCTGCCGACCCTTGTCGTGAGCATCTTTTCGATGAACGTTCGAATCCCGCTCGCTCAGCTTCACAATGCCTTTTGGATTATTTTCTTTATGGCATTTTCATCGTCGATAGTAATGGCCGTGTTGTGGTGGCGAAAAAAGTGGTAATATGGATTGCCCAGCCTGTAAAAATGCGATGATTATTCTCGAGCTCGACCAGGTCGAAACAGATTATTGCACAAACTGCGGCGGTATCTGGCTCGATGCCGGTGAACTCGAATTACTCTTTGCCGATACGGCCCAGGCTCAGCAGCTTGTTGCCTCTTTACAGCAGGCCGATGTGGAGGTAAGGTCTCATCCCTGTCCGATATGCCTCAAAAAAATGCAGAAAGTTCTCGCCGCTGACGAAAATCAGCCTCTTGTTATCGACCGCTGTCCCAAAGGCCACGGCCTGTGGTTCGACAGGGGAGAATTATCGCAAATCCTTGCACGGGGTAATTTCGACAAAGAAAAAAAAGTTATAAAACTCCTTTCAGAAATGTTCAGTCATAAAAGCGAGGCGAAAAAATGATAATTGAAAAAGGCGTTTTTGGGACTTTGAGTAAAAACAGGAATATCGATTTTTTTGTCCTGAAAAACAAAGCTGGCGCAGAGGCGAAACTTATCTCGTTTGGTGCAACGCTTGCCTCGCTCAAAATGCCCGACAAAAACGGCAAATTGGCCGACATCGTCCTCGGCTATGACGACCTCGCAGGCTATATAGGCGGCAAATGTTATTTCGGCTGCACTGTTGGACGGTTCGCTAATCGTATAGCAGATGCAAAATTTCAGCTCGACGGCAGGGAATACAATCTGGCTACCAATGACGGCAGGCATCACATCCACGGCGGAATTAAAGGATTTAACAAAGCGCCCTGGCAGCCCAGCGTGTTTGAAAGAGATGATTGTTGTGGAGTTATTTTTAAATATCTAAGTCCCGATGGCGAAGAAGGCTACCCCGGCAATCTGGAAGTTACTGTTACGTATACACTTACGAACGACAACGAATTGAAAATCGGCTATCAGGCCGCCACTGATAAAAAAACAATCCTTAATCTTACGAACAACAGCTATTTCAATCTTGCCGGTCATAACAATGGGAGTATTCTTTCTCACAAGATTAAGATAAATGCCGATGAAATCACCGCTGTCGATAACAGCTATATCCCTACCGGCATAATTAAATCCGTTAAAGACACGGAGTTTGACCTTACCAGTTCGAAGCCGATAGGTGAAAATATCGCCAAATTGGGGATTGGATACGATTTTAATTATATCCTCAACAAATCCACGCCTATGGAGCTTTCTTTGGCCGCAAAAGTTGTTGAACCCCAGAGCGGCAGGACGATGGAAATTTTCACAACAGAACCGGCCATACAGTTTTATACCGGAAATTTCCTCAACGGCGTAAAAGGCAAAACCGGCGCAGTGTATAAAAAGCACGGGGCTTTTTGTCTCGAGGCCCAGCATTATCCTGATTCGCCAAATCAGCCGAACTTCCCATCGGTGGTTCTCCAGCCGGGCGAAATCTATCGCCAGTTAACGATACATAAATTTTCAGTCCTGTAATTTTAGAAAGGGAGGTTATGAATATTTTACTTTTACTAATTGTGATAATTGTTTTGTTTGTCGTATTTGTTATCGGAATTTACAACGCGCTCGTCAGACTTCGCAATCAGGTCAAAAATGCCTGGTCGCAAATTGATGTCCAGCTCAAACGCCGTCACGACCTGATACCGAACCTCATCGAAACCGCAAAGGGATATATGCAGCACGAACGCGGTACTCTCGAAGCCGTTACAAATGCCCGCAGTCAGGCTATGGGCGCCAAGGGTGTCGCAGAATCCGCAAAAGCTGAAGGTGTTCTCGGCAAAGCGCTTAGCAAATTCCTCCTCACCGTCGAGGCCTATCCCGATTTGAAGGCAAATCAGAATTTTCTTGCCCTGCAGGAAGAGCTTTCCAGCACGGAAAACAAAATCGCTTTTTCCCGCCAGGCCTATAATGACCAGGTTTTGTTCTTCAACAATAAAATCCAGATGTTCCCGTCGAATATTGTCGCTGGAATGTTCAATTTCGCAAAGCGCGACTTTTTTGAAATTGATACCGCTGAAAAAGCAGTGCCAAAAGTTAGTTTTTAATGTTGAATTCTTAATTTTGAATTGATTTTGCTAAATGGTTGCCAATCCTATAAAAGAGAAAAGCTTTGGTTTCGCAATTCGCATAATAAAGCTTGCACAGTGGCTCAAAAAGCGAAGCCATTTTGAATTAGCACAACAAATTATTCGTGCCGGTACGAGCATTGGCGCAAATGTTGAAGAAGCCCTAGCCGGTCAAAGCCGCAAAGATTTTGTATCCAAAATGGCTATTGCCTCAAAGGAGGCCAGAGAGACGAATTATTGGTTGAGGCTGCTTATGGACAGTGGCATCCTTTCAAGTAAAATGTGTACTTCCCTTCTCACTGAATCTGAGGAGCTTATAAAAATGCTGACAAGCATTGTAAAAACCAGTCAGTCCATAAAAACAACTAAAAATTCAAAACTAAAAATTAAAAATTAATATTATGTGGGAACAGATACGGGCAAATAAGCGCAATTCAATCTTGCTGCTTGCCTTAATGGCGGCAGTACTGGCTCTTCTGGGCTGGTTCATAGGAAGGTCGATTTCTCCCGACCCGATAGCCGGCCTTTTCGGCATCGTCATCGCGTTGATTATCTGGATGATTCTTGCGATGGTTAGTTTCTCCAGCGGCGATGCGATTTTTCTTACAGCCAGCAAAGCTGTACCCGTCACAAAAGCAGTCCATCCCCAGCTCTTTAACGTCGTCGAAGAAATGGCAATCGCTGCCCAAATGCCTATGCCGAAAATTTACATAATCAATGACCCTGCCCCTAATGCCTTTGCCACCGGCAGAAATCCGCAAAACGCCTCAGTCGCAATTACCGCAGGCCTGCTTGGCAGACTAAGCAGGGACGAATTGCAGGGCGTCATCGCCCACGAAATGAGTCATATTCTGCACCGCGACATATTATTCGTAACAATCGCGGGCGTTATGCTCGGCACGATAACCTTAATCTCCGAAATTTTCCTTCGCGGTATGTTCTACAGTTCTATGACCAGGCGGTACTCTTCGAGAAACAGGGGAGGCGGCCAGACCCAGACCATTATGCTTGTTATTGCGATTGTCGCTGCCATACTTGCCCCGATAATGGCGACCCTTTTATATTTCGCACTTTCCCGCAAGCGTGAATATCTCGCCGACGCCGGCTCTGCCAGACTTACCCGCTATCCCGAAGGTCTGGCCTCTGCACTCGAAAAAATTTCTCAAAACAAAACCCCTCTTTCCGTCGCAAACAAGATTACCGCTCCGATGTACATCGTTAATCCTCTCCAGAAAAAAGGAATGAAACTTTCCGACCTGACCAGCACCCATCCCCCGATTTCTCAGCGAGTAAAAATACTTCGCGGTATGGCCGGCGCCTCATTTGCCAATTATTCCGATGCCTTTAAGAAAACGACAAAGCACTCAACCCCCATACCGTCATCGGCCCTTAAGGAGGAAACTGTTCAGATTCGCACCGCCGGCCCGCAAAAATCAGTAGATTCTAAAAAGCAGACTCGGGATATTGGCGATATTATGCAGAAAACTTTGGGATTCAGTTTTATAAATTGTTCCTGCGGCCTCAAAATAAAAGTCCCGCCCAACTACAAATCCCCTCAGGTTCAATGCCCCCGTTGCGGGACAGTTTCGGCAGTTTGAAGAATAATATAAAAAAAACCGGCACTTAAATATGTTTAAGTGCCGTTCCTCAATTTTGCATTTTAAATTTTGATTTTTGAATTTTGTTTTTATCTCATAACCCAGCGTTTGCCTTTGAAAACAAGTCTGCCGCTTTTCCGCAGGCTCTCGTCCCCGCTGATGGAGTATTGCAGATCGAGAGTTTTTCTCAGGTAAACTTTTTCCGGCTTTCCATCTGCGTTTTTTTTCGTCGGATGTTCCACAACGACTGTTTCGTTGCTCAAACCCGCCAGAAACAGGGAAATATCACGAGCCTTTGCATCGAAGTCCGGCCAGATTATCGCAAGGTCTTTTGAGTTATCCTGTCCCTGCAGAATTTTATTATCCGCGAATTCAAGCGATTCGAGGAATGGATATTTCCTTTTGTGCCGCCTCTTGATTTTATCGAACACGATATTTCTCGTATCTTTATAAGCCGGTATTATCTGTAAAGTGTCCGTCACCAGTTCGCAGTTCGGATAAAAAGGCACCTCTTTGCCGGAATCGTTATTGATCGTGATAATAATATACCAGAACCGCTGCGGTTTTCTTATCCCGGGAACCTTGACGACTATCTGCTGCGGCTGTGTAAAAACAACGTTCAGCGTCCACTGGTTTGCCTTCGGCACAACCGCCGGCTCAGGAGCCGAAAATGCGTTAACCGATGTAAAAAGTATTATCGCCGCAATACCGACAAATAGTCTCTGTTTCATTTTTATGCCTTTTTCACAAGATTTAGTTACACTACTATTCTACCCGAAATTCGATTAAAAATAAAGTTTTTTTCTGCATAATTCCGCCAATTCGCATTCCGGGCAGTATTTATTTCTTTTGCCGCTGCAGTTTTCAAGTATCCCGATTCTGCACAGTGCGAAATCGTATTTTACAGGGTCTCGCGGGCAGATTTCCGCAAAACCTGCCGTTATTTCGATGGCTGTTTTGAGATTTACCGTTTTTTTGTTGTACAGGCCTAAAATTTTGCTCAATCGCCCGATGTGTACATCGACCGGCACAATCAGTTTCGATTTGTCGATTTTTTTCCACAGTCCCGCATCAGCCTCATCCTTTCGCACCATCCAGCGAAGGAAAAGAAACAGCCTTTTGCTTGTTCCGCCTTTCGCCGGGTCGGACAGCAAAAATTTCAGCCCTTTGCTGTCCAGTGCCCGCACAAATTTCTCCGCCGCAGGGATGATATTTTCATCCGTCTTGCTGTAACCCTTAAGAAAAAGTTTTTCAATACTGCCGTATCGGACAAGAACTTTTTTCAGAATTCCCAAAAGACAGATTATGTCATCGCTGGTATTAAAACGGTATTTCAAAGACTTAAAAAGTTTTTTGTTTTTAGCCGAAAAGTTTTTGATGAATCCTGCCGGGCTTTTCCCCATTCTTCCCAAAAGGGCGTTGAGGAATTTTTCAATCTGCTCGACCGCTCCGTATGCGAACATCGCCGCCAAAAACCCCGCAATCTCCATATCAACCTTTTTCTCATAACGATATACGAACTGCAGCGGGTCCGGCGGTATAAATCTTTTGTGATTATACTTACGATAAAGTCCATCGAGGATATTCTTGATTATTTTTATATTTTTAATATCATTTTTCGGCATACGGGCATATTAACCTTGGTGCCGCAAAAGGCAAGTTTGTAATTATCCTATGAAATGTGGTTAAGGTGTAAAAAATAAAATCTTCGGGACAATTACCCCCACACCTATTCTTATTATGGTTGGCAAATGAAATACAAGAAAAATAGTTTTGTCGGTAATTTTGACCCGCCTCCTTTTTATGCAAATAGGTGTGGGGGTAAAGTGCTTGACCGATATAT
>JAHJUV010000113.1 GCA_018828825.1 Planctomycetota bacterium | reverse complement strand
TTATTCTTTACAACTCTTGCTCTTACCCTGCTGCCGACAGCGATAGTTCCTTCCTTTATCGTGGAAATCCTCCTAACATCCAGCCTGACAGAACTATAAAACTTCAGGGCCCTGCCGCCGGTTGTGGTTTCCGGATTGCCGAACATAACGCCGATTTTCATTCTGATTTGATTGATGAAAATCAGGCAGGTTTTGCTCTTACATATAACACCGGTAAGCTTTCTCATCGCCTGGCTCATAAGTCTCGCGTGGAGTCCCATATGCGATTGTCCCATTTCGCCAGCCAGCTCGGCGGCGGGAATAAGAGCTGCGACAGAATCGATTACAATAACGTCAACTGCATTGGACTTTATCAGCATTTCGGTGATATCCAGAGCCTGTTCGCCGGTGTCCGGCTGGCTGACCAGAAGACTGCTGACATTCACACCGAGTTTTTTGGCCCATGTCGTATCAAGAGCGTGTTCTGCGTCGATAAACGCCGCGATGCCGCCTGCTTTTTGGGCATTGGCAATAATATGCAGAGCAAGAGTCGTTTTGCCGCTCGATTCAGGGCCGAAAAGCTCGATTACCCTGCCTCGCGGTACTCCACAACCGCCCAGTGCTATATCAAGCGAAATGGAGCCTGTTTTGATACCTTCAATTTTCGCATATAGGCTCTCGTCCATCTGCATAATCGAGCCGTTGCCGTACTGTTTCTCTATCTGGGCAATCGCCCTTTCAAGAGATACGTTTTTTGTTGTCGGTTTTGATGAATTTTCGTCGGAAACTGCTTTCTTTGCCTTGCTTATTTTAGCCATTACTATCCTTCCTCTCTAATCTTGAGGTTAATTTTCTTCAACAGCGTATATACAGGACCGGCTGATGTCAACTGACTTTTATAAAAGCATACCGAGTCAACATTTATCACTTCGGCATCGATTTTTCCGAAACTGTCGATAACTTCCGGAAGCTGCCTGTCGGGACGTTTTTCCTTTACGCGGGCAAGGGTAAGATGCGGACTGAATGGCCTTTGTTCCTTTTCGAAACCGAGATTCTCAAAAGCCTGCTCGATATCCTGCACGAGTTTTTCAAGCTCAGTATTTGCTTTTTCAGTACCGAGCCAAAGCACCTTCGGCGGCCTGGAGAAACTGCCTATCGTTGAAAACTCAAGCTTGAAACTCTTATGCCCCGCACAGACCGATTCGAGCGTTTGGTTGACTTCTTCGGCTCTTGTATCCTCAACATCGCCCAAAAATTTCAGCGTAAGATGAATAAGTTCAGACCTGACCCATTTTATCCCCGTCTGGTTTTTCAGACGTTTTTTAAGCTCTCTCTGGAGCTTGTCAATTTGGCCGCGAAGCCTATCATCAATATCAATTGCAACAAAGCATCGCATAATCAATACAAAATCAGAATCCGGTTATTTCCTTCAGCTCGTTAAATCTCTTGTCAATCACGGCCTTACTGATTGACGCTACCGAAGACAATGAAAACCCTTCGATTACAAGCGAAGCCGTAACCGTGCCGTAAGCTATCGCAGTCTTGAGAGATTTAATATCTGTTCGGTCCGCCGAGGCAAGATAACCCATCAAAGCCCCTGCAAAGGCATCGCCTGCGCCTGTCGGGTCCTTGAGATGAACTGTCGGATATCCGCCAACCACAATCCAGTGGCCCTCGCTATCGAGCGAAATCGAGCCGTGAGAGCCCTTCTTTATTATCACAACTTTGGGCCCCATTTTTATCAGCTCCTGCGCGGCGGCAGCGAGATTGTCGCACTTGGTCAGCATTTTCGCTTCGCCGTCGTTCAATATCAGTGCGTTTATCCTCTGCAGCAGTCTTTTTAGCTCCTCCGCCTGGCCGTCAATCCAGCAGTTCATCGTATCGGCAACAACAAACTTTGGCAGCCTAAGCTGTTCGAGAAGCTGTATCTGTAATGTTGGGTGAGTATTTGCGAGAAAGACGTATTCGCTGTCCCTGAAATGCTCCGGCACAATCGGCGGACGCTCCGAAAGGACATTTAGTTCCATCGCATCGGTCATAGCCTGGCTCATATCGCCCTGATAAGAGCCTTTCCACCTGAACGTTTTGCTTCCGCCGCGAATCTCAAGGCCGGAAAGGTCAACATCCCTGCCGGAAAAGACCTTGGCCAAATCAAACGGGCAATCGGCGCCAACGACGCCGACAAAACGCACCGGCGAGAAGAAACTGGCCGCCATCGCAAAATATACCGCCGAGCCGCCGAGACAGTTTTCACTCTTGCCCAGAGGCGTAGTTACAGTATCAATCCCTATCGAACCTGTTACAAGAACGCTCATTTTTTAAATTCCTAAAATTAACACTTCTTCTGAATGATTTGTGCTAAGTACGTATTTGTAGCTAGTCCGTTTTATTTCTCGCACCTCTGCCTTATATTTTTTCAGCAAATCCACCAACTGTGGTATCGAGGGAATACCATCGGCCCTATATGAAACAACTAAAATACTCTCCTTGAATTTATCAAAGAGTTTGTCAAAACCGGAGACAATGGCATTTTTGTCCGCCCAAACCGATCTATTGCCTTTCAGCCTCTTGTGTTTGCTATGATAATCAATCCTCTCTTTCCAATCGGCATAATTTGTTAATCCTTCAAGAAAATGATAGAAACCGAGATAGTCCACCCCCACTCCTTTTTTGGAGATATACGGAGTATCAATATAGACAAGGTCGTAATATTCATTTATATCGAAAACATCAAGATTTAACGCTTTGTTTTGTTTGCCGTTGCAGAAAACCGCCTGATTGGCTTCCGCCACAAATTGCTTGAAATGCTCCTGGAAAGGCGTATCCCACGTCGTCTTGTTGCCGAAACTCCTCTCAACTTCGGATAACCTTATATATAAGTTTTTACGGTGAAAAAGATTGTAAGGCCGCTTGATAATACAAGCCTGAAAAAGAGCGAAAAAACCCAAAGCCTTTTTGTAAAAATCATCGAGCAGGAATATATTTGTCGTTACTCTATCAATCCATTTATTTTCGTCTTTGGTAAAGTAAATATCCCCAAAGGTATCATGAACAAATGTCGGATATTTTACATTTGAATTTTCATTCAAAATAAAATCAATATCTTCATCAGATAGAACAACCTCGTCATTTTGAATAAGGGCAGAGCCAATATACCAGTTAAATTTCAACACATCATTGTAAGTTATTTGTTTGTCGTGCTGTTTTAACATATATCCCACACTACCTGCTCCACCAAAAGCATCAAGAGCCGTCTCAAATTCTAAATCGCAGACGGCATCCCAAATCCAGTCGGCTATCTTGAGCTTGCTGCCCTGATACCGTGTTGACGGAAAAATTGCATCATCGCTCACAAAATTCATTTGCAAATTATCAATTGTATTTTTTTTTGCTCTCATCAAAACTATTCCATTTTTTTATATTTCTTGTATTCCGCCAAATTCTTGTATGGCGACTTTTTCAAATCAATTGCCTTTGCCATATCTTTCGTTAAATAATACATCCAGTAATCATCAAAAACATCTTCACTGAGTTCGGCAAAAAGTCCGCGTCCATTTACCAGCTTATCGATATTCGTCAGAGAACCTATATTTTTAGTGTTGCCACTTCCGGGTCTATCGGCAGCTATACGGTATTTTTCCTGAACAAAAAACGTGAAATCCCTAACCACTGAAGTAATTTTATGAAGATCGCTTAGTTTATAAACTTTTCTTTCATCTTCTGTATTATCCGTTCTGGAATATATAATTCCAAGCACAAAATGACTGATATATTCATCATAAGCAAAAGTAATATTCTTTAGGCTGTTCCTATCTCGAAAATATCCCGTAAATGCCCCCAAAGTCATCCCGTTTACTTTTTTTTCGTTTTTTCGGTAAGTGCTTTTTAAATCAACAGCAAATTTGTTATTGTTTTTGTCAATAAACGTAATATCAGGATAAAAATTCTGCTCTTTGCAGAGAACCATTTTGCAACCCATTTTCTCTGCAATATGGCAAATTTGCGGAAAAAGGAGCAGTTCCATTATTTTGGAAACCACTTTGGTGTCCACAGAAATAGTATAAATATTTTTGGCAATATCTATAAAACCTTTTACTATCCAATCTCCGTTATTGGTAGAAACAGCTGAATTAAATAACTCAACATGCGCAAGAAGTTTCCTTCTAAAATCCTCTTTAATTTTACTTTTTCTTTCCTGATTTGTCATAATAAGTTCCAACCAAATTTGTTTAAAGTATTGTCAATTCTTTTTACCGTCTCTTCAAGACCTAACATATCTATTGATTCAAATATCGGCAGCGAAACCGTCGTGCCGCAAATCGCAACACGCAGCGGCTGAGCTACCTTGCCGAGACCAACCTGCTTTTGCTCTGCAAGCCCTCGCAGCATTTTCTCTATCGTTTCTTCGTTTAATGCTGGAAGCTTTAATAATTGTTCTTTCAGTTCGGCAAGCATCGCAAGGCCTTCGGCGCTATTTTTAAGAAGGACTTTTTCGACATCTTTTTTGTTATATTCTATTTTGCCGGTTTCGATAAACAAGAATCTGCTCTTATGGTCGATGTCCGCAAGTGTTCTTGCGCCCTGGCTTGCCTTTATCACCCTTTTGAGCAAAGCATCGTCGGCGCCGGCGGCGGGCGATTTTACCACTTCAAGAAAATCTTTATACCTGCTCAAAAGCTCTTCTTCGCCAAGCATCTTCATATGTTCGGTATTGAACGCGAGTAGTTTTTTGCGGTCAAAAAGGCTGTTTGTCTTATTGAATCTCGAAGGGTCAAACGTATCTATAAGTTCCTGTAATGTAAGAATTTCCTTATCGCCAGGTGCGCTGTAGCCCAAAAGAGCTATAAAATTCACAAGCGCCTGCGGCAGATACCCGCTTTTGAAGAAATCGACAATATTTACCTCTGGAAGTTCGACATTCAGAAATTCCGCCATCGCGTCAACGGCTGGATTGTCAGGAGTGCTGTCGCCGGTGAGAAATCCATCAAGCTGGGTTGTGCTTATCCCGCCAATGGAGGCAAGTTTTTCTTTGTCCAGTCCTTCTGTTTTCTTTATCGCATTTTTTAGGACCTTTGCCCTGTCGCGTTTTGACATTTTTCCGCCGCCTTCGCTAACGGTTATCGACATATGAGCGTAAACAGGAGTTTTAAACCCGAGCGCCTTTTGCATCGCAATATGGCCGGGCGTGTTCATCAGATGTTCCTGCCCCCTGACGACGTGCGTTATACCCATGAGTTCATCGTCGATAACGCAGGCGAAATGATATGTAGGAAAGCCGTCGCTTTTCAGGATTATAAAATCGCTTATGTCCCTGCCGTTGAATTTAACCTGTCCTCGTACCTCATCGTTGACAACGACTTCCTCGTCAGGCATACAGAAACGCACCATAACATCTTTGTCCTGGGCCTTTGCTTTTTCTACATCCGCCGAGTCGGGTAATTTCACCGGACGGGGATAAACAAAATTCTGCTTATTTTCAGCAGCTTTTTTGCGCATCTGATTCAGCTTATCGGTGGTATCAAAACAATAATAAGCTTTGCCGGCGTTTAAAAGCTGTTCGATATAACGGTTGTAAATATCGAGCCTTTGCGACTGATAATATGGCCCTGCCGGGCCTTCGATTTCAGGACCTTCATCCCATTGAATCCCCAGCCATTTTAAATCGTCCATTACCTGTTTTGCCGCGGTCAGACTATTACGGCTCTGGTCGGTATCCTCAATCCGCAGGATAAACCTGCCGCCGGTCTTTCTGGCCCATAAAAGGTCGAAAAGGGCCGTACGTGCCCCGCCAATGTGTAGATAACCCGTCGGAGATGGTGCAAACCGCGTAACTGCCATTTCGTGCCTTTCATAATGCTGTGTCGCCCTGAGCAAAGCAAAAAGTCTGACTTATACAAAAAACGAGATTCTTCACTATGTTGCGCTACGTTCAGAATGACACGATACAAACGCTAAATTTAAGTACCACAAATACTAATGTCAAGGGGATAAACCATAACCCCTTCATTCCACGCCTCAATAAGTCCCATAACGGCTGTCCAAAAACATCTCAAACAAACACTTTGGGCAAATGCGACATTTGCAGTCTTTTTAATGGTTTTCTATTCCTCTTTTTCATCTTTTTCTCCTTATTCATTCTTTTTTACTCATTTTATTTTTTTTATTGACAATTTCTCGCCCCTATGCTACCCTTACTTATGTATGAAGGAAGCCGTAGAGGCTGGGTATAATTCAGTACACTGTTATTATAATTTTTTAGTCTTTCATATTTCTTGAGCCCGCCTTTTTTAGTCCTCTTTCACACAACTTTTAAAGTTAAGTTGTATTTCTTACGATGTTATAAGATGTGCATCAATGGCGAGTTAGCGGTTTTTACTGTTTCTTTTGAAAATGCATAAGAAGTGCTGTTCTTTGGTCAAAATTAAGCTGTAAACTGAGATTTTGCGAAAGACCGACCAAGGACCGAAAAGTGCAGTTTGTTTGCTCTTATAGAATTTAGAAACGTTACCAAAGACAGCATTTAACGCAAATATCTCGGCTTGAAAAAAAATAGAAAGGAAAATATTATGGAAAGGCAGAAAATGAAAAAGAAAGGTTTTACACTGGTTGAGTTGCTGGTGGTTATCGCCATCATAGCAATGTTGCTGGCTATTCTTATGCCTGCTCTCAGCAAAGTCAGATTGCTTGCCCAGCGTCTTATGTGCGGCACCAACATTACAGGTATTGGCAAAGCAATGCTGGCCTATAGTAGCGACGACAAATATGAGTCTTTCCCCGTTGCCGGAAGTGCAGGCGCCACGTGGAACCGAGGCATAGGCGGTATTGAAGGTGAAAATTCATTTGAGTGGAGAAATGTAAGATTCGAAGATACCCTTACTAATCAAAGAGTTACCCTCAATGCTCACCTCTATTTACTTGTAAAATATGCCGACGTTCCACCTGAACAGTTTATCTGCCCAGGTTCGGACCAGAAAAAATTCGAATTGAACAAATATAACTTAACCGAGGTAAGTCCTGTTCCCACCAATCTAACCGAAGTATGGGATTTTGGGTCAAAAGACGATGATGCCCCAGATGGAGCCAGAGGCAAAGGGCACCAAAGTTATTCTTATCAATTACCAGTGAAGCTTCTCTCAAGCCAAACTGGTGGTGTCTTTGCGGTAACTGCGACATCAAGTCTTATGAAGCCGATTATGGCCGATAGAAGTCCATTCTGGCAAGACCCTATGGGCACTGCTTCTACTGCTTATCTTTATGTTTGGGACGCAGCGAATGATAAAGTTTTTGCTTCTTCGGTCCCGGCCGGAAATGCCACATACCACCAAAAGGAAGGACAGAACGTTCTTTATGCGGATATACATGCAAAATTTGAGAAACAGGCAAATTGCGGCGTCGAGTCGGATAATATTTATACCACTTGGGGGGTAGCAACTTTACCAATTGATGCCGATCAGGCTGCATTATTAAGCCAATGCGGAAAAGGCGCCAGCATGACTGAGGGCGCAGAGGTAAGAATCTCAACTGCTATACAAACAGACAATACTTATTACCCACGATCTGTGGATGACAGCTATCTTGTTTCGGATGTTGACAATGCAGGCCAATAAGACTGTATCAGGCTGCAGTCGTACCGGCCTTTCGTGTTAAAGCGAAGGGCCGGTTTATTTTATGGCATTAAATAAAAAAAGCATCCGTTTTCGTCGGATGCTTTTTTTATATTCTGTCCCTTTTATTATTATTTTACTTCGAGAACGGAGTTGTATTCCCCGAAGGGATTCATCTCAATATTTTCATTATAGGGGTCCTGCTGCCACTGGCCGTCAACAACCATTCTGTAGCGATATTTGCCCGGGGCAAGTTCGAGGGCCAACTCCCATTTGCCGTCCTCGCCCTTCTGCATCATCGTCTTCTGCGGCTGCCAGTTATTAAAATCGCCGGCAATCTGTACATTCTGAGCCCGCGGATAAAGCGTAAGGAACCTGACGGCGCCACCGAACTGCCGGACGCCATAAAAATCGTTAAGTTTGTCATCCATATTTTCGCTGGTAATTGCTTTTGCCTGGCTGGGCTTAATGCCGGCAAGAAGCTCCTGGGCAGATGAACTTATCGATTCAAGGTTATTGTCCAAATCTTCGATAATTTCTTTTCTCTCTCTGGCCTGTATAGAGGATTGCATCGCCACCGGCTCCTGTTTATGGGCGGCAGTTGCTGTCTGTTTCTGTTCAACCAACGTATCGGAGGCGATTAATTCCTGTGCCAGACTCTGGAAGTCCTTGTGCCCCCTGCTTGCCGGGTCATACTCGCATATCGGCTGGCCAAGACTGGCGGCCTCTTTCAGCTTCGTGTTAAAGTTGACAACTGTCCAGAACATTCTGCCGGCAAAATTCTTGCGAAGCTCGGCAAGAATTTCCCTGCCCATTTTTGTGCGGATATCATACATACTGGCAAGAACCATAACATTTATATGCTGCGAACATTGTTTGCACAGGATACTCAAAGTATCAAGCTGCCTGCTTAGGCCGTGCAATGAAAAATATCCGGTCTCCACCGGCACAATAACGTCCGTCGAAGCACGTATGGCATTAAATGTCAATAAACTCACCGCAGGTGGACAATCAATAATCACATAGTCATAATCATTCGCAACGGTCGCAAGGACATCCTTTAAGCAGTTTTCGCGGTCTGTCATACCGTTAGTCTGCTGTTCGAATGCCGCAAGGTCGATGCTCGCCGGCGCAAGCTCGAAATTGTCGCTAATCTCCCATAAAATTTCAGTAAGCTTTACCGGTTCGCCCCGCCGTGAACTGAGCAGCACATCGTAAATACCCTGCTCAATCTGTTCATCAGGCACAGCAAGCCCCACAGCGCAATGGCCCTGTGGGTCCATATCAATCAGCAAGGTTCTTTTGCCTTCATCAGCAAGAGCACTGGCAAGATTTATCGAAACGGTGGTTTTTCCACACCCGCCCTTTTGGTTAATCACTGCTATGGTTCTCATTTGAATAATCCTTTATTCTTATTTTTAGCCACAGAGAACACAGAGGACACAGAGATATGTAATTATACAGTGCTAATCCGTATAAATCCGCATCTTATATTTAAGTGTCCATCCGTGTCCAAAAAACGCATTTTCAATATTAAAAACAACTCCGCCATTGGCGGTATCGTAAATCTTCAATCTTAAATTTTCAATCTTAAATTACATAGTCCCATATCTGATTTTTCGGCCTTCGGAGTATAATAACTTTAGGCTTTATCGGACAAAAGACAATTTTTTTGCTTTTTTTAATACTGATAAGGCCCCAAACACAGTTATTTCCTGTGCACGCTCATAAATTATATACCTTTAAGGTCTTTTATTTGTCTTTTTTAACAGCTCCGTATTAACTTTAGGGTTCATCTTGCCTTAATTTAATCTAACCATTATACTTAATAGAATTGGTTTTAAGGAAACTAAATAATGAACAAGTCTAAAGGTTTTTTGTCGATTCTTATCCCCAGCGCTACCGTTTTTATCTCAAGCGCCTGTATTATGATTCTCGAGCTGGTCGCCAGCAGATTAATAGCGAGACATTTAGGCTCTTCATTATATACCTGGACTGCTGTTATAGGCATAGTACTGGCAGGCATAACCATTGGCAATTATTTAGGAGGACGAATAGCAGACAAATTCAAGGCGAGAAAAGCCTTATCCACAATTTTCATTCTCTCATCCGCTGCCTGCGTGGCAGTAGTAATATTGAACAATCTTGTTGGTGAGTGGTTATGGCTCTGGAAATTAAGCTGGCCGGTAAGAGTATTTTCTCATGTGGCTTTGGTATTCCTGGGACCATCGCTGCTGCTTGGTACAATAAGTCCTGTTGTCGCTAAAATGGCTCTCGATAGAGGACTATCTACGGGTCGCACTGTAGGCGATATTTATGCATGGGGTGCGGCAGGAAGCATTTTTGGCACTTTCGCAGCTGGTTTTTATCTGATTCCAGCAATGGGAACTATCGCAATAATC
>JAHJUV010000112.1 GCA_018828825.1 Planctomycetota bacterium | reverse complement strand
TCAAAGCAACGGCTTTGCTCAAAGCGAGCTTTTGTGCCAGCCGTTGTGCTTTGACCACAGGACCGAAAAACAGCCTTTGTTGAAACAAAACACGACTACGGTTGCCCGCAGGGTTTCAAAGTCTGAATCCGCCGTCGCCAAAGGCTATGGCGGACAAGTTTTTATGCGGCTACGCCAAAAAAGTTGAAGCAAGAAAAGATTAGGAAGTAAAGAAACAGGAAACAAGGAAACGGAGGATGAAAGCGTTGGTTTTTTAACTTCCAACATTGAACTTTGAACATCAACTTTGAATGAGGAAACGGGGGCGGGGAAAGAAAAAGAATACAGAATCCAGTAGACAGTAGTCAGAATAAGGAAACCGCCGGGGGCGGATTTTTTAAAATTTTTAATCCGCCGGAGGCGGACAAGTTTTTAATTTTTAATTGAGGAGTTCGGCCGACGGCCGAAGAGTTGTAAGGATTTTTGAGTTAGTGAGGGTAGTATGGCGGTGGGGGTGGGTGTGAAACTTAATTAACCATACATCTATTCCAGTGTTTATTCTTTAAGGATTCTTCGTTATCCATTGAAACAGTAACGTACCTAACACACTAAGAAAAGAGACTATAATTGCTACTATTGTATTTACTAAGATTTTATCCTTGTTACGTTTGAAAAAGTTTGGTGTTTCAGCAGAATGTGACATTATAATTGTTAAACATTGAGAGGGTACATCCTCTGCCTTAGCAACTATATATATAGCTGCTATAATACAAATTAATAGCAAATAATATATTTTTAGAATAAAGAATACGCTAGCCAGAACACCGCACAATAAAACAATCAAATAACATAGTATTAAACGACCACCGTATGTGAAGACAAAATTAAAACGTCGCTGTCGCTTTTGCAAGATGCTATCAATCTTAGTTGCAATTCCAATTAAAAGAATATCGTTGTCATCACCCACCTCAAGAGACAGTGAATACTTACTAAGTTGCAACCTCAGAGATGAAAATCCCACATTCAACCCAAAATAGCTTATAACCTCTTTTTTTATTTTTTCCAGTTCAGAAATATTATCCAATTGATAATTTTCAGCCGTTATTTCAATCTTTTTTTGCCATTTTTCTACATCGCTCTGCTCGTATTCTTTGGCTATATTGACAATAGCTTCAAGGTCGTCTTTGAAGAGTTTTAATGGCTTATATTTTTTTTTCCAAGTCTTCTTAATTTCTCTCATTTTTCCCCTTTCCATTTTATCGCCTTAAACCAATCTTTATCCCAATATGCTTTAAGGTCTTCGTCTTTCTTCATTGCCCATTCCCTATTTTCCAGTTCTCCTGCCTCTTCCCCTATTTTTAACCACTTCTTACATTCTTCTTCATTACCCTCTATTGCTGCTATACAGGCAAGATTATATGCACCTCCACCTTTCTTTATCTGTTCTGCCTGTAAGCTTTTTTCCCTTGCTTCCTGCACAAGTTTCTTCTTCTCTTGGCCTTCTTTCTTTTGAGCCTGATATAATAATGCACCGCCCCAATATTTCAAAACTAAATACATATCCAGTTTAATCTCTATAGCCTTTTTAAATTTTGTATAAGACTGTTCAAACAAATTGTCAGACTCGACACCTTCTTTTTTTAGAGCTTGGTCTAAAATCGTAATGCCCAAGTACATTTCATGTAGACTTTTAACCTGTAGTTCATTTGCTTGTCTTTCCTTTTCGGCTTCTTCCTGACTCTTTTTGCGTTCTTCTTTAGCTATTTCTGATATGAGTTTAATCACTTCGTTACTTTTATCCGTAATAATCTTATCAGCCCTTTTCTCTATTTCTTCAAGTTTCTGTTGAACTTTTGTATCAATACCTCTGAATACTTTGCTGGATTTTTCTTCCCAGTTTCTGGCATTTTCAGCCGCTTTTTCTGCCTCTTTGGCTGTTTCTTTTGCCTCCTTAGCAGCTTCCTTTGTCTCCTTTATAGCTTCCCGATATTCTCTTGTATTCCTAAAAGCCATAATACTAACATATGCACCAACAAGACCAACAATTAATCCGAAAGCTACTCTCAAATCTATTACAGATTTTTCATAAGCCTTGACGGCCTTTTCCATTACCACATTTTCAGTTTTAAGACGTTCATTTTCTTGCAGTAGTTTTACAGGTTTATCGTCCTGTTGTACAATTTTAGGTGCTGTCTTTACAACCGTGTTTATATCAGCAGTATTTTGGGGAGCAGAATTTACATCAGCCAAACATGAGGCTGTGATTGTCAGGATTATTACTCCTGCGATTCGGGAAATATTGTTCATAATCATCTCCTGTTTATAACCCAATGATACCGCGTGTATTGGATAAATACAATGAGAGATCCTTCGCATTCGCTCAGGATGACACTGTTTTAGGATAATAGACCCTTCGCATTCGCTCAGGGCGGATTTTTGGGTAAAAAATCCGTTTTTTCTTGACTTTTTGTTGTAAAAATGGTATAATGTACAAATTGTTAAGTGAAAAATTAACAATTTGAGTTGGCAGTGAACAGTTATCAGTTATCGGTAAACCCCACAATGAAACGACGAACCCCGCACCTATTCATTTTACCGTAGCGGCATAGGAATGAATCCCGCACCGGAACGTTGAATAGTAAATAGGTGCGGGACAAGCCCCGCTGCAACGTGCCGCGGGACAAGTATCAAAAACGAACCCCCTAGCATCCGCCTTCGCCAAAGGCTTCGTCGGATAAAGGCAAGGGGGCTAAATAATTTGAAAGGTGTCATTATGAAAATATATCATTTGCCAATTCCAGTTCCTGTTCCATATTTGTTCGAATCTATCGGTGTTGCGATTCTACTGCGCCGGCGAAAGAAGAAATACGGGGTTGGGTTTCGGAAGATAAAACTTTATGTCGGAAACAGGCTGGTAAAAAACAGATGCGCGGTCGTTGATAGCGAGACTTACAAGAAAATATCCCAATACGACTGGCAGCTTGTCGAAGAGAAAGGCAAACCCTGCTACGCAGTCAGACTGGAAGGCAGGAAAATGGTCTCGATGCACCGGCAGATTATGAACTCCCCCGCCGGGAAAGTCGTTCACCATAAAGACGGGAACGGATTAAATAACACAAGAGAAAATCTGCGGATTGTAACCGTGGCGGAAAATAACCGGTACTGCCGAAAAAGGGGCCGGGCCGCAAGCTCAAAATATAAAGGAGTCAGTATTCATAAACGGAGCGGGAAATGGCAAGTGTCGATAAAATATGACGGGATACACAAGAGCCTGGGAAGCTACGAAACAGAAGAAAGAGCCGGGCGGGCTGGCAGTAAAGGTGCAAAAGAGCAGAAGTCAGGGACTGAACCGCTATTACGCAAGAAAACAACTTTGCGAACTGTTGGAAAATTCTTTACTGGGGGATAAAAGCCGGCAAGCAAAGAAAATAGCAAAAATCAGGAAGCAGAAAGACAGAAGGAAACGGAGAACAGTAGATAAAGGTATGAAAAGTGCGAAAAGTGTGCCCCCACAGTTTTGCCAGCGAGCAAAACTAATCGTGGGGGTTCAAAAGTTGAAACGAACCCCCTAGCAGGCAAGGGGGCTAAATAAAACGCCGACTCCCATCGCTATCGCTTGGGCTCTGAAACGTTTACCCATCGCTTCCGTCTTCGCCATCCCGCTTCGCCAAGGCTACGCAGGACGGGAGGCTACGACGGACAGGTACGCTGGGGGCTCTGTTGCGTTGTGCGGCGGGGGTAACCAACTATCATTCTAAAGATTGAAAATATACAAAAAATCGATTATTATATGGGGTATAAGAACACAAGGACAAAGGACAAAACTAATGGCGAAGAAAATACGATGGGGGATTGTCGGGACCGGAAGGATGGCACATCAGTTTGCGGAAGGACTTGGTGTGCTGGAAGATACCGAAATTACGGCAGTATCGTCACGGACAAAAGGAGCGGCTGAGAAATTCGCAGAGGAATTCGGAGTGCCGGGGCGACATATCGGGGCAGAATCTCTGGCAGATGATAAAAACGTCGATATTGTCTATATCGCTACGCCGCATTCGATACATAAGAACGATACTATAACCTGTCTGGAAGGCGGCAAGGCGGTGCTGTGCGAAAAGCCACTCGCGATAAACAGCGAAGAGGCCGGGCAGATGATTGAATGCGCAAGGAAAAATAAATTGTTCCTGATGGAAGCGATGTGGATGTATTTTTTTCCGGCGATTAAAAAGGTTTGCGAATTGATTGCTGGCGGGAGTATCGGGGAAATCCGGCTGGCGGAGGCCAGCTTCTGCTTTTGGCGCGGATGGGAGCCGGAAGGCAGATTGCTGAATCCGCAACTCGGAGGCGGGGCACTTCTCGATATCGGTATTTATCCTGTTGCATTTGCTCATAAGATATTCGACAAAGAGCCTGCACGAATAAGCAGTATAGCAGATATAGGGACGACAGGCGTTGACGAACAATCGTCGATAATTTTCGGATACGAGAACGGAGCGATGGCATCGCTGAACTGCTCATTTCGCGTGGAGGCTCCGTGCGAAGCGGCGATTTTCGGAACCGGCGGATATATCAAGATTCCGCATAAGTTTTTTCAGCCTGACAGGATTATAGTAAAAACCGGACAGGATGCGGAGAAAGAAATTAAATTCGAGCGACTCGGAAACGGATACAATTATGAGGCGGCAGAAGCTATGCGGTGTCTGCGTGAGGGAAAGCTCGAGTGTCCGACTATGCCTTTGGATACAAGTATGACAATTATGAAAACAATGGACGAAATCCGCCGACAGTGGGGGCTTGTATATCCGATGGAGAAAAAATAATTTTTAAGCAGATTGCTTCACGGCAGACAAGTATAGACGATTAAACACAGGGACTGTTCGCGGCCCCGGCCTAAAACGGGAGCAAAGGCCCACAATATTTTCGGCAGAGTTATTCGGTAATTTTGTAAACGTGGTCGCCTTTTCTGACACGGTCGGGAACTTTTATGCCGATGGAGTCTCCCGGTTTAGCAGCGGCAACATCGGCGTGCTCAATCTGTATTTCGCCGACAGTTATTTCGACATCGGTGGTGTGGCCCTTGATTTTGATTTTATCGCCGACCTTCAGAGGCGCTGTCAGCTCAATACCAGCAACAACGGGGTGAGCAAAAAAGTCCGAAACTTCTCCGATAATCTCCTCAGTCATTTTAAGCCTCCTTTCAAGCTAAATGTCTGATTGAGTAAACCATTGCTATTTTAACGCCGAGGATTTTGTCTTGCAAGAGGTAAAACGGAGATAAATTGACACAGATTTGACGTTTCTACGACCTAAAAATGTTGTAAAACCATCAAAAAAGCGGTAGAATACAGGTTAAGATATTTTTGGAAAACGTGGGAATGGAGATTATGCTATGAACAATCGTATTTATATATCAGTAGCGGTACTTTTTACAGTAATTCTGCCGGCAACTATATCTTGCGGCCAAGGCGAGGTAAACGAACCGAATAAACCCAAACCGCTTTCAGAGGTAATGTTAGGACCGGTTCCTGAACAGATTTTCGGCGCCGGCCGCAGCCTCGACAGCCGGCATATAGCTATTGTAACAGCTAAAGACAAAAAAGCAGTCGTAGTGCTCGACGGCAAAATTATACCGGGGGAATATGATGGTGTGGAGGGCAATATTGTCTTTAGTCCTGATAGCCAACGTATCGCCTACATAGTTAAAAAATCGATAAGAAAACAGGTTGTTGTGGACGGCAAAGAGGGAGCGGAATACGACGATATCGGAAAAGGCACAGTCGTTTTCAGCCCGGACAGCAAACGTGCGGCTTACACGGCCAGGAAGGGAATGAAATGGCTGATTGTTGTGGACGAGCAGGCCAGCGAGGAATACAACGGGATTATGGCAAATTCTTTTTTCAGTCCCGACAGCAAGCGTGTGATATACGCGGCTGAGAAAACAGGCAAATGGCAGGTTTTTATCGACGGCAAAGCCGGGGCGGAGTACAGTAAAATAGGAAGCAATCTTGTTTTCAGTCCGGACAGTAATCACGTGGCGTATGCAGTCCATCAAGGTATTGGAAAACTGGTTGTCGTTGACGGTAATGCCGGTGCGGAATACGATGATATTATGGAAGGTACTCCTATTTTCAGCCCAGACAGCAAACGTGTAGCGTATGTTGGCAAAAAAGGGATGAAATGGCAGGTTGTTGTGGACGGCAACGCCGGGCCGGAATACGACAGCATCGGAAAGGGTATTCCTCCCGTTTTCAGTCCGGACAGCAAGCGAATAGCATATATGGCAAGGCAAGAGTATAAATGGGTAGTGGTAATCGAGGGCAGCGATACAACGGAACACGCTGATGTCATGGAGAATTCGCTCATCTTCAGCCCCGACAGTAAGCGGGTGGCGTATGCGGCAGGAAAGTCAGGCAAGTGGGTGGTTGTAATTAACGGGCAGGCTGAACCTGAGTATGACAATATTTTAAAGGGTACTCTCATCTTTAGCCCGAACAGCAAACAACTGGTATATGTCGCCCAAGAAGGCATTAAGTGTATGGTGGTTGTTAACGGTATGGCCGGAGGTGGATATTACAGAATTGGCGGGACTGCCATTTTCAGTCCGGATAGTCAACATATCGGATATGTGGCACAGAAAGATTCGAAATGGTCAATCATTGTTGACGGCCAATCCTGGCTGGAATGCGACAGAGCCAGCAATATTGCTTTCAGCCTGGACAGTAAAAACGCAGCCTGCGTAGCTATGAGCGGTAACAAAGGGTTTATCATTATTAACGATAAGCCCGTACTTACCTGCGATAATGTAGTATGCGGTCCAGCGCCGACCGACGACGGCGGATTTGAAGCAATTTTTATTCGCGAAAATTCATTCTACCGTATGTTCTGGAAACCGTGAACGAATTTCAACTTTTAATTCTAAGAAGTTTAAGGCCGAGAGCAGGGTCGAGTTGTCTTTTGGCGTCAATTCCGGTAATTTCAATAATAGTAACTTCAAGAATCAAGAAAATACTTGCGCCGCCCCGCGGGCAGCCGACAATATGAGTGTCCGCCCTTCCGAGCCCTGCGTGGAGATGTAATTTTGGCTTGTCTTCGTCATCACAGTAAAGTGTTCCGACGCCGAGGACTTCGCCGGGGCCTGTGAAACTGAAAAAATCCGGTTCAATCTTAGGCGTTTCTGATTTTGGTCCGACGACGACATCGGCTTTTCTGATTCCGCCGGTTATCAGGACGGCGGCTGATTTTATCTGTTCCTTTTCGGCGATTGATTCGATGGAGTCATAAAGATTTTCGCCCTCGAAGAGCCTTGCGGCGATTATCCGGCCGGGTGAGCCAACAGCATATTCCATAACAGCCTCCTGTATAAACAATATCTAAATATAAAAAACAAAAATGGAAAAATACAGATAAAAATGAGAATTTGTTTTGCCAGCGGAATTTTAAATGATAGACGTTGCCCGGTTGATGGTACGGCCAATTTCTGCTATGTCAGAAGTGTCCGTGAGGCAGTAATCGTAGCCTTTGTTCAAAATGGCCCCGGTTTCATTAGGTTTTAATCCCTCGGCGAGAGCAACTACTTTTGTGACAGTCAGTTCAGGAGTTTTTCTGATATTGCCGCAAATAAGGTCTGCATCGATATCGGCGGCTTTCAAATTAATTAAGATTACGTGCGGCTCAAATTTTTGAGCGATAAGGCCTGCATCAAAACTGCTATTTGCAGTCTCAACGCCAAACGAAGGATTTTTCCTTAAGACTTCAGCCAATGAATTTGCCAACTGCCAATCGCTGTCAATAATGAGGATTCTGATTTTGTCGTGCTCAATCTGGTCGGTGGGCATATTGTTAGTTTTCATAAAACGAAGGAGCTCAGCAGCGGGAATTCTCCTATCCCTTCCGCCGGGGATTCGATAGCCCTTCAACTGGCCGGTGTCGAACCACTTGGTTACCGTACGCGGAGCAACCTTACAAATCTGGGCGACCTGGCCCGTTGTAAATATGTCTTTTCGTTTATTGTTATTGTTCATAACTACTCGTAAGCTTTTGGCCTATATGCTCTTTCGACTTAAAAACGAGGCGATTTAACCAGGAATTCATTTTTGGGCTTATAGAAACGGTCGCTATCGGGTTTAGTCCCATAATTTTTTCTGTTTTTGGTTAATAAAAAAATTCAAAATATTTTTTAAAAAACCTTTTGACAAATAGTTTTAATTACTATATAGTTATTTCTACTATTTTGTTCATTGTTTATAACTAATTGTGTATTAAAAGGTTATCTAAATTAACAAGGTTGGTATATTTTGAAGAATTTAGGCAATAAAATTGAAATTCTTTATAACCTCTGCCGGGACAAGCAGTTGAAGATAACCCCGCAGCGGGTTGAGGTTTATAAGGCCCTGCTGGCATCTGGCGACCACCCTTCTGCCGAGACGGTTTATGCAAAGGTTAAAAAAAATCTGCCTAATATTTCGCTGGATACCGTCAACAGGACACTGAATACATTAAGCCTTATCGGGGCGGCGTTTGTGGTCGAGGGCAGCGGCGATGTAAGGCGATTCGACGGAAATCTTGAGAACCACCAGCATTTTAAGTGCGTAAAATGTAAGAAAATTTTTGACTTTAAGCATAATGCCTTTGAAAATATCGAAGTGCCGGAAGAACTAAGGCACAAGTTCAAGGTTTTGAGGGCTACGGTTTACATCGAGGGGTTGTGCCAATCGTGCCTTGAAAAAGAGAATAAAATCCAATCAAATTAATCTACGGAGGTAATACTATGAACTTAAAGGGCAGTCAGACAGAAAAGAAGCTGCTTACCGCGTTTGCCGGGGAATCGCAGGCAAGAAACAGATACACATACTTTGCTTCAGCGGCAAAGAAAGAAGGGTTCGAGCAGATAGCGGCAATTTTTACCGAGACAGCTGAACAGGAAAAGGAACACGCAAAAAGAGAGTTTAAGTTTCTTGGGGGCGGGGAGGTTGAAATTCAGGCTACCTTTCCGGCAGGTGTAATCGGAACAACCATTGAGAACTTAAAAGCAGCGGCGGAAGGTGAAAACTACGAAACGACAGAGATGTATCCTGAATTTGCTGCGGTTGCGGAAAAAGAAGGGTTTAAGGAAATCGCAGATGTTTTCCGGAGTATCGCGGTTGCGGAAGAACGGCATCGCGACAGGTATCTTGCACTTGCGGTCAACATCGAAAAAGGCAGAGTATTCAAACGTGAAAAACCCGTCCGCTGGGTCTGTAGAAATTGCGGATATGTTCACGAAGGGACCGAAGCTCTTGATAAATGTCCGGCCTGTGCTCATCCGACGGCATATTCGGAAATAGAAGCGGCAAATTTCTAAAAAAGAATTGAGGTGCAAAAAGTCTATAACGGAGGCATTTATGCGACAGATTGGGCAAAATATATTCGAGGTCGGAGCAATAGACTGGGACAGGAGACTGTTCGATGAGCTTATACCTCTGCCGGACGGCACAAGCTACAATTCCTATATCGTCAAAGGCACTGTGAAAACTGCCCTGATAGACACAGCAGACCCGGCAAAAACAGATATACTTATAACAAATCTTGTCGGGGCCGGTATCCAGAAAATAGATTTTGTCATAGCAAACCACGCAGAGCAGGACCATTCCGGCTCGATACCGGCAATGTTAAGAATTTATCCGGAAGCGAAAGTCGTCACCAACGAAAAATGTAAAAATATGCTGATAGGCCTGATGGGAATCGATGAAAATAAATTCATCGTTATCGAAGACGGGCAGGAAATATCGCTGGGCGATAAAACGCTGAGGTTTATTTTCACGCCATGGGTGCATTGGCCGGAAACGATGTCAACGTACCTGATGGAAGACAAGATATTGTTTTCCTGTGATTTTTTCGGTTCACATCTTGCCACGAGCGAGGTTTTTGTTAAGGACAAGCCGCAAGTTTACGAATCGGCAAAGCGGTATTATGCTGAAATAATGATGCCGTTCAGGGGACAGATTGAGAAAAATCTCGAAAAGATAAAAAATCTGGATATCAAAATCATCGCGCCCAGTCACGGGCCGCTGCACGATGAGCCGAAATTTATTATTGACGCATATAAGAAATGGATAAGCGACGATGTCGAAAATAAAGTAATCGTCGCGTACGTTTCAATGCACGGCAGTACCAAAAAGATGGTTGAACATCTTGTTAATACACTTATTGAAAAAGGCATCGGCGTTGAGCAGTTCAACCTTATCGGCGGAGATGTCGGCAAGCTTGCGATTGAATTGGTCGATGCGGCAGGTGTGGTTTTGGCAAGCCCGACGGTGCTAACCGGCGCTCATCCGGCGGCGGCATACGCGGCGTTCCTGGTAAACGCGCTGCGGCCCAAAATAAAATACCTGGCAGTTATAGGCTCGTTCGGCTGGGGCGGAAGAATGGTTGAGCAGCTTAAAGGAATACTTACAAACAGCAAGGCGGAAATTCTCGAGCCGATACTTGTAAAAGGCGAGCCGAAAGATGAGGACTTTCAGAAGCTTGACAATCTGGCTGAAGAAATAGCAAAGAGGCATAAAAATAATAAAGCATATGTAAACAGGAAAGGAATAAGTCATGGCAAAGAAACTTGAGATTTATAAATGTATGTTATGCGGAAATATCGTTGAGGTTACTCACGGCGGAGACGGAGAATTAGTCTGCTGCGGAGAGCCTATGAAACTGCTGGTTGAAAATACCACCGACGCGGCAAAGGAAAAACATGTGCCGGTGGTAGAAAAAATCGATGGTGGGTATAAGGTCAAGGTCGGTTCGGTCGCTCATCCTATGGAAGAGAAGCATTATATCGAATGGATAGAACTGCTGGCGGACGGAAAAACTTACAGGCAATTCCTGGCACCAGGGCAAAAACCGGAGGCGACTTTTATGATTGACGCGGCCAATGCAGGCGTGAGAGAATACTGCAATATACACGGGCTTTGGAAAGCGTAAATACGGTATTGAATTTAACATTTATGGAGCAGAATTATGACAGTAAGTTTTACGGCCTCTGAGATTTTCGAAATTGCCGAGCAGATTGAACGCAACGGCGCCAAATATTATCGCGATGCGGCAACTGTCTGCGTGGATAAATCCATGCGGCAGTTTTTTCTCCAGCTCGAGGAGATGGAAAATGATCATGAAAAAACTTTTGCCGAGATGAGAAAAAATCTTGAGGACCAAATCGACGATGCAACGGTTTTTGACCCGGACAACGAGATGATATATTACTTAAAGGCAATGGCGAAAAGTGCGGGCTGGGAAGGAAAATCGACGCCGCACGCGGAATTTACCGGTCATGAAACACCGGTGCAGATTATAAAAACCGCTATCGAGGCTGAGAAGGCATCGATAAACTATTATCTCGGCCTTAAAGAATTTGTTTCGCCGCAAGCCAGGGAAAAAGTAGATAAAATAATAAAAGAAGAAATGGGTCATATCGTGACGCTGCAAAAGCACCTTGAGCAGTTTAAATAGGTCGATATTATGGAAGCCGGCAAAATGGATTTAGATGCTTTGTTTCAGCTTAACTATGGGATGTACATAGTAAGCTCTGCCAAGGCTGACGCTATGAACGGCTGTATCGCAAATACCGTTTTCCAGATTACGCCTGAGCCGCCGGTAATTGCTGTGAGCATCAGTAAGGAAAACCTGACGCACGAATTAATAAGCAGCAGCGGAGTTTTCGCAGCGTCCGTTCTCGCCGAAGATGCACCAATTAAATTCATAGGAATGTTCGGCTTCCGGTCGGGAAAAAGCTTCGACAAATTCAGCCAAACAAAATGCAAAAAAGGCGTTACCGGCTGTCCGATAGTTCTTGAAAATACTACCGGCTTTGTCGAGGTAAAAGTTATCAATACGATAGATGCCGGCAGCCATACGCTGTTTATAGGCAATGTTGTCGCCTGCGAGCAGTTTAATAACGGCAAGGTCGCAATGACCTACAACTACTATCGCGATGTGAAGAAAGGAAGAACGCCGAGAACTGCGGCAACATATCAGAAAAAATCGTCAGGAACAGAGCAACAAAAACCAGTAATTTCAAAAGGAGACAAAACTATGAAAAAATACAAATGTACTATGTGCGGATACATCTACGACCCTGCAAAAGGCGACCCTGATAACGGCGTTGAGCCGGGGACCGCTTTCGAAGATATTCCAGACAGCTGGGTATGTCCGGAATGCGGCGCAGCGAAAGACGAATTTGAAGCAATAGATTAAAGATGGAACCAATCCGTCCATCAGTCGCGAAGGAGCAAATACTTTGTGTTGAGTCGTCTGCGCCGGCGTGCGGGCTTGTCGTTTTCGGCGCTTCTGGAGATTTGACCAAAAGAAAGCTAATCCCTGCACTCGGCAATCTCTTTAAAAGAGGTCTGCTCGGGAACGGTTTTTTCTGCCTCGGATGCGGAAGAAAAAAACTCAGCGATGAGGATTTCAGGAAAATAGCCGCTGAGGCAATAAAAGATATCCCGGCAAAACAGAAGGCTGATTTCCTGAACAGCTTCTACTATGTAAGCGGGGATTACAACGACAAAAATTTTTACGGCGATATCAAGAAAAGGCTCGAGAATCTGGACAAAAAAGGGGGCAAAAATTTCGGCAGGATTTTTTATCTTTCGCTGCCGCCTAAACTGTATTCCGATGTGGCGGCCAACATGGGACAAGCAGGTCTTAACAAAAACGGCAAAGATTTTGTCAGGCTGGTTGTTGAAAAACCTTTCGGTAGGGATTTGGCCAGTGCGACGGAGCTTAACGATTGTCTGAGTAAATGGTTTGGCGAAGAGCAAATATACCGGATAGACCACTATCTCGGCAAAGAAACGGTGCAGAATATTCTAATGTTCCGCTTTGCCAATTCGATTTTCGAGCCGATATGGAACCGCAATTACATCGACAATGTGCAGATAACCATAGCTGAGTCCATCGGTATCGAATCGCGAGGCGGCTATTACGATAAGAGCGGTGCGATTCGGGATATGTTTGTCAATCACATGTTTAGTATGCTGTCTCTGGTTGCAATGGAGCCGCCGGCGTCATTCGGCGCAGAGCATATCCGCAACGAGAAAGTGCAGCTTCTGCAAAGCATTCGACCCTTTAGTCTGGAGCCATGGAACGAGGATATTGTAAAAGGTCAATACGCATCGGGAAGTGTTGATGGAAAGAATGCGATTGCCTACCGGCAGGAGGCCGATGTTGAAAAAGATTCTAAAACTGAAACGTATATCGCCGCAAGGCTTTTCGTGGACAACTGGAGATGGCAGGGTGTGCCTTTTTATCTGCGAACGGGAAAACGGCTTGCTAAACGCGTTACGGAAATTGCTATAACCTTTAAAAAAGTGCCGCACGTAATGTTTCAATCGGCAGGAATCGAAGACCTGCCGGCCAATATCCTTGTAATGAAAATCCAACCGAAGGAAGGCATGAGTCTTTTCTTCGAGGCGAAAAGGCCGGGGCCAAAACTGTGCATCGGCACGCTTGAGATGGATTTTAATTACGCGGAAATTTTCGGTACAGATACGCCGGACGCTTATGAAAGACTGCTGCTCGATTGTATGGTTGGGGACCAGACTCTGTTTACGAGGATTGACGATGTAAAACTCGCCTGGGGGCTAATTGATAAGATACTTAAAAACTGGCAACAGCAGGATACGGAGCCTTTTCTTTATCCGGCCGGAAGCGAGAGTTTTGCCGAGGCCGATGCGCTCATCCAAAAAGACGGGCGAAACTGGCGAAAAATTTCAGAGCTTTAGCCGGAAAAAGATATGGCTGAAATGCTCGGATAAAAGAGGTAAACGATATGAAACCTGATAAAAATACTGTTCTGCCCAGTTGTATCGCGAATGCGGTTAATCTTGCCGGCCTTGTCGAATACGCGGCGGATTCTGTCGTCAGCAAAACGATAATTGACAAATCCGTCGGTACTGTAACACTTTTCGCTTTCGACGCAGGACAGGGACTAAGCGAACATCAGACGCCCTACGATGCGCTGGTTCAGATTGTCGATGGCTCGGCGATACTCATTATCGGCGGCAAAGATGTTAACGCCTCGGCGGGACAAATCGTCGTTATGCCCGCGAACGTGCCGCACGCTGTACAAGCAAAAGAACGGTTCAAAATGCTTCTGATTATGATAAAGGCGTGAAATGTTTGATTTATTAAAATCAATTATTGTCGATTTCTGGGCCACAGTAGGCCAGATGAGTCCGTATCTATTGTTCGGATTCGCTGTTGCCGGGGCGCTGAAAGTTTTGATTCCTACAAGTTTTGTACAAAAGCATCTCGGCGGAAAAGGTATCTGGCCGATATTTAAATCTTCGCTTTTCGGTGTGCCTCTGCCATTGTGCAGCTGCGGGGTAATTCCGGTAGCAATGTCGCTTCGAAAACGCGGCGCAAGTAAAGGTGCAACAATAGCATTTCTTTTGAGCACGCCACAGACAGGCGTTGACAGTATGCTTGTAACGTGGAGCCTGCTTGGGCCGGTTTTTATGATTGCCAGACCTTTAATCGCTTTAATTGCCGGCGCAGTCGGCGGAGTTGGAGTTGATTTATTCGACCGCAAGGATTCCGCTGCTATCGAAACTGACGAGAGGGAAAATTCATCAGAAAACAAAAGTAAATTCATAACAGGTTTCAGGCACGCTTTTATCGTCCTGCCTCGTGATATAGGCGCAGCGATGTTGATAGGTTTGGTTATTGCTGCGGTTATTTCCGTTGCTGTGCCGGACGATTTTTTTGCTGAAAAAATCGGGACTGGAATCGGCGCTATGATTTTGATGATGTTTGTAGGTATACCGCTTTACGTCTGTGCGACGGCTTCTGTGCCGATAGCTGCGGCTCTTATCACAAAAGGGCTTTCGCCGGGGGCGGGGCTTGTTTTTCTTATGACCGGCCCGGCAACAAACGCAGCGGGCTTTGTGATGATTTGGAAAATTCTAGGCAATCGAACAGCCATTATCTATATTATTACAGTCGCGGTTTGTGCGTTGGTATCAGGTCTGCTTTTAGACGCTACGTTCAGTGATTTAGGCAGTCAGATTCAAGGTCATTTTCATAAGATGGGAACAACACCGATTGAACATATCAGCGCAGTGGTTCTGCTTGCAGTATTATTGTGGGGAATTTATAAAAAATACTGGAAGAAAAGCCGTATCGTGATAAGTTAATAAAAATGAGTCCGCACATTTTCGCGGACGCCATCGACTCTATAGCTCTTATCTGGCTGATGACGTGGGATAAATATAATAAATTAAAGAGCGAAATTGTAAACTTTCGCACTTTTAAAAAGTGAAAAACCAGCCATAATGACCTCAAAAAGGCGGTTATGAATTAATGCCACTTTCGGAAAAAGCCCCGTAAGTGATAAAAAATCATAAAAGCTACTCATAGGCCATTTTGCCTATCTTTACATTTTGAAAAAGTGCGAAACTTAACAAATTGCGAAGAAGAAAAAAGAAATAGCAAAAACCAAAAAGGGAAAATAAAAATATGGTGCCGATAATCAGGAAATCTGTTACATTAAGCGGTAATAATTTATATGGAAAGGAGCTGTTATGGATACTGTATGGGAACAAATGCCTATAAATAAGGCGAAGGCAACTTTGGTACTTGTTGTGGTGGTTTTGATTGGTTTTATTGTCTTAGTTGCCAGTTCGATTGTGAAAATTGACGGCGATGAAGTGGGGATCGTGGAGAAGAAACTGTTCGGAGGAAGCCTTCCCGAGGGAAAAGTTCTGGCGATAAATGGAGAGAATGGCGTCCAGGCTCAGATTCTGGCGCCGGGCTGGCATGTCAAATGGAAATGGCAGTACAATGTCGTCCAGATTAAGATGACTGAGATAAAGACCGGGTTTGTGGGCCTGATACAGGCGGCGGACGGGGGAAGCCTGCCGGCCGGCTCAATTTATGCACCCGAATGGAAAGAGCCGGAGAAAATGCTCAGTGCTGAGTATTTTCTCGGCGAAGGCAAAGGTTATAAAGGCCCGCAGCTTTCAGTACTTTCTCCTGGTAGGTACCGCATCAATACCAATCTGTTTACCATAACATCAGTGCCGATAACAAATGTTACGGTTGGCATGGTTGTGGTTATTAAAAGTAACGTCGGCCAATCAGTTGTCTCTGAAGACCGCCTGGTGGAGGTAGGCCAGAAAGGGGTATGGAAAAAGCCGTTAACAGAAGGAAAGTACAGACTACATACGCAAGCTTATGAAGCGACACCGATCAGCATTCGACAGGTTAAGGTCAGCTACACCGCCGAGAAAGAACAAGGTGAAGGCGAAGGGTATCAACCTATGAAGCCAATAACTGTTCGCAGTGCGGACGGCTTTACGTTTCCTGTGGATGTTCGTATGACCTACAAGATAAACAGCGAAAATGCGCCGCAAGTGGTTGCCACTGTCGGTGATGATGCACTTGTTCTGACCAAGCTGGTAACGCCGGCAGTGAGAGCGATATTTAGAAATAATGCTGAAAAGGTCAAAACGCTTGAATATGTTCAGAACCGCTCCAAGCAGGAAGCGCAAAGTACATCAATGCTCAAAGAGGAACTCGCCAAATACGGAGTAACCGTTCTTGCCGTTCGTATCGGCGATATCGGAGACGAAAAGAGCCTGGGTTTGCTTCTAAAGACCCAGACAGATCGTGAAATAGCCCTTCAGGAACAGGCAACGTTCGAGGAACAGCAGCGTGCAGCGGAAAAACAAAAGGAACTGATAAAGACCAAGCAGGAGGCTGAAGAGGAAAAACGGCTGGCAACTGCTATGTATAACGTTCAGATCGCCGAGCAGGATAAGCAGAAAAGAATTATTGGGGCACAGGCAGATGCTGAACAAATTCGCATTACCGCGGAGGCGAAGGCTCAGGCTTATAAGAAGATTTCCGAGGTGATTGGCCCAGACAATGCCGCTCTTATCGAGATTATGAAACTGGTCGAGTCCGGTAAAGTCAGGATTACGCCGGAAGTAATGGTCGGCGGCGCAGGCGCAGGAATGACAGATGCGTTGATGGGTACTATGCTAAGGGGCATGCTCGACAAAGGGGCTGCTTCCGGAAAAAAATAATTTAAAAAATACTATATCAAAATTTTGTCCATCATTCGCGGGAATGCGATACATTGGCGGATGTGTTTTTCGCCTGTGAACCAGGCAAGGGTTCTTTCAACGCCAAGGCCAAACCCGCCATGCGGAACCGAGCCGTATCTGCGTAAATCAAGATACCACTGATAATTTTCCAGTTTGTAGCCCTGCTCGTTTATCCGCACAAGCAGTTTATCATAAATATCTTCCCTGATAGAGCCGCCGATGATTTCGCCAAAGCCTGCGGGGGCAAGCATGTCGAAATTCTGGACGGTTTTTGGATTATCCGGGTCCTGCTTCATATAAAACGCCTTTGCATCTCTCGGATAGTGCGTAACAAAGATGGGTTTGTCGTGCATAAGCGATATTATCGTTTCATCGCTTCCGCCAAGGTCCTTGCCCCATTGAAATTGGGAAGCGAGTTTTGCGTGTTTTGGATTATTTTCGATTTTCGTCTCGATTTCTGATAAGTCGCTGCGCAGGTCAATAAGCTCAGTTGCGATTTTGTCCTGCCGCCATTGTTTTATCTGCCCTTTTGCCTCGGTTTCAAGGGCGTTAATCTTATTTTCGATTTCCTGCTTTTGGGCTTTGAATTCATTTAATTGCGAGGCAAGAAAATCCTGAGTTTTTTGGCTCGTGAGTATTTCAACGGCATGGGTATAAGTTAGACGATAAAAAGGCGGTGTGATTTTCTTCAGTGATTCAATATCAGCGCCTAATGTTTTAAGTTCTGCTTCGTTCTTTTCGAGAACTTCTTTTACGATGAAAGACACGAAATTTTCAGCAATTTCCAAAAGGTCGGGCAATTCTGCAAACGCCACTTCCGGCTCAACCATCCAGAATTCGGTTAAATGCCGGCGGGTTTTGCTCTTTTCCGCCCTGAAAGTAGGGCCGAAGCAATAAACTTTGCCAAAACTCAAGGCGGAACATTCGAGATGCAATTGTCCGGTCTGTGTCAGAAAGGCGGGCATCCCGAAATAATCTACATTAAACAAACTTCCCGCCTCTTCGCCGACAATGCCCGTAATAATCGGAGTATCGATAAGTGTAAAACCGTTGTCGTTGAAAAACTGTCTTATGGCGTTTACAAGCGTATGGCGGATTTTGCCGATGCACCACGGCATTTGAGAACGAAGGTGCAGGTGGCGATTTTTCAGGAGAAAATCTATGCCGTGCGACTTCGGCGTAATAGGATAATCGGTCGATTCGCATAATACTTTGGCATCAGTAACGGCAAGTTCGTAACCGCCGATGCTTCTGCTATCGGCTCGCACCGTACCGGTCAAAGTAAGAGAAGATTCCATACCAAGGTGCGCCAACTGACGGAATAATTCTTCCTGCACAGCCGTTTTTTCAATAATACACTGGCATAGCCCGCTTCCATCACGGACAACAAGAAATATTACCTTTCCGCCGGGTCTTGAATGATAAACCCATCCGCCGATAGTTACATTTTTGTCAACATTATCCTTTAGACAGGAAATCTTCGTAAGGTCTTTAAGCATTTTTCGTCCTTTAAATTCAAGAAAAGAAGTAAGGATGTAAGAGATGACCGCTCCATTACTGTCGCGGCTCTGTTGGGTCTTTACCTCCTTGCATCCTTACTTCCTTGCTTCCTTTTCAAATATCAAGTTTTTCACGCAGATATTGTTTTACCTGCGAGATATTTATTCGGTCCTGTTTCATACTGTCGCGTTCTCTGACGGTTACGGTTTGGTCTTCTTTTGTCTGGCCGTCAATAGTCATACAGAACGGTGTGCCCGCCTCGTCCTGCCTGCGATAACGTCTGCCGACCGCGCCCTTTTCGTCATAGAAGCAGGTAAAATACTTCTTTAAGTCGTCATAAATATTTCTTGCGATTTCAGGCAAACCATCTTTTTTGACAAGCGGAAAGATAGCGGCCTTTACCGGCGCAAGAGCGGGATGAAAACGCAATAGTCCTCTTTTTTCGCCGTTAACTTCGTCTTCATCATAAGCATCCACCAGAAACGCGAGACAGCTTCGGTCAATTCCGGCACTGGGCTCAATCACATAAGGAATGAACCGCTGCTTGTTTTCCTCATCAAAATAGCTTAACGGCCCTTTGTGATAATCTTCCGATTCGCTGTTAAGTTCAATCTTAGACAAATCGCCCTTCTTTTCATACCAGGCGTTAAGGGTTCTCATTCCTCTTTGATGCTGGCGAAGGTCAAAATCTGTACGGTTCGCAATACCCTCAAGCTCCTGCCAGTCGCCTGAGCCGAACGGGAATTTATATTCGACATCGACACAGCCCTTGGCATAATGAGCAAGCTCGTCTTTGTCGTGCTGGCGCAGACGAAGGTTTTCCTTTTTCATACCCAAATTTAAATACCAGTTAAACCGTGTCTCTTTCCAGTGTTCGTACCACTGTTCATCCGTGCCGGGTGCGCAGAAAAATTCGATTTCAGCCTGTTCAAATTCCCTCGTGCGAAAGATAAACGCCTTTGTCGTAACTTCATTTCTAAAACTTTTGCCTATTTGCGCTATTCCGAAAGGTACTTTCACCCTTGTCGTATCGAGAACGTTTCTGAAATTTACAAAAATGCCCTGCGCGGTTTCAGGCCGAAGGAATATTGTCATTGAGTCGTCAACATTCGCTCCCATTTGGGTTTCGAACATCAGGCGAAACGGCATAGGGTCGGTAAATTTACCGACCGAGCCGCAGGCGGGACAGACCTTTTTGGAAAGGTCTTTGGCGTCTTTTTGGGCAGTCTCGACCGGGACGTGCTCAGCATGTTCTTCGGCATGATTGGCCAGATGGTCAACTCTGCTGCGAACATTGCATTTTTTGCATTCGACGATTAAATCGGCGAATTTATCGGCGTGGCCGGAGGCCTTCCAGACCAGCGGATGCATAAATATGCTGCAATCCAGACCAACGACGTCGTCTCTCATCTGGACGGTGCTTTTCCACCAGGCGTTGCGGACATTGCGTTTGAGTTCCGAGCCTAATGGGCCGTAGTCGTAGCAGCTCGCCAGGCCGCCGTAGATTTCACTGGATTGGAATATGAAACCTCGCCTTTTGCAAAGCGATACGATGTCTTCGAGTTTGGTTAATTTCGCCATAAAATCTTTCCTGAATAAAACAATGTATTATAGTAGGAAACAGCGGCAATTACAAGGCTGATAAAGGAAAGGATTTTGCTTGTCTTCCGCAGACTTATATGTAAAATAACGCAAAAGTAAATATTGATATCCAGTGACAGGGGAGTCCCGATGAGTCGGGACTGAGAGGCCGAAAAACCGGCGACCCTTTGAACCTTTAGCAGCGGTAATTCCTGCAAGGGAGGCACAAAAAATAACCAAAACGCACTGCCGAAAGGAAGCGAAAAAATGAAAGAAATCGAAATCAGCAGAGCGATAATTGAGCAGTACACAGCCAAGCTGCTCGACAGGCTCGAAAACGACGTCGTCATCGCAGGCTCAGGACCGGCGGGACTTGCGGCAGCATATTATCTTGCGAAGAACGGCGTGAAAACTACCGTTATCGAAAGGAAACTTGCCATCGGCGGCGGAATCTGGGGCGGGGCGGCAGGATTCAATGAAATAGTCCTCGAAGATTCCGAAATACTCGATGAAATCGGAGTCCCGTCGAAAAAGAAAGACGGCTTGACTATCGCTGACTCCGTCGAATTTGCCACAACGCTCTGCAGCAAGACAATCGCAGCAGGCGCGGTTGTATTTAATCTAACTGATATCGAGGATATAATAGTTAAGAAAAACACGGTCTGCGGCGTTGTCGTCAACGGCACAGGAATAAAACTTGCCAAGCTGCACGTCGACCCGTTCTGCATAAGCGCAAAATTTGTCGTCGATTCTACCGGCCACCCTGCCGAACTGGTCGCAATGCTAAAAAAGAGAAATGAAGACTTTCACGTAAAGAAAATAGGCGAAGGCTTTATGGACGTCGAAACTTCCGAGGCAGGCGTTGTTGAAAGAACAGGCGAAATTTTCAAGGGCCTTTACGTTGCCGGTATGAGTGTATGCTCGGCTTATAACCTGCCGAGAATGGGCCCAATTTTCGGCGGAATGCTAAAATCAGGCAAAAAAGTCGCTGAGCTGATAAATGCGAAATTGTAAAATCCCGACTATCGAACAATGCTACGAGCTTTTGAAGCAGTGCCACGTGCCGAAACATATCGTCAGGCATTGCGAAGCGACCGCTGATTTTGCCGTTGAACTTGCAAAGAGAATTTTGCGAAACGGCATTAAAATAGATATCGATTTTGTCCACAGGGCCTGTCTGCTTCATGACATTATGAGGGTCTGCGATTTTAGCAAACCGATTGACGATATATTCGATGAGCCGATAACCGAAAAAGACAGAGAAAAATGGCAACAGCTAAGCCAGCGGCACAAAGGGCTCCGTCACGAAGATGCGGCGTGCGAATTTCTAAAAGCTGAGTATCCCAAAATCGCCCTTGCGATAAAAAAACACGCGTATAAATCCCTGCTCAATGAAAAACTCAAACCGCAGACTATCGAAGAAAAAATAGTTTATTACGCCGACAAGCGGGTTATGCACAACAAGGTTGTTTCGCTTGCCGAAAGGCTCGAAGAAGGACATAGCAGAAATACCTGTCCTGCCGAGGAAAAAACTGCCGATATTGGTTATATTGATTCGCTTATTTTCGAGCTTGAAAAAGAACTTTTATCAGCAGGAGATTAATTATGGCCCAGGTCTGGACAATACAAAAGTTGCTCGACTGGATGGTGAGCCGTTTTACCGAAGAAAAGATTGATTCGCCGCGATTGAGTGCCGAGCTGATTTTGTCTTCCGTGCTCCAGATGGAAAGAATCCAGCTTTATATGTATTTCGACAAAGAAGTCCAAAGACCCCAGCTTGATAAACTTCACAGCCTCGTCAAACGCTGCCTGCAAAACGAGCCTGTCCAGTATTTAACCGGCAGATGTGAATTTTATTCGCTGTCGCTTAAAGTCTCCCCTGCCTGCCTGATACCAAGACCTGAAACAGAATTGCTTGTCGAGCGTGCGATAGAATTTCTTCGCGGCCGGAAAGGCAGGCAATATGTTTGCGACTTATGCACCGGTTGCGGCTGTATCGCTGTCGCTGTGGCAAAAAATTTCCCGGATGCGAAAGTTATCGCGACCGATATTTGCGACAAGGCCCTAAGTGTCGCCGCGGAAAACGTAGCAAAATATAATCTCTCCGGACAAATCGAACTTTTACAGGGTGATTTATTCAAACCGATAATCAGCCAGCTCGATGTAAAAGAGTTTGATTTGATTGTTTGCAATCCTCCTTATGTGAGCGGAGCTGAATATGAGAAACTTGACGCGAAGGTAAAAAATTACGAGCCGAGCCTCGCGCTGGACGGCGGAGTAGATGGGCTTGACGTTTATCGAAGAATAGCCGCCGAAGCCGAGGGGCATTTGAAAAAAGATGGGGCGATTATGCTTGAAATCGGATATCTGCAGGGTCAGCAGGTCAAAAAACTGCTCGAAGACAGCGGTTGCTTTGGTCCGATAAAAATCGAGAAGGATTTCAGCAACAACGATAGGATTATAACCACAATCAGGGTATAAGCCGATTCAGACCCAAAATGGCTTTGCTGGATAAGCCCCAGGCATTCCTTTACTATTGACAAAACACATAAGTTGTTTTACCATAAAAAATTCAGTATGAAGTATTATTGGAGGTTTTTCGCCTTTTATGGCAGAAGCAACTACAATAGAAAATAACGGCGATTTGAGCAAGGCGGTCACATTTTTTAAAAGGGCCGAAGAGGTCGCCGCAACGGACAACTTCGATTATGCAATAGATTTGTATATCGAAGGTTTGCAGCGTGCGCCGGATGCGGTAGAACAGGGTCATAAACCGCTGCGGTATAATGCCCTCGTCAGACAGGGAAAAGGCGGCAAAAAACCGTCTATGTTTGAAAAAATGAAGCATTCCCGCGGAAAAACTCCGCTCGAAAATATGCTCAATACCGAGTTTCTGCTTGCGAAAGACCCCGACAATTTGACATACGCCGAGCAAATGCTCAACGCCGCTGTTGCCGGAGGATTTAAAAAAACCGCACTGTGGATTGCCGACCTTATCTTCGAGGCAAACAGGTCTGTCGAAAAACCCAGTCTTCAGACGTTTCTGCTTTTGAAGGATTCCTATGCAGCCATAGAAGAATACGCCAAGGCAGTCAGCGCCTGCGGCTATGCCTGCAGATTAAAACCTGAAGATGGCGTATTGGCCGGTGAATTTAAAAATCTCTCTGCGAAACTTGCTATGCAAAAAGGAAAGTACGACCAGCAGGGGGATTTCCGCGATTCCATACAAGACAGGGAAACACAGGAAAAATACCAGGCCCAGCAGGCGGTAATAAAAAGTATGGATTTCAGACAGCAGGCAATCGCCGATGCGCAGCAGTTGTACCAGGCCGATAAATCCTCGCAGAATACATTCAAACTTGCCGATGCTATGAGCGACCTTCAGAACGACCAGGGCGACGAAGAGGCAATGAAACTCCTGGAAGAATCCTACGAGCAGTTCAGGGATTTTGCCTTTAAAAAGAAAGCTGGCGAGATAAGGCTCAAGATGCTCCGCCGACACGTAAGAAAGGCAAGGGCATCCCTCGAAACCGGTCATTCAGGTCAGCAGGCGAAAGAGGCGGTTGATATCGCTACAAAGCAGCTCCTTGCCGCCGAGCTTGAACATTACAGGCTATGTATGGAGAATTATCCGACTGATTTGCGGCTCAAGTACGAATATGGGGTTAGGCTGATGAGAAATCAGAGATATGACGAGGCTATTCCATTTTTGCAGGAGGCCCGCAAGGACCCAAGACACAAGATTGCCGCTATGAACAAGGCCGGTCTTTGCTTTTTCGTCAAAAGCTGGTTCAAAGACGCTATCGATGTCTTCAAAGAGGCCGTCGAAGCCTATGAAATAAAAGACGATGACATTGCCAAGGATTTAAGGTATAATCTCGCAAGGGCCTATGAGCAGCAGGGCCAGATCCAAGAGGCCCTGGAGCTTTACCGAAAACTTGCTCAGATTGATTTCAAGTATAAGGACGTCAAGATGAAGGTCGATAAGCTGAGAAATGCAGTCCAATAACAAGTTTAAAGGTTGATTATGACAGGAACTGGAATCGGAACAAAGGAAAGTCCTTTTACACCAGGCAGGCCTGTTCCTGTCGAGTATTTTATTGCTCGCAAACAAGAAATTGAGAGGTTGAAACGGGCAATGATGCAAACGGCTGCAGGCCGGAATGAAAATATTTTTATTACCGGCGAACGGGGTATCGGGAAAAGCTCTCTGGCTGGTTTGTCACGATATCTGGCGGAAAAAGAATACGGCCTTCTGGGGGTGCATTGTTTCTTAAGCGGAACAAAAAGTCTTGAGGATGTAACCAGAACTATTTTCCAGCGACTTCTGGAAGAATGTGGGGATAAGTCTGTTTTTGATAAGCTCAAAGGGATTTTTGGCGGATACATAAAGGGAGTAACGCTTTTTGGAGTCGGGGTTGAATTTACCGATGATAAATCTGAGTTGCGAGGACTGCTGGATAATTTTCTGCCTATACTGCGAAAAATATACGAACAAGTTAAGGAAAATAACAAAAAAGGGGTAATTATTGTTTTGGACGACCTTAATGGAATTACAGAATTACCGGAGTTTTCACAGTTTCTAAAAAGTTTCGTTGACTCTATAGCTACCTCGAATAATCCTTTACCATTGCTTCTTGTCCTTGTTGGAATACCGGAAAGAAGAGCAGATTTGTTAAAATACCAGCCTTCGGTTGCAAGGATTTTTGACATTGTGGAATTACCATTGATGAGTAAAGATGAATCAAGAGAATTTTTTACAAACATGTTTGCCAAACAGATGATTGATGTTGATGAGAAAGCAATATCTTTGATGGTAGAGTTATCTGGTAGTTATCCTATGCTTATGCACGAGGTCGGTGACGCCGTTTTTTGGCAGGATACCGATAGCAGGATAGATATAGTGGATGCAAAACTTGGAATAATGGAAGCTGCGAAAATTGTTGGTCGAAAGTATATTGGCACACAGATATCAAGCGTATTCAGGAGTAAAGTATATTCTTCTATCCTTATGCAAATTGGCGAAAAACTGCCTATAGGAGCAACCTTCAAGAGACAAGAACTTTTGAAAGAAAACGCACCGGAAAAAGAACAGAAAAACCTGGATAACTTTCTGAAGAAGGTTAAAAAGCTTGGTATTATGGGTGATGCAGAAACACGAGGGGAATATAAGTTTGTAAATCCGCTTTATCACCTATATATGTGGTATGAAGCGAAGAATGTTAAAGAGTTAAAAGATTAAAATTGAAATATTTTCAGGAGTTAAGATGGCACATTCATTATCGGCCAAAAAAAGAGTTCGGCAGAACACAAAACGCAGAGTTATCAATCGCGCCAGAAAAAGCGAAGTGAAAACGCAGATTAAGGGTCTTGTAGTGGCTTTAAGCAGCGGAGACAAAAAAACCGCGACCGAGCAATTCAAGCTCATCGTTAAAAAACTCGATAAAGTTGCCTCAAAAGGAACCATACACAAGAAGAAGGCTTCAAGGCTTAAATCACGTATGGCTCGAAAAATTAACAAGCTTAAAGGCTAACTGCTTGTCATTAGGAAAAACCGTTCATAACAGCGCTATGCCGGTGAAAAGATTGGTATGGCGCTGTTTTTTTTATTTAACTGAAAAGAATTAAATGGTTGACGTTTTAAAAAAGAAAATAATGACTCATCTGGGTCATAAAGAATATAAACCGGTAAAACTTTCCGATGTCGCAAAATCTCTGGGGATAGGCAAAGACGAATTCGAGGATTTCAAAAAGACCTTTGCCCAGCTTCGCGCCGAAGGGTTGGTTATCCTCGGTTCAAAAAACCTTGCTTCACTGCCGCCTGTTTCGGGGGAGGTTTATGGAACGTTCCGGGCCTCGGCAAAAGGTTTTGGTTTTGTAACACCGACGGAGCAGAATTCGCACGGAGATTTGTTTATCCCGGCCGATTATACGGCAGAGGCAATGACCGGCGATACAGTTGTCGCGAAGGTTGAAAAAGAAGAACGCCGCGGTACCGAAGCCAGATACAGCGGTAAAATTGTCGAAATTCTTCAGCGGGCAAATAATCGCTTCGTAGGAACTGTGATAAAAAAGGGCGATTTATATTATCTTGTGCCGGACGGCAAATTCACTGAAGTTATAGAGATTGAGGATGTAACAGCGAAAAACGCTCAGCCCGGCGATAAAGCGGTTGTTGAAATAATAAGCTATCCGACATCACAGAAATACGGCCGGGGCGTAATTGTAGAAGTACTTGGCAAAAGCGGCGGATACAAAACAGAAATAGATGCGGTCATTCGGCGATTTGCACTGCCTTATGAATTCAATTCTGATTGCCTGACAGAAGCAGGACGGGCCGCAGGAAATTTCGAAAAGGCTGAATTTTCAGACAGGCTCGACTTAACAAAAAAGACCATTATAACTATCGACCCTGAAGATTCGAAAGATTTCGATGACGCTATAAGCGTTGAAAAAAATCCGGATAATACTTTTACGCTCGGCGTTCATATAGCCGATGTCAGCGCATTCGTAAAACCCGCTTCGGCGCTCGATATCGAAGCAAAAGACCGGGGCAACAGCGTTTATTTGCCGGGTCTTGTACTGCCGATGCTGCCGGAAACTCTCAGCAACGGTGTTTGCAGTCTCCAGCCGCAGCAGAGACGCCTTGCAAAATCCGCTTTTATAACTTATGACAATTCCGGTAAAGTTCTCAAGGCAGAATTTGCTGAAAGTATTATCTGTTCGGCGGCAAGGCTGACATATACCGAGGCTGACAAAATACTCAAGGGACAAAAAACAAATAAACCCGTTCAGGTAGTTTCGCTTTTGCATGATATGGAGAAGTTCGCAAAGATAATAGAAGCCAGACGCAACGGAGAAGGTATGCTGCATCTGGATTTGCCGGAAATTGAGCTTGTGTTTGACAAAGCCGGCAGAGTGGTCGATGCTCACCCTGCCGACAACTGCTATCCTCATACGATGATTGAAATGTTTATGGTCGAGGCAAATGAAGCCGTTGCCCGATTATTTGACAGTTTGGATATTCCGTTTATACGAAGGATACATCCCGACCCCGATTCGCTGAATTTGAAAAGTCTGGCACAAACCCTTAAGGTTCTCGGTGTTTCGTCGCCGAAAAATCCGGACAGGTTCGCCTTGCAGAAAATTATCGATTATGTAAAGGGCAAACCCGCAGCCTTTGCGGTAAATACGTATATCCTCCGTTCTCTTGCGCGTGCGGAATATTCGCCGCTGGATATCGGCCATTATGCCCTTGCGTCGAGACATTACACTCATTTTACAAGCCCTATCCGCAGGTATGCTGATTTGCTCGTCCACAGGCTTCTTGAGCTTTATCTGAAAGGCAGGCTGCAAAAAAACAGCAGTGATATACTGCCAATTGAGGATCTTACTGAAATCGGCAGACATATCAGCTTCACTGACAGGAGAGCCGAAGACGCTGAAGCGGATTTGCGAACGGTTTTTGTATTGCAGCTTATGAAGAGTCGGCTTGGCCAGACTATGGAAACTGTCGTATCCGGCCTGGCGAATTTCGGGGTTTTTGTTCAGTGCACAAAGTTCGGTGTTGAAGGACTTATTCCTATTGACCTGCTTGGAACAGACAAGTTTGTTTACAACCACAGTGCCAAATGTGTCCATGGAATGCGAAACGGCAGAACTTTCCATATCGGTATGCCCTTAACCGTTAAAATTGTATCGGTAAATATAGCCGCCAGACAGCTAAACGTCGTGCCTGTCGAAAAATCCAAAGAAAAAACAGACCGCAAAAAGAAGTTAAAGAATAAAAGGAAACGTAAAAGATGAAAACTGTAAGATATTTCACCCTAATTGTTTTTTTGATATCGTCCTTTGTTTTTGCGTCGCCGAATTGTCCGCAAAATATTATCCTGATAATCGCTGACGGGGCGGGATTTAATCATATCTACGCCGCAGACTATTATACCTGTGCCAAAAAAGGGCAACAACCTTTCGAAAAATTCCCTGTAAAACTTGCAATGACTACATATTCTATCGGCGGCTCTTACGAACCGGAAAAAGCTATAAAAGATTTTAATTATGTAAACATCGGCTATACGGACAGTGCGGCAGCGGCAACAGCGATGTCAACCACCACAAAAACTTCCAAAGGTGCGATCGGGGTTGATGCAAACGGAAACAAACTTGAGCATATTATCGAAAGGTGCGAAAAAGTTGGAATGTCAACAGGAGTCATAACAACCGTACAGATAAGCCACGCCACCCCGGCCGGTTTTGTCGCACACAACGAATCACGAAAGAACTTTCACCGAATTGCCAAGGAAATGATTAACCAATCCGGCCTTGAAGTCATCTTTGGTTGTGGAAATCCTTTATTTGATAACAATGGCAAAAGACTTGACAAACCAGACAATTTTGAATACGTCGGCTCACAAAAAATCTGGGGTTCGCTTATTGCAGGCTCAAATGATAAGTGGACTTTAATTCAAAGCAGACAGGAATTTTTAAATCTCGCCGAAGGCCAAACGCCTGAAAGGGTTTTGGGTATCGCCCAGGCGGCTTCAACTTTACAACAAAAACGCAGCGGAAATTCTATTGCGCCTTTTGACGTGCCGTTCAATCAAAACGTTCCAGACCTTGCCGAAATGACAAAAGCCGCTCTTAATGTCCTCGACGATGACCCTGATGGATTCTTCATTATGATTGAGGCAGGAGCTGTTGATTGGGCCTCGCACGGAAATGATAGCGCAAGAATGATTGAGGAAATGACAGATTTTTACAATGCAGTTGACGCTGTTATCAACTGGGTACAATCCCCAAAAAGCTCCTGGCAAAAAACTCTCGTTATGATAACTGCCGACCACGAATGCGGCTATTTGACAGGTCCCGACAAAAGCAGATTTGTTATCAGTAACGGTAAAGGAAAACTGCCGAAAATGCAGTGGAACAGTAAGGAACATACAAATTCACTCGTACCTTTTTACGCAAAAGGTCGAGGCTCAGAACTTTTTGTTGATTGCGTAAAAGACAAGGACCCTGTTTACGGAAATTATATTGATAACACCGATATGACAAAAGTCATCTTTGCTCTTCTTGAACAGAAAATCCCGGCAAAAAAATGAATCCCGCACCTTCTAAACATTCAATGTTCTCTAATTCTCTTTTACAAATTTAATAGAAAGAAGGTGCGGGATGAAAACTTTTTTGACAATTCTCGGCAGTCTGTTTTTTATCATTTCTGTTATCGCGCACATTTATGTAAAAATAAAACTCCGTCCAAAACAAGATTCTGATTTTGACGATATCTACTGGGAATTCGAGGATACGTACCCCAGTTTTGCCCGCTACAACAGATTAAGCCGGATAACCTTTTCAGGGATAGTTATCGGGACACTTCTGCTGTTTCTGGCACTGGTCTTTTAAAAACTGCGCATAGCTTTACTTTTGAAAAGATTTGATTATAAAAAAGAAATGGTCTGCGTTAACCCACGGTCAATTTCATAAACACGAAGAGAACTATCGCCGTCAGAACCATAAAAACAATAATTGAACAGAACAGCAGAAATACCTGCCAGACGAAAGGGGCAAATTTAATCTCTTCCATCTTTGTCGCTTTATATACAACCGATATAACGGCTATCAGCGGCAGCGCAAGCAGAAAAGCCTGCGGCGTTGTGCCGATATAAACAGGTGCCATAAATCCCGCAAGACAATAATCTATCATTTGTTCCGTTCTTTTACATTAATACAATGGGCCAGATATACAGCATTGACAACACACAAAAGGTTCAGCATTCCGGTAATGCCCGTATAGATTTCGCCTATCTCTCTCGGCTTGCCGAAAGAATCCAGATGATACACAGAACCGCTCAGATGGGCGAGATACGCTACCCCCGGCGAAGCGAGAAACTGCGCCCAATACCAGGGTGTTCCGGCATCGATTACGGCAATTGAACCGATATAAATGCCCAAAACAAAAGCAAACATCAACGAAATAAATATTATCGCCGCTCGCTTGCGCTCGCCGATTATCCAGTGGCCGGCTCCGGGTATCCACCAGCCCAGAACCCCTACAAGGAAAAGAAAACCAAAACTGGGCAGCCTGAATTTTCCTGCTGTCGCCTGTGTCACTGATTTTCTCCATTTAGATTATTCGGACCGGCCGGTTTATTCGGCTCCTGTACCGGCTGCGCAGGTCTGAGATTTAATCTCTTGAGGATATTATCAGGCATAAAATGCTCTATCGCTATGCTCTGAGAATCGACATAATCCTGCTGGAATGCCAACTGCTGCCGAATTTGTTCATACTCTCCTGTCGTACCGGAAGCACAAGTCAGACTTTTTACCGCATAACAGGAAAGGCGAGGCTTGAATTCGATAATCACCGGCAGCTCTTCTTTCGTAACCTGCATATTCTCGAACTGTTTATAAAACACATCAACAAGTCCGGCATAAATTATGCTTTCGTTGATAACATTTTTCGTGCCCGGCATATCAGAAACTTTCATTTTTGTCATTTCTATATCCGTCTGCAAAACCCTGTTTCTGTCGTTCCATGTCTGCATCTCAAATGTCTTCTTGTCCGTCTTGGTATCATCTTTTTTGCCATAGGAAGCGTTAACCTTCTGTAACGCCGCGTCCCAGGACTGTTTTTTAGCTGTTCCAAGAAATTCTTCCGCGGTTTTTCTGGCAATTTTCATTGCTTCAAACCGCTTACAGTCTTTCGCTACGACATCTCTTAAAACAAAAGTCTTTTCTTCCGTCTCGGCAGATTCCGCAATCTCCGGAAGATTCTTTTGATAGTTAAGTCCGATACTTTCAGACGCCGCAGAATTCGCAGTTTCAACAACACGCACCATAGCCGCAATACTTCCCGCCGCATCCGTCAGCGGCCCGACGCTCACATACATTTTCGGCATCGGCGTATCGAACGGCCCAAGCTTGCTCGCCTCGTCGCCAAGTTCTTTTACAGCAAAGACGAGCCTGGCAAACCCCACAGGTATTCGACTTCGCCCTGCCATTAACAGCGACCCCAGATATTTATTTGACTGTATTTCCCCGGCGCTAAGCAATGCTGTTCTGCCGGTATATATCTTTATATTATATTCTTTTGAAGCAACCTGAGCCGAAGTCCCGTAATCACCCGCTTTGGACTTAAACTCTTCTGTGCTTGCCTTTTCAAAATCAAGCGATTCGAAGTCCGCCTCGGCCTGCTCTACTGCCCGGCCGAGAATCTTCATACTTTGAGACCTTACCTTTTGGGTGTACAGTATATCTTTTATAATAGCCGCCACTTCGGCATAGCTTCTTTGCCGCACCACCGTTCCGCTGTTCGGGTCGTTCGCATCCGTAGCCACCTGTTGTGTAAATTCATCGAGATGAAGCTGGTAATAATTTTCAGCGTCTTCCTCGGTAGGCATAGCAACCAGCTTTTTGACGTCCTCAAGCTTTACAATAATGTAATCCAGCGAGACTCGCGGGCCAAATTTGTACCCAAAACCATACGGATTATCATCGGCAATCTCACCGGGCAGATAATTTTTGTATTTCTCGAACTGTGCCGTTATCTGTGTCTCGTCCGGTTCCGATACTTTGCTTAGAAAATCTTCGGCTCTGAACGGCACAAATTCCGCATTGATTTTTTCCTTCAGCCTTGCAAAGACATTTTCAAGCTGCGGCTCAGTAACATTTTCGACATCGCTTACGACCTTTGAATAGATTATAATCGACAGAACATCCGCAAATGCGGCCAGTCCTTGCTGGTCGGTCATATTATTTGCTGAACATATTCTATTAACGGCTGTTGCCGCATCCATTTGATTGTTCGTAACCTGGGAAATAAGCCTACTGAGAATTTCGCCCGCCTGTTCGGGAAAAACTGCACAGCCGGCTCGCTTCGCTTCGCTTTTAAGCAATATCCAGAAAAGCTCCGACCTGCCGCGGGTCTGCGCAAAAAAGTCGTCTATCTTCGAAAAGCTTATATAAAATTGGCTTCGAAAAGAAACGTTTTTAATTGCATCGCTCAGCCTTGCGGCCCCGTCAGGTTCCGGAAAAAGCAGCCGGCCAAGAAATATCAGCCTTAAGTCCTGCTGACGAATGAGAAATTCGTTTACATACAAACCGCGAAGCACCGCAAGCTCTGCGGTGGCCTGTCTGATGTCATTGATGGTAATTTCCTTGTCCTTGCCGTACAGCCACATCGCACTTCCATCTCCGCCCATCCTCGGCTTGGCAAGCTGATTCAAAAGGCTCGGCATAACAAAGGCTACCATAATCAGTATTACGAATATCGCCATCAACTTGGTCATATTCTTACGGAACCATTTAACCAGATGCATATCACTCTCCAAAAAAGGTTAAAAGAATCTGTTTTGCCGACTGCAACTATTTTAACAAAAACAGCTTACAAACACTTTCCGCGTTTGTTTAAGAAAAGCAGAGTATACGCAATTCGCCGCTTTTTGCAATAAAAAAACAAACCGCTTTTTGGCGCAACTGTTTGCACTTTTGGCACTTTACCCCCACACCAATATTCTAAATGACATTTTTGGAACTCAATGTTATCATCCTGATAATATCTAATTAAAGCAGTCTGAATTATTAACGATATTGGTGTGGGGGTAAAGATTATAGTTAAAAAGATGAAATCGCATAAACAGTTTAAGAAAGCCTGCCGTTTGATGCCCGGAGGGGTAAACTCGCCCGTCAGGGCGTTCAAGTCTGTCGGTTGCACACCGATTTTCATCGCAAAAGGCAAAGGCTCCAAAATTTATGACATCGACAGCAGGGAATATATCGACTACGTATGCTCCTGGGGAGCCTTGATACTCGGCCATTCACATCCATCTGTGGTCAAAGCGGTAAAAACCGCCGCCCAAAAAGGAACGTCTTTCGGCGCCCCGACTAACGCCGAAACTATCCTTGCCGAAATGATTGTTGACGCCTTCGATTCAATTGACAAAGTACGCCTTGTCAGCAGCGGCACTGAGGCCGTTATGACAGCGGTTCGCCTCGCCCGCGCCTTTACCGGCAAAGATTACATACTGAAAATGAGCGGCTGCTATCACGGCCATAGCGATTCAATGCTCGCCCCGTTAGAGACACCCCAAAGTGGGGCAGGCATCAGAGATCCCTCGTCTCTAACGGGGCTCGTCAGTGCAGGCTCAGGCTCCGCTGAATTTTCTAAACCCCTGTGCCCCGGTGTACCGAAATCTCTTTCCTCGCTTACTCTGGTCGCCGATTTTAACAACATAGACTCGGCTAAGCGTGCCTTTAAAAAATACAAAAACAAAATCGCCGCCTGCATAATTGAGCCCGTCGCCGCGAATATGGGCGTTGTACTTCCAAAACCCGGCTACCTGCGGGCACTGCGAAAACTATGCGATGAAAATAATGCCCTTTTGATTTTTGACGAGGTAATTACAGGTTTTCGCCTCTGTTTCGGCGGGGCTCAGACGATATTTAAAGTAAAGCCTGATTTGACCTGCCTTGGAAAAATTATCGGCGGCGGCCTGCCCTGTGCAGCCGTCGGCGGAAGGTCTGGCATTATGGATATGCTTGCTCCGGCAGGGGCGGTTTATCAGGCTGGCACTTTGAGCGGAAATCCCCTCGCCACCGCTGCGGCGATTGCGACTTTGAAAATCTTAAAAGACAAAAAATTTTATACCCGCCTTGAAGAAAAGTCGAAAATGCTCCACCTCGGTCTTGCCGAAGCGGCCAAAAAAGCTTCTGTCCCTATGACGATAAACCGAATTGGTTCGCTTTTAAGCTGCTTTTTTACGAAAAAACCCGTAAAAAATTTCAACGATGCAAAGGCTGCCGACACATTGTTATTTAAGGCGTTTTTCGCCGAGATGCTCAAAAACGGCATCTATCTGGCCCCAAGTCCTTTCGAGGCGATGTTTATTTCCTCCGCTTTAACAAAAAAGGATGTTGAAAAAACGATAGCTGCCGTACACAATAGTCTAAAAGCCCTATGTGCCGATAAAAAATGGCCGAGATTTAAGGAGAAATAAAATGGCTGACGAATCAAAAAAACAGGACCAGCTTCTCGAAACCACCGATTGTCTTGAAGCTATTGGAACACTCAAAAGCAGTAAAAATTTCTTCTTCTTTATCAGTTTTTTCTGCCTGTTGATTTTGCAGAGTATTTTCTGGCTGACCCCGACGAAATATATCGAACTGCCGGGCGAAGTGGCCCAAAACAGTATCGCGCCCGTCTCCGTTATGATTGTAAAACTGGCCGTACCTGCCAAGAAGGAAGCGAAAATCGAAACCAAAACTGAAAAAATCGAACAGGCCGCCCAGGCCCTAACTGCCGATGCCAACTCCGCAAAAGCCGACCCCAATGCCGCTGCAGCAGCAAAACACTATCCGCAGATAAAAATCAAATTCGCACATATCGCGTGGACGATTAGGGTCTGCAATTATCTGCTCGCAGTTTCTGCGATCATCTATTCTCTGACGCTCCTTTTCGCTATGAAGATTTCGCTTGTCGGAAGGCTCGGCGGAATAAGCCATATCACCAAGGCTGTTTTCGTATCGTTTCTGGTCGTTGTGCTTATTCTTCCGTGGCAGTTAATGTTCAAATCTGTCCTTTTCGGCGTGATTTACACCCCTGCCGAGCTGCTCTCCGCCTGGGAGAACTCCAGCGAGTATTCCGCCGGAGCTATCGGTTTAATAGTTATGCGATTCAGCCTTTTATGGCTGGTAGTAACATTGCTCCTTATCAACGCACAGATGCGCTCTATGCGATGGTCGAAAAATACCCTCAAACGCCTCGGCATCGTCGGATAAACCATACGTTTAACGGTTGCGGCTCCTCCTTCGCTAAAGCTATGAAAGACAAGTGCGAGGCTCGTTACGGTTGCGTTAATCGTAAAGCGTTCTTGATTTGATGTGATTAGACAACTGGCTGGAAAAAAATGAAAACCGAACACGCCGGGATTACAACTGCCAGCCCGCCGGATAGCTGACATTAGTCGGACTGATATCGTATTTCCTCGAAAGAGAATCTATCAGTTCTTGTATCCTGCTTACCTGGTAATCTGACGCCGGCGTCCTTTTGCCTTCCCCTATCACACAAATTCGGATTGTTTTGCTGCTGCCGTACCAGGCCGCGCCCGGCAGAGCCGACCACTGATTGAGCCATTTTTCCGTCGATTGTATCTGGCCGTCCAGTGCGCCGAGACTGTTGCAGACAACAAAATGAAAATTAAGGTCGTCCGGACTTGTCAGACCGCTGAGGGACGCCAACTGAGCAAGGTCGCCGCCTTTGGTGTTGCTGTAGAATACTTCTATCCTGTCCCACCTGTCAGCCGTTGCACCCTGACGGGTCTGCGTAACTGATGAAATTGAGCCGAGTGAAGAGTAGCTTGCGAGACTGAACGCCCCCGCCGATATGGACTGACTATCCAGTGCCATCAGCAGTGCCGCTCCTATCGTCATAGAAACCACAAGATATATCAGTATTTTCGTTTCCCGTGGTTGACTGGACATATTTTTAATCCGTTAAAAATTGTTTTAGGACCTTCCTTGCTCGCTTCCGCCAGTGACGGAATTGAACCTTTTGGCTACACCGCCTAATATAAGTGCTATCGGCCAATCGGTAAAGTTTTTATAAGGAATTTTCGCAAAAAATTTAAAAAGAATTTGCACTTAATCCGACAGGCTTGTTTTTCCTCGTTTTCCACCGGCAAAAGCCCTGCTTGTCGATGCCGACATAATTGACCAAAACCAGAAATCCCGTCTCCTATACTCTTGTTTACTAACTATTATCCTGTGATTTTGAAGGGCTCGAATCAATCATTTATAAGACTGCAGGCCACAAGGCAGAATCTTATGACGAGTCTCGGTTTGTCCGCCCAGAACATTATCTGCCCCACCGCCTCCGGCCCTTCCTGCGGAAAATTCGCCGGGTTTGGAGCTATACAGACAAACTGGCCCGGACGCAGGGACACATCAAGCGAGGTCAAACTGAAGGGAAACTCCCATAACACAGGTTTCGCCCTGCCGCTCGTTTGTTTTTTATCAACAGTTATTTCTGCTTTATAAACAGGTGTGATACTAAGTCTGCGGATTTGCTTAAGACCGATAACCGGTTTCGTGTTGAATCGCAAAGAAACCTTTCCGGCAGGCAGGCCAATCCCGATGGAAGTACCGCCGCCCTGGTGATAGCGGGCAGAGCTCGGCTTATCTAAAGCAGTGATTACAACATCGTCGTCTATGCCTTCACTTATATAAGTAATAGTTCGCTTGGCAACTCGGGCTTTCGAATCGACTAAAATTTGTGCCAACTTTGCCCACGTAGTTATATCTCCGCCGCAACTGACAAGTCCGTTGCCGGCAAAACTTCCGGAATTTTTATATTCGACAGGCAAATCGTTGATGTCGTACAGTCCTTCCAGTACTGTTGGATATTTATCTCTGTCGAGCTCGAATACATATACATACAGGCCGACGGAAGATTTATCCTCACTTGCGGAGCGGTCTTTTGGAATAAGGTCTGCAAGCCTGGTTTTTCCTCTGCTCTGACTTTCCCGGCAGCCAGACACCAGCATAGCAAGAAATAACAGGATAAAGAAATATCGCAAAGTTTTCACCCCGTTAGAGACAGGCTGCCACTGGCAACTGTCAAACATCGTTAATTTATTGTCTCTAACGGGGTTCATATTTTCCGATACTAATGCCGACAGCTCGGGATGTCAACGGCGTCAACTACAGCCGGTGAGATTAAATATCGAACTGCGGCCGGGTGCAGAACTGAAATGCCACCTGTTTTTTATTGCTTTTCTGGTCGGGCTGGGCTTCGTTTATCCTTACAACCCTCGCATACGCTGAAACCTTGCCGCCAATCTGGTCCGCCCTGTCCGCGCGGGGTACGTCCATCTCAACATTGAAAAGGTCACCCGTATCCATAGCGATATCCTGTCCGCTCTCAACCAATAGACCGTCAGGGCTTATATTGACACTATTGCCGACAAATGCGTGGTCTTCCATCGTGCCAATTTTACGACACAATATCCCCATCCTGACAAGCAGTCGCCTATGCTTTCTCCTGTTGTTTTCTCCTCCCATCACTTTCATGCCTCAAATATTAGTAAAAAAGCTAATACCTTTGTCTTTATAGGACTGTTGCAAATAATATACCAAAGAGATTGTATTAAAAACACCCCATCTTAACTTGCTTAACTATGCCTAAAATATAGACTTATGTGGTTTTTGCTGTAAATTTCAAACCTGGGAAGTTGTGAATTTAGCCAACATTGTTTAAAAACCACAACAAAAACTTACGCTCTCCAAATAAAAATGTCTGTTTTAAAATACATACTCAATCGCAAATCTTAAATAAAAAACCATAAGGCCTTGTAAGCAAGTATGTTATATATAAAAAT